>NZ_VRSV01000002.1:702603-1053905 GCF_008017415.1 Microbacterium hatanonis | reverse complement strand
TCGCCCCCACGATGAGTCCCTGCCGAGCGACCTCGGCGCGCTGCGCCTTGGCCGACGCGCCGATCAGGCGCAGCAGGGCGATCTGACGCGTGCGCCCGGCGACGACGGTGGCGAAGGTGTTGGCCGTGACGATCGCGGCGACGTAGACGGCGACGCCGACGAGCAGCACGGTGAGAAAGCCCAGGATGAAGACCAGCGTCTCGCTCTCCCCGATGAAGGGGTCCGAACGCAGCAGGAGGGAGATGAACGCGGTCGTCGACATGAGCACGACCGCGAAGGCGCTCGACAGGGCGGCGACGAGCACGCTCGCCCCCATCCCCCGCTCGCGCAACCATGCCAGCGGACGGGCGGATGCGGCGGGGCGCTGCACCGGCGCGTCCACCGCGACCGCGGTCACGCCGTCACCTCCGACGACAGGGCGCTCTCGGTCTCGAGCATGTAGGCGGCGATCTGCTCGGCGCTCTGACGCGGCTTGTCGGCGACGATCCGACCGTCGCCGAGGAACAGCACGCGGTCTGCGTGCGAGGCCGCCAGCGGATCGTGGGTCACCATCGCGATCGACTGCCCGTGGTCACGGCTGGCCGCGGCGAGGAGCCCCAGCACCTCCCGGCCCGAGCGGGAGTCGAGGTTGCCCGTGGGCTCGTCGGCGAAGACGAGGTCGGGCGCGGTCGCCAGCGCGCGAGCGATCGCGACGCGCTGCTGCTGACCGCCGCTGAGCTGGTGCGGGCGGTGGGTGAGGCGCGCGGTGAGGCCGAGCGTCTCGACGAGGCCGTCGATGCGCGCCCGCTCGATCGCCGACGGCCGGCGTCCGTCGAGGTCGAACGGCAGGAGGATGTTGCCGATCGCGTCGAGCGTCGGCACGAGGTTGAAGGCCTGGAAGACGAAGCCGACGCGGCGGCGACGCAGGAGGGTCAGCTCCAGGTCGCCGAGGCCGCTGATCTCGGTGTCGCCGATCCACGCGCGACCCGAGGTCGGAGCGTCGAGGCCTGCCATGACGTGCATCAGGGTCGACTTGCCCGAGCCGGAGGGGCCCATGATCGCGGTGAACTGTCCCCGGCGGATGCCGACCGAGACGCCGTCGAGAGCACGGACGGCGTTCTCGCCGCCACCGTAGGACTTGGTGAGCTGCTGCACCCGGGCGGCGAGCCCGAGATCTGTCGAGGTGATTTCCATGCCTTCGACGCTACGAATCGGGCCGGGCGCGCCGCGTCGCCCGAGCGACGCATTCGCGTACATCGCGAGGATGACGATCGCTCAGGGCGCGTAGACGTCCAGCGCGCTCGAGAGGGCTGCCAGACGCAGGACGTAGCCGTCGGCGGTCGAGGCGGGGGCGTCCTCGAGCTCACCGTCGTGAGCGAAGGGCACCACCTGTCCGTCGCGGAGCAGCACCCGCACGGCGACATCGCCGACGACCCGACGCTCCACGTCCGACGCCCGAGGCAGCAGGCGCAGCGTACGGAGGACGGCGGCCGTCCGTCGGCCGAAGGCGAGCGATCCGAAGGCACGCAGGCGGGAGTCCCGCGCATGCAGGATGCGGAGGTCGAGCTCCCCGGTCGACAGCCGGCGACGCTGCATCGTCGATACGCGGCCCGGATCGTTGCGGCCGACGCTCGCGAACACCGACCAGACCGACATCTGCTCACCGTCCATCTCCACCGTGATCGGCCGCGCTCGCCGGACGACGATCGCGGCGGCGACCACGGCGGCGATCCACTTGCCCCAGCGCGCCTGTCGTCGGATGCGCTCGGCCACGAAATCGGGGTATATGCCGACCGAGACGGTGTTGAGCACCGTGAGCGGCGTGTCGTCACCGACAGCGAGCGAGCCGACCCCCACCCGAAGACCTCGACCCGTGCTCGCCGCGTCGAGCCCGACGTCCAGCTCGTCGACACCGAGAGCGCGTACGAAGTGGTTGAAGGTACCGCCGGGCAGGCCCAGGAGCGGAAGCGAGTATTCCCGCGCCAGCTGTGCCATCCGTGCGACGGAGCCGTCGCCCCCGTAGGCGACCAGCACACGTGGCGGGGTCGCCGAGGCGACCTCCTCGCGCACGATGTCGTCCATCCGGTCATCCGGCCCCATCTCCCGGATACGCGCGCGGGGCAACCGCGAGGCGAAGACCGGCCGCGGGTCGGCGTGCAGCACCGAGGTGCCCGCCTCCTCGTTCAGCACGATGAGCAGGCCTTCGCCGTCTCGGGCCTCGGGCAGATCCACCCGCGTGCCCGTCTCGGCGACCGACGACTCGCTCTGCGGCCGGCGCGGGGGAAGGATCACCGCGCCGACCGCGGCGACGGCGGCGCCGATGCCGATCCCGCCCAGGACGTCGGACGCCCAATGGGCGCCGACGTGCACCCTCGAGTACGCGACCGCCGCGGCGAGCGGCGCCACCGCCGCGCCGACTGCGGGAGACTCCAGAGCGACACCCGTCACGAAGGCGGCCGCACTCGCGGAGTGCCCGGAGGGGAAGGATGCCGACGTCGGGTAGGACCCGAGCCTGCGACCGACCGGTACGTCCTTCCACAGCGGCCTGGGCCCACCGAACAGCCGTTTTCCGACGAGGTTCGCGAGAGCACTCGCCAGCACCAGCGACGCCGACCCCCGCAGAGCCGCACGCGGCTTGCCCGCGAGAGCGAGCACGCCGGCGATGGCGAACCACAGCATGCTGCGATTCGCCGCCCGTGACGCGATGCGGAACACCGTGTCTCCGACAGGTCCGACGCCGGCCGCATTGACCCGGCGATTGATCGATCGATCGGCTCGGCGCACCCACCGCGGCAGCACCCGCCGGCGACGGATCGAGAAGATCGGGTGCCGCAGTCGCTCCAGTCGCATGCTCTGAAGCTAGGCGATGCGCGCCGAGACAGAGGAGCCTTGCGGCCGCGCGGGCGTCATGCCAAGCCGTGCTCGAAGGCGAAGACGACGAGCTGCACGCGGTCACGGAGGGAGAGCTTCGCGAGGATGCGGCTGATGTGCGTCTTCACGGTGGCCTCGGAGAGATACTCGCGCGCGGCGATCTCGGCGTTGCTGAGCCCGCGGGCGGCGAGCGCGAAGATCTCGCGCTCGCGGTCGGTGAGCGTCTCGAAGGCGGCGGGAACGGGCACCGGCGCGGGGGTCGTGGCCGCGAACAGCTCGCGGGTGGCGGATGCGGCGATCACCGCCGATCCGGAATGCACCGTGCGGATCGCGGCCAGGAGGAACTCGGGATCGGCGTCCTTCAGCAGGAACCCGCTGGCGCCCTGGCGGATCGCTCGCGCGGCGGCCTCGTCGAGGTCGAAGGTCGTGAGCATGACGATGCGCGGCGGCCCTTCGACGTGCTCGGGAACCGGGTCGGCGAGGATCACGGCGGTCGCGGCGAGGCCGTCCATCCGCGGCATCCGGATGTCCATCAGCACCACGTCGGGGCGTGTCGCGCGGATGACATCGATGCCCTCGGCGCCGTCGGCGGCCTCGCCCACGACCTCGAGGTCGTCCTGCGAGTCGATCATCATGCGGATGCCCGCGCGGAAGAGCGCCTGGTCATCGACCAGCACCACTCGGATCATGACTCCACCCCCAGCGGGATCGTCGCCCGCACGACGAAGTCTGCGCCGTCGGCGCCGGCGTCGAGGCGCCCGCCGACGAGTTGTGCGCGCTCGCGCATGCCGATCAGGCCGTGGCCTCCGGGGGCGGGGTCGCCCGTCCGTCCGTTCGTGACCGTCAGGTCGACCCGCGTGGGCCACCACGCCAGCCGCACCGAGACGACCCCGCCGTCGCCGTGACGCAGGGCGTTCGTGAGCGCCTCCTGCAGGATGCGGTAGACGGCGAGCTGCACCGAAGCGGGTTGCTCGCGGGCGGGCGCCGGATCGACGTCGACCCTGAGCTCGACCCCGGCGGCGCGCACCTGCGTGTACAGCGCCTCGACGTCGGCGAGGGTCGGCTGCGGGCCCGGCGCCTGGCTGTGCCGCAGCTGCGTGAGCAGCAGTCGCACGTCGGCGAGCGCCGCACGGGCCGTGGTCGAGATCGTGCCGAGCGCGGTGGCGGCGGCGGTGGGGTCGGATGCTGCCGCATACCGCGCCCCGTCGGCCTGCGCGATCACGACCGTCAGCGAGTGCGCCACGACGTCGTGCATGTCGCGGGCGATGCGCACGCGCTCCTGCTCGGCCGCGGCCTGACCCTCGGCGAGCTCCTGCGCCCGCCGTGTCTCGCGACCGCGTATCGCGGTGCGCACGAGGGCTCCGGTCACCCACGACAGCAGCAGGGCGAACAGGGCGGCGACGAGCACCGCGATCGCCGTCGGGAGACTGTCGAATCCCACCGTGGTGAGCACGCCGAAGATGTACACGGTGATGACCACGGCGCCGCCGATGGCGGACGCGAAGCCGAGCCAGAACACCAGCCGCGAGCCGTACGCGGCGGTGACGTAGAGGACGGCGAACACGACGACGTCGACCGGTCGCGGCTGCTGCAGGAAGAGCATCTGCAGAACCGCGGCGAGCCAGGCGACGCCCAGCGCGAGGCCGGGCTGGAGCCGTCGAATGGCGAGCGCCACCGTGAAGAGCAACACCACCGCGCCCACCTGGACGGGGTCGGTCTGCTCGTAGCTCACCCCCATGACCTCGAGGAGCGCGGCGCACACCCCGAACACAGCGGCGAGGGACAGATCGAGGGCGATCTGGTACGGGCGGAGGGAGCGGAACATCGCTTTCACCGTACGCGTCGGGGCGGCCCCCGGCATCCGCCTCGCGATGTAGATGCCCGTCCCGCTCCGAGCCGCGTCATTGTGGGCGACCCGTCCCGTGCGGTAGGGATGCTGTTACGGACGCGTCACGAGCCGAAACCGCGCGGAAACGTCGGACGGTCAGGATGACAGAGGGCGATGGGGCCCCGGATGCGTCGTCTCGCGACGAGCCCCGCCAACGACCAGCACGGAGGCACCAATGACGCAGGCATCAGGCAACGTCGTTCGCGCGGCGATCACGCAGACCACCTGGACGGGCGACAAGCAGTCGATGCTCGACAAGCACGAGGGCTTCGCGCGCGACGCGGCCGCCGACGGGGCCCAGGTCGTCTGCTTCCAGGAGCTGTTCTACGGTCCGTACTTCGGCATCACGCAGGACAAGAAGTACTACGACTTCGCCGAGGCGGCCGACGGCCCCATCGTGCAGCGGTTCGCCGACCTCGCCCGGGAGCTCGGCACGGTGATGGTGCTTCCGATCTACGAAGAGGCGCAGACCGGCGTCTACTACAACACCTCGGTGCTCGTCGATGCCGACGGCACGATCCTCGGAAAGTACCGCAAGCACCACCTCCCCCACCTCGACCGGTTCTGGGAGAAGTTCTACTTCCGCCCGGGGAATCTCGGCTACCCGGTCTTCGACACCGCGGTCGGTCGGATCGGGATGTACATCTGCTACGACCGCCACTTCCCCGAGGGGTGGCGCGAACTCGGCCTGAACGACGCGCACATGGTGTTCAACCCCAATGCCACGAAGCCGGGGCTGTCCAACCGCCTCTGGGAGGTGGAGGGTCCGGCCGCGGCCGTGGCGAACGGGTACTTCGTGCTGCAGCCCAACCGCGTCGGCCGCGAGGACAACGAGTACGGCGACCTGGCCGTGGACTTCTACGGCACCAGCCAGGTGATCGACCCGCGCGGGAACTTCGTCGGCGAGCGCGGCTCGGGCGAGCACGAGGAGGTGCTGGTGCGCGACCTCGACCTCGACATGGTGCGGCAGATGCGCGACGACTGGCAGTTCTATCGGGATCGCCGCCCCGACTCCTACACCGGGATCGCGCAGCCGTGAACGCCGCGACTGCCCGGGCCATCGCCCGCCTCGAGTACCTCGGTTTCGGGTCCGCCTCCAGACCGAGCGGACCGATGGGGTCGGCGGCACCGCTGGCCCTGCCCCTGATCGACACGGGACTGGCGGAGGACGACCGAACGTCGTCCCGGGCATGCGGTGACGCCGATGCCATCGCGCAGCGAGCGACGGAGGTCGAGCGATGAAGACTCTCATCACGGGCGGCACCGTCGTCACGGCGACCGGCTCGAGCCTGGCCGACGTGCTGGTCGACGGCGAGACGATCGCCGCGGTGCTGGCGCCGGGATCGGCGCTGCTGGGCTTCGACGTCGCCGCGAACGTCGACACGGTGATCGACGCGACGGGCAAGTACGTGATCCCCGGCGGCATCGATGCGCACACCCACATGGAGCTGCCGTTCGGCGGCACGAACGCCTCCGACACCTTCGAGACGGGCACCCGGGCCGCGGCCTGGGGCGGCACGACCACGATCGTCGACTTCGCCGTGCAGAAGACCGGTGAGCGCGTGCAGGACGGGCTCGCCGCGTGGCACGAGAAGGCCGCCGGCAACTGCGCGATCGACTACGGGTTCCACCAGATCATCGGCGGCGTCGACGACGCGTCGCTGCGGGCGATGGACTCGCTGGTCGACGAGGGGATCACGAGCTTCAAGCTGTTCATGGCCTACCCCGGCGTCTTCTACTCCGACGACGGACAGATCCTGAAGGCCATGCAGAAGTCGGCCGAGACGGGCCTGCTCACGATGATGCACGCCGAGAACGGCCCGGCGATCGACGTGCTCGCCGCCCAGCTCGCCGAGGCCGGCAAGGTCGCGCCGTACTACCACGGCATCGCCCGCGCCTGGCAGATGGAGGAGGAGGCGACGCACCGCGCCATCATGCTCGCGAACCTCACCGGCGCTCCGCTCTACGTCGTGCACGTGTCGGCCAAGCAGGCCGTCGACCAGCTCGCCTGGGCGCGCGACCAGGGCTGGAACGTGTTCGGCGAGACCTGTCCGCAGTATCTCTACCTCTCGCTCGAGGACCAGCTCGGCGCCTTCAGCGAAGAATGGGGCGCCTTCGAGGGCGCGAAGTGGGTGTGCTCGACACCGCTGCGCAGTCGCGCCGAGGGCCACCAGCACCACATGTGGCAGGCGCTGCGCACGAACGACGTGCAGATGGTCTCGACCGATCACTGCCCGTTCTGCATGAAGGGTCAGAAGGAGCTCGGAAGGAACGACTTCCGCGCCATCCCCAACGGCATCGGCTCGGTGGAGCACCGGATGGACCTCATGTACCAGGGCGTCGTCACCGGCGAGCTGACCCTCGAGCGCTGGGTGGAGCTCACCAGCACGACCCCGGCGCGCATGTTCGGCATGTACGGCAAGAAGGGCGTCATCCAGCCGGGAGCCGACGCCGACATCGTCGTCTACGACCCGAACGGTCGCACGGAGATCAGCGCAGCATCCCACCACATGAACATGGACCACTCGGCCTGGGAGGGGTTCCAGATCGACGGCCACGTCGACACCGTGCTCTCGCGCGGACGCGTGATCGTCGACGACGGCGCCTACCGCGGCGCCAAGGGCGACGGCCGGTTCGTCAAGCGCGGACTCAGCCAGTACCTGATCTAGGGGGAACCATGGACTTCGGCGTCGTTCTGCAGACCAATCCGCCCGCCTCGCGGGTGATCCACCTCTCCCAGCTGGCCGAGGCGCACGGGTTCTCGCACGTGTGGACGTTCGACTCCCACCTGCTGTGGGAGGAGCCCTACGTCATCTACTCGGCGATCCTCGCCGCCACGCGCCGCGTGACGATCGGACCGCTCGTGACCAACCCCGCCACGCGCGACTGGACCGTGACGGCCTCGATCTTCGCGACGCTGAACGAGATGTACGGCAACCGCACGGTGTGCGGCATCGGGCGCGGCGACTCCGCCGTGCGGGTGACCAACGGACGCCCGTCGACGATGACCGAGCTGCGCGACTCGATCCACGTCATCCGCGAGCTCGCGAACTCGCGGCCCGTCGAGTACAAGGGCGCGACCCTGCAGTTCCCGTGGAGCCGCGGCTCCGAGCTCGACGTCTGGGTCGCCGCCTACGGGCCGATGGCGCTGAAGCTCACGGGCGAGGTCGCCGACGGGTTCATCCTGCAGCTCGCCGACGTCGACATCGCGGCATGGATGATCAAGACGGTGCGGGATGCTGCGGCGGCCGCCGGGCGCGACCCCGACGCGATCGCCTTCTGCGTCGCAGCTCCCATGTACATCGGCACCGACCGGTCCCACATGATCGACCAGACACGCTGGTTCGGCGGGATGGTCGGCAACCACGTCGCCGACATCGTGGCGAAGTACGGCGCCCACGGCTCGGTGCCCGACGCCCTCACCGACTACATCGCGGGACGCACCGGCTACGACTACAACTCCCACGGGAAGGCCGGCAACGACCACGTCGACTTCGTCCCCGACGAGATCGTCGAGCGCTTCTGCATCCTCGGCACCGCCGAGGAGCACATCGCGAAGCTCGAGCAGCTGCGCGCGCTCGGGGTGACCCAGTTCGCCGGCTACCTGCAGCACGACAACAAGGAGGAGACCCTCCGGGTCTACGGCGAGACCGTCATCCCCGCGCTCCAGCAGCACGTGACGGCGAAGGCGTGACGCCCGCGCCCGACTTCGCCGAAGCGACGATCGTCGCGTCCGCGCCGCGGCGCCCGCGCGGTCCGCGGGGCCGGGGGTCGGGCGCTCGAACGGGTGCGTCCTGGGGCTGGGGGCTCACCGGCCTGCTCGTGATCGTCGCTCTGTGGGAGGGCTACAAGCTCCTCGGCCCCGACGACGGCGTCGTGATCGCGGGGACGCGCGTGCTCCCCCGCACCACCGATCTCGCCATGCCCCACATCTGGGACATGATCGTGCGGCTGGCCGAACCCGTCACCCGTGCGCCCGACTCCCCGCCGCTGTGGGGCGTGATCGCCCTGGGCGCCCTGACGACTCTCGGCATCGCCGCGGCCGGCTGGCTGCTGGGTCTCGTCGTGGGAGTCGGGCTCGCCCTGGTGATGCAGCGCTGGCGCCTGGCGGAGTGGGGGCTCCTCCCCTGGATCGTCCTGAGCCAGACGGTTCCGCTCATCGCCTTCGCTCCGCTGGTCAAGAGCTGGGGGTCGCAGCTCTCGCGCGGCGGCGTCGACTGGCAGGACTGGATGTCGGTCGCGCTGATCGCGTCGTATCTGGCGTTCTTCCCGATCGCCGTCGGCGCATTGAAGGGGCTGCAGTCGCCCGACCGCATCCACGTCGAGCTGTTCCATACGTACGCGGCGGGGTACTGGGGCGAACTCTGGTCCCTCCGCCTGCCGGCGGCCGTCCCCTACCTCCTCCCCGCGCTCCGACTCGGAGCGGCCAACGCCGTGATCGGGGCGGTCGTCGCGGAGGTGTCCACCGGCCTCCAGGGCGGGATCGGGCGCCTCCTGGTGCAGTTCGCCGGCCAGGCTTCGGGTGACCCGGCGAAGGCGTGGGGGCCGATCTTCGGCGCGGTCGCGCTCGGGCTGGTCGCCGCCGGATCCGTCGCGCTGCTGGGCGTGACGCTGAAGAACTTTCGACGCGGGGAGGCGCTCTGATGACCGCAGCGGTGCAGATCACGGGGGTGTCGAAGACGTTCGACACCCGGGACGGCCAGGTCACAGCGCTCGCGGGCGCCGACCTCACCGTCGCGGAGGGCGAGTTCGTCTCGCTCATCGGGCCGTCGGGATGCGGCAAGTCCACGCTCCTGCGTCTCATCGCCGACCTCGACGCGCCCACCTCGGGAACGATCGAGGTCTTCGGGAAGAGCGCGGAGCGCGCGCGGCGCGACCAGGAGTACGGGATCGCCTTCCAGCAGGCAGGGCTCCTCCCCTGGCGGACGGTCGCCGACAACATCGCGCTGCCCCTCGAACTCCACGGCGTCGGCGGCTCCGCGCGCCGCACACGGGTCGCGGAGCTCGCCGATCTCGTCGGACTCACCGACTTCACCGGCAGCTACCCCGACCAGCTCTCCGGCGGCATGCAGCAGCGCGTCGCCATCGCCCGCGCGCTGGCGGAACGGCCCCGCCTGCTCCTCATGGACGAGCCGTTCGGCGCGCTCGACGAGATGACACGCGAGCACATGCAGGGCGAGCTCGCGCGGATCGCCGCCGACACCGGAGCCGCCGTGGTGTTCGTCACCCACTCGATCCCCGAGGCGGTCTTCCTCTCCGACCGGGTCGTCGTGATGTCGCCGCGCCCCGGACGGATCACCGAGACGGTGCAGGTGCGGCTCGGCGATCACCGCGACGACGCCCTGCGCGAGGACGCCACCTTCTTCGAACGGGTCACCGCGGTGCGGGCGGCCCTGCACGGCACACCCGAGCACTCCGCCGCCCGCGGAGCGGAGACGCGATGACCTCGACCGCACCGGGGCGCACCGGCTGGACCCCCGCGGTCGAGGCGCGGCTGCGCATACTGCTCCCCCTCGGCGTCGGCGTCGTCGCGCTCGTCGGGTGGCAGCTCCTCGTCACCGTCGGAGGCGTGTCGGACTACCTCCTTCCGAGCCCGGCGGCGATCGCCGCCGAGGTCGTCGAGTTCTGGCCGGCGATCTCGAGCGCCGCCCTCGTGACCGGCACCAATGCGCTCGTGGGTCTCGTGGTGGGGAGCGCGATCGCCCTCCTCCTGGGCGCGCTCGCGTCGCAGTGGCGTCCCATCGATTCGATGTCGGCGCCGGTGGTGGCCGCGCTCGCCGTCGTGCCGATCGTCGCCTTGGCACCGGTGCTCAACTCGATGTTCGGCGCCGACAGCCAGTTCGGCCGCCAGGCGATCGCCGCGCTCGCATCCTTCGTGCCGATCTTCGTCAACACGCTGCGTGGCCTGCGCCAGACGCGGGCCGTGCATCGCGATCTGCTGCGCGCCTACGCGGCGAGCGCCGGGCAGACCTTCCGCACCGTCACCTTCCCCACCGCGGTCCCCTACGTGACGACGGGGGTGCGCATCGCCAGCTCACTCGCGGTGATCTCCGCGCTGGTCGCGGAGTACTTCGGCGGCCCTCGCGGGGGGCTCGGCACCTTCATCTCGACCTCGGCCGCGACCAGCGCCTACGCGCGGGCGTGGGCCTACGTGGCCGCGGGCATCGTCGTCGGCCTCGTGTTCTACCTCGGAACGGCCCTGCTCGAACGGATCGTCCGCGCACGCATCCCGTCGGACGCGCGATGACGCGCCGCGTCCGACCCGCCCTCGTCCTCGACACACCGAGAGGTCGCCCGAGCACCACCGCACTGAGTACCAGAAAGGAACGATCATGACGCACAGCACACGTCGCGCACTCGCGGCCGGAGCATTCGCCCTGTCGGCCACCGTCATCCTCGCCGCCTGCTCCGGAGGGGGCGGCGGCGGATCATCCGACGCCGAATCCGAGGGCGGGCTCACGCCGGTCACCCTGCAGCTGCAGTGGCTGCCGCAGGCCCAGTTCGCCGGCTACTTCGCCGCCGTCGAGCAGGGATTCTTCGAGGAGGAGGGGCTGGACGTCGAGATCGTGCCCTCCGGCGGCGACATCGTGCCGCAGGACGCCCTCGCCAACGGCGACGCCGACTTCGCGATCGCCTGGGTGCCGAAGGTGCTGGGGTCGATCGAGGCCGGCGCGAACCTCACCGACATCGCGCAGATCTTCCAGCGCTCCGGCACCCTGCAGGTCTCGTGGGCCGACTCCGGCATCGATTCGGTGGCCGACTTCGAGGGCAAGCGGATCGGCTCGTGGGGCTTCGGCAACGAGTGGGAGATCTTCGCGGCGATGGCCGCGGAGGGCCTCGACGCGAGCACCGTGCAGATCATCACGCAGGACTTCAACATGAACGCCTTCCTGCAGGGCGACATCGACGCAGCCCAGGCGATGACGTACAACGAGTACGCGCAGCTGCTCGAGACCGTGAACCCCGACACCGGCGAGCTGTACGTGCCCGAGGACTTCGAGGTCATCAGCTATGAGGACACCGAGGGAGCGATGCTGCAGGACGCCATCTGGGCCGACACCGAGCGGCTCGAGTCCGACGAGGCCTACGCCGAGACGGCCGTGTCGTTCCTCAAAGCCGTGGTGAAGGGCTGGGCGTTCGCGCGCGACAATCCGCAGGATGCCGCGGACATCACCCTCGCATCGGGGTCGGGCTGGGGTCCGAGCCACGAGCTGTGGATGATGAACGAGACGAACAAGCTGATCTGGCCCGCTGATGCGGGCATCGGGATCATCGACGAGGCGGCCTGGAAGCAGACCGTCGACGGGGCGATGGCTGCGGTCAACGAGACCGGCGCGCACCTCATCACCGCCGAACCGCCGGCGACCGCGTACTCGAACGAGTACATCCAGCGAGCCCTCGACGAACTCGAGGCCGACGGTGTCGACATCACGGGCGGCAGCTTCTCGCCCATCGAGGTGACCCTCGAAGAGGGCGGAAGCTGAGAACCCTCCTCGTTCGGGGGTCGGGGCTTCCGCTCCGGCCTCCGAACGACGAACGTAGAGGTACAGGCCGTGGGCGAAGGAGCGACGCATGACCGATGAGACGACCGACCTCGACGCGAGGACCAAGGACCTCGACCGCGCGCACGTCTTCCATTCGTGGTCGGCGCAGGCAGCGCTCGATCCGATGGTGATCGCGGGAGGCTCCGGCACCACCGTCTGGGATCACGCCGGCACCCGCTATCTGGACTTCTCCAGCCAACTCGTGAACGTGAACATCGGCCATCAGCATCCGGCCGTCGTCCGTGCCATCCAGGAGCAGGCGGCGACCCTCGCGACCATCGGTCCCGCGACGGCGAACCTCGCACGGGGAGAGGCTGCGCGACGCATCGTCGAACGGGCGCCCGACGGATTCGAGAAGGTCTTCTTCACCAACGGCGGCGCCGACGCGAACGAGAACGCCATCCGGCTCGCGCGACTGCACACCGGTCGCGACACGGTGCTGTCGACCTACCGCTCGTACCACGGCAACACCGGGGCCGCGATCGTCTCCACCGGCGACTGGCGGCGCATCCCGAACCGGTACGCCCGCGGGCACGTGCACTTCTTCGGCCCCTACCTGTACCGCACCGAGTTCTGGGCCGCGAGCCCCGAGGAGGAGTGCGAGCGCGCGCTCCGCCACCTCGAGCGCGTGATCCAGGCCGAAGGCCCCACCACGGTCGCCGCGATCCTGCTCGAGACGATCCCCGGCACCGCCGGCGTGCTCGTTCCCCCGCCGGGATACCTCGCCGGCGTCCGCGCGCTGGCCGACCGGTACGGAATCGTGCTCATCCTCGACGAGGTCATGGCCGGGTTCGGACGCACCGGCCGCTGGTTCGCCTTCGACGGCTACGACGTCATGCCCGACCTCATCACCTTCGCCAAGGGGGTGAACTCCGGCTACGTCCCGGTCGGCGGCGTGATCATCTCCGACCCGATCGCGGCGCAGTTCGACGAAGAGGTCTTCCCCGGCGGACTCACCTACAGCGGTCACCCCCTCGCCGCGGCCTCGATCATCGGCGCCCTCGACGCGATGGCCGACGAAGGCATCGTCGACCACGCGGCACGTGTCGGCTCCGAGTCGATCGGCCCGGCTCTGCACGCCCTCGCCGAACGGCACGACGTGATCGGGGAAGTCCGCGGCGAGGGCGTCTTCTGGGCGCTCGAGCTCGTCGCCGACCGCGCCACGCGCGAGCCGCTCCCGGCCGCGGCGATGGGCTCGCTCAAGAGCGGTCTCGTCGCCCGGGGGCTCCTCCCCTTCGTGTCCGAGAACCGCATCCACGTCGTACCGCCCTGCGTGGTCACCACAGCCGAGGTCGATCAGGCCGCCGCCATCTACGACGAGGCCTTCACCGACCTCGCCCGCGCTCGCTGACGAGCGCCCTCAGAAAGGAACACCATGGCCGACACCGCACTCGCGGCTCCCGCCTCCGCAGCATCCGACACCGTCGTGCTCGACCACTGGGTCGACGGCGCACCGTGGCCCGGCTCGTCCGACCGCACGGGCCCGGTCTTCGACCCGGCGCGCGGCGTCGTGCAGAAGGAGGTGCGGTTCGCGTCGACCGAAGACGTGGCGGATGCCGTCGCCTCCGCCTCGCGCGCGGCCGCCGCGTGGCGCGACTCGAGCATCTCGAAGCGCACGCAGGTGCTGTTCGCGTTCCGTGAGCTGGTGAACGCGAGGAAGGACGAGCTCGCCGCGATCCTCACCTCCGAGCACGGAAAGGTCACCTCCGATGCCCTCGGCGAGATCGCGCGCGGCCTCGAGGTGATCGAGTTCGCCTGCGGTGTCGGCACGCTCAACAAGGGCGCCTACTCCGAGAACGTCTCCACCGGCGTCGACGTCTACACGCTGCGGCAGCCGCTCGGCGTCGTCGGGATCATCAGCCCGTTCAACTTCCCGGCCATGGTGCCGATGTGGTTCTTCCCGCTCGCGCTCGCGGCGGGCAACGCTGTCGTGCTCAAGCCGAGCGAGAAGGATCCGTCCGCGGCGAACTGGATGGCTGCCCGCCTGAAGGAGGCGGGCCTGCCCGACGGCGTCTTCTCGGTCGTGCACGGAGACAAGACGGCGGTCGACGCCCTCCTCGAGCACCCCGATGTCCGCGCGATCTCGTTCGTCGGCTCGACCCCGATCGCGCGCTACGTCTACGAGACGGGCACCCGCCTCGGCAAGCGCGTGCAGGCGCTCGGCGGCGCGAAGAACCACATGCTCGTCCTCCCTGACGCCGACCTCGACCTCACCGCCGACGCGGCGGTGAACGCCGGCTTCGGCTCGGCAGGCGAGCGCTGCATGGCGGTGTCGGTCGTGCTCGCCGTCGACACGGTCGCCGACGCGCTCATCGAGAAGGTGCGCGAGCGCATGGGGAGGCTCACGATCGGCGACGGCACTCGCGGTACCGACATGGGCCCGCTGATCACCGCCGCCCACCGCGACAAGGTCGCGTCGTACATCGACGTGGCCTCCGGTGACGGGGCCGACGTCGTGATCGATGGGCGCGGTGTCGCCGTCGACGGCGACGCCGACGGGTTCTGGCTCGGACCGACCCTGCTCGACCGCGTGCCGACGGCCTCGGCCGCCTACCGCGAGGAGATCTTCGGGCCGGTGCTGTCGGTCATCCGCGTCGCCGGATACGAGGAGGGGCTGGAGATGATCAACTCGGGCGCCTTCGGCAACGGCACCGCGATCTTCACGAACGACGGCGGCGCCGCCCGCCGCTTCCAGCACGAGGTGCAGGTCGGCATGATCGGCGTGAACGTGCCGATCCCCGTGCCGGTGGCGTACCACTCGTTCGGAGGCTGGAAGGCGTCGCTGTTCGGCGACGCGAAGGCCTACGGCACGCACGGGTTCGACTTCTTCACGCAGGAGAAGGCGGTCACCTCGCGCTGGCTCGATCCCTCGCACGGCGGCCTGAACCTGGGCTTCCCGCAGCACGAGTGAGCCGTCGGTGCCGTCTCGATTCGCGACCGCGTTCTGCGTAGGGTAAGCTCGCTCGAGGCCCCCGCACCGTTTCGTGTTGGGGGTCGCGCGCCCGTAGCTCAATGGATAGAGCATCTGACTACGGATCAGAAGGTTAGGGGTTCGAGTCCCTTCGGGCGCACACTGTGTTGAGACAGTGACAGGCTCCGGCCCTCGCGAAAGCGGGGGCCGGAGCCTTTTTCTCTGCCCTTGTTTCCTCCGAGAGTCCACAACACCCGGAGCGCACCGTGCGCTCGTCCGGGTGTTCTGGGCTTTCACGCGGGCGGACGGGCGCTCGGGCGCCCGGGCTCTGCGAGCATGGGGGGAATGAGCTATCGCACCGCCGACGAGACCGCCGAGCACGGTGCACGCCGCATCACCCTCCGCGTCGCCGCGCCCTTCGATGAGCTGCGCGCCCGCATCGAGGCCGAGGTGCCCGAGCTCGACCGCGCCGACCTCGACGCGGTCGCGCAGGGTCGCACCCCGTGGGACGACTTCGTGCGCGGCCTCTCCTGGGAGGCGCCGAACGGATTCGTCCGACTGCCGACCGACGACCTGGGCCGGGTCCTGAGCGTGGCGGGAAGGGATGCTGCGGCCGTAGGCTACCGGCTCATGGACTGGGCGGCGGCCGCCCGCATCCATCGGATCGAGCCGGCCGCCCTGCTCTACCTGCCCGTGCGGATGCTGCTGGTCGCGCGGGGCGACGAGGTCGCCCTGACCCTTGAGCAGCCTGGCCTGCACCTGGCGAGCTTCGGCCTCAACAAGCTCACCCAGGCGGGCGTCGAGCTCGATCGGCGCCTCGGCGACCTGCTCGAGGCGCTCGACATCGCGCGCCCGGCGGCGCTTCGACGCTGACCCGGTTCGGGGCGCGTTCCTCTCCTCGGGGCGCGGAATGTCGGGCCCCGAACGGAGACCTGCGCCCCGAAGCGAGCGTCAGGCGCCGTCGGCGCGCGCCTGCTGGGCCTTCTTCTTGGCCTGCGACGCGAGCCGGGCGAGGTCGATCATGCGGAGCGAATCCATGCGGGCCTTGCGCATCGTCTCGTACTCGGGGTCGGAGTCGGCCGTCATCGCCTCGACGTTCAGCCGGCGGGCGAGGTTCGACTCCACATCGCCCCACGCGGCATCGCGCGCGCTCTCGAGCAGCGCGCTCACGCGGGCCTCGTCGCCCGCCCAGGCACGCAGCTCCGCGGCGACGCCCAGGTACTGCTTGCGACGGCGGCGCAGGTTCGCGGTGTCGCGGTCGCGGTAGTCGTGCGTGCCCGACGAGGTCGAGAACTTCCCCCAGGCGCCGCGCCGCAAGCGCCGTGCCCGGTCGGCGGCGCGCTCCTGCTCGGCGGCGAGCCCGAGCAGCGTCTCGCGGGTGATCTCGCCGAACGCGTCGGCGTCGAACTGCCCGCCATCGGCGATCGTGTCGACGAGGATGCGGTTGCGCACGATCAGCCGTGCGGCCGCTGCGGCGATCGAGACGCCCTCGGCGACAGCATCCGACGTCTTCCCCACGGCACACCTCCTCTAGACGAGGCTAGCGCGACCGCGGCCGGGCTCAGACGGAGAGCTTCGCCACGATGGACTGGATGCGGCGTTCCCGCGTCTCGGCGGTCTTCGCGCCCTCGACGTTGGTGACGTGCGCCTTGCGCTGGCTCGGCGCGAGCGCGTCGAACAGGTCTCGCGAACCGGCTTCGGCGAGGGCCGTCGCGAGGTCGTCGGGCAGCTCGACCGTTCGCGGCGCCGTGTCGAGGGCGAGCTCGACCGTGATCGCGTCTCCCCCGCCGAGGCCGGTCTCGGCGCGCTTGTCGGACGAGAACGGGATCAGGTGGCGCCCTCCCATCACCCCGACCGTGCTGCGGTAGGTGAACCCGTTGACCGTCACGGTCACGGCGGGGCGTCTGCCGCCGCCGAGCTCCTCGATCAGCTCGGGAGGCACCTCGATGCCCGTGTTGTTCCCGCTCTGGAAAAGTGCCGTCTCGAACTTCATGCGAGAAGTGTGGCAGTCCGCGGATACCGCGTCGGACCGGCGCGCGCAACCCCCGCGATTCGAGGCCCGATCAGGCCATAGCTTCGAACCTGGGAGAACGCCCAATCCGATCTTCCACCCGATACGAATCATTCTCAGATGCGGCGCCGGTCGCATCCTGAACAAGGAGGTCCCTCATGGGCTCGTCACCGAACCGCATCGTCGCCACCATCTTCGGCGCCGTCTACCTGCTCGTCGGTCTGCTCGGCTTCGCCGTGACCGGCGGCGTGGGTTTCATCGCCACCGAGGGAGGCCTTCTCCTCGGCATCTTCGAGGTGAACCCGCTGCACAACATCGCCCACCTCCTCATCGGCGCGGCGCTCCTGATCGCCGGTCTCGCCAACGTCCGCGCCGCGAAGGGCGTCAACACCACGGTGGGCGCCGTCTACCTGCTCCTGGGTGTCGTCGGCTTCTTCCTCGTCGGAACCGCCGCGAACATCCTCGCGCTGAACGTGGCCGACCACTTCCTCCACCTCGCCAGCGCGGTCGTTCTGCTCGGTGTCGGCCTCGCCGCCGACAAGAACGTTCCCCGAACCGCCGCGATCTGATCGAACGACTCACCACCGTGACTGTTCACGCGAACACCCCCACGGTCGTGACGGCTCATCGAGCCCGTCCGGCCGTGGGGTCGTCCGGCTTCACCGCATCGTGGCCCTCGGTCGCGGCCTGGGGCGCCGGACTCATCCAAGCCGCCCTCGGCGCCGGCGCGATCGTCGGAGCCAGCTCCACGTTCAGCGACCGGGCTGTCGGAGTGGTGCTGGTCAGCCTCGGCGTGCTCTCGCTCTTCTGGGGCGGGGCCAACCTCGTCGCCTCCCGTCTCGTCGCTCCCCCGCTCGCGCTGGCCGGGGCCGTCGCGGGCGTGCTGGCGATGTTCGGACTGCTCGCCGTCGCACCCTCCCACACGGGCGTCTACGCGATCGCCGCGGGCACCTTCCTCCTGCTGATCGTCGGCGGCGCCTGCGCCGTGGTGGTCCGTCGCGGCGCGGACAAGCCCCGCGACGTCGGGGCGCTCCGCGGACTCCTCGGCATGCTGGTGGCCGCGGCGATCATCGCCGTGATCGTCACCCCCGCGCTCGGCGCGGCGCAGGACGCCGTGCTCCTCACCGACGACGGCACAGTGCCCGTCGTGACGCACGACGGGCACTGATACTCGGCACGCTCGGGATCAGCCGATCGCGCGGATGCGCCACCGGGCGCCCGGATGCTGTACGCCGGGCTCCAGGACGGTGAGCCCGGCGTCGAACGGGTAGGCCGTGTCGTTGAACGCGTCGGGCGCGCAGGTCATCGGCTCCACCGCGAGTCCGACGCGGTAGCCGGGAGTCGCGGGGTCGCCATCGACGTCGGCCGTGTGGATCTGCACCCAGGGGCACGTGGCATCCCAGTCCATCGCGACGCCGGTTCCCGCAGCATCCGTCACCGTCACGGTCGCGAGTCCGTCGTCGTCACGATCGAGTGCGGTGAAGGCGTGATCGATCTCGACCGCACCCAGCGGGCGGGCGACACGGAAGTCGAACCGGTCGGCATCGACGCCCACGGGGGAGAGATCGGTGGGCGAAAGGCGGTCGGGCGTGACCTCGAGCACCTGCGCTGCGGGAAGCGTGAGGGTCCACCCATCGACGAGGCCCTCGCCCGCGACGAGGTAGGGGTGCGGACCGGTTCCCCACGGAGCGGACGTCGCGGAGTCGTTGCGTGCCGTCACCGACTGGGTGAGCCCCTCCGAGGAGAGGGCGAAGGTCGTCTCGACCTCGACGCGCCACGGGTAGCCGACCTGCGGTTCGACGGTGGCGGCGAGGGTCACGTGGCTCGGACCCTTGTCGGTGACGCTGAAGTCGCTCCACCCGAGCAGACCGTGCAGGGCGTGACCGCGGTTCGGCTCGCTCAGCGCGACCTGGTGCTCCTCGCCGCCGAACGTGTAGCGCCCGTCCACGATGCGGTTCGGCCAGGGGGCGAGCGTCGCCCCGCGGAAGCCAGGGCGGAGCTCGTCGGCGTCGAACGGTACGACGAGGTCGCGACCGCGGTAGGTCAGCGAGCGGAGGGAGGCACCGACGCTCGCGACGATCGCGTCGTATTCGCCGGCCCGCAGGACGTGCTGCTCGCCGGAGACGGGAACGCGTGCCACGTCAGAGTCCCTGGGCGAGGCGGTAGTAGGCCTGGTTCCAGCGCAGTTCGCGGTGGAAGTCGCGGACGGTGGTGTCCTCGTCGATGACGACGAGCTCGGTCTTCGCGATCTCCGCGAAGTCGCGGAACACGTCGATACCCACCGCGGTGGTCATCACGGTGTGGTGCGCGGCCCCCGCCGCCAACCAGCACGAGGTCGACGTGGCGAAGTCCGGTGCGGGCTTCCACACCGCCCGCCCCACGGGAAGGTTCGGGAGATCGGGGGCATCGACGTTCTCCACCACGTTCGCGACCAGACGGAACCGGTCGCGCATGTCACTCATCGCCACCACCAGCGCCGGGCCGGGGTCGGCGGTGAACACCAGCCGCACCGGGTCATCCTTCCCCCCGATGCCCAGGGCATGCACCTCCAGGCGCGGTCTCGCGGTCGTCAGCGACGGCGACACCTCCAGCATGTGAGCGCCGAGGATGCGCTCGTTACCGGGGACGAGGTCGTACGTGTAGTCCTCCATCAGCGACGCGCCCCCGGGAAGACCCGCACCCATCACGTTCGCGACACGCACGAGGATCGCGGTCTTCCAGTCGCCCTCCGCACCGAAACCGTAGCCCTCGGCCATCAACCGCTGCACCGCCAGCCCCGGCAGCTGCTTGAGTGCTCCGAGGTCTTCGAAACTCGTGGTGAACGCGCCGAACCTACCCTCCTCCAAGAAGGAACGCAGCCCGATCTCGATCGCCGCACCATCACGCAACGACTGGTGGCGCTCGGCGCCGGGCAGCAGCTCGTCGGCTACGTCGTACGTGGCGATGTACTCGGCCACGAGCGCGTCGACGTCCGCGGCGGATGCTGCGGCCACAGCATCCGCCAGCTCGTTCACGCCCCACGTGTTCACCTGCACACCGAAACGCAGCTCGGCCTCGGTCTTATCGCCCTCGGTGACCGCGACGAACCGCATGTTGTCACCGAACCGCGCGAGCTTCAGCGTCCGCGACGCCGCCCACCCCGCCGCCGCACGCTGCCAATCCTCCACCTGCTGCAACACCACCGGGTTCGACACATGCCCCACCACGGTCTTCCGGGCAACACCGAGGCGCGTCTGGATGTACCCGAACTCCCGGTCACCATGCGCCGCCTGGTTCAGATTCATGAAATCGAAATCGATATCCGCCCACGGCAACTCCACATTCGCCTGCGTATGCAGGTGAAGGAGCGGCTTCTGCAACGCATCCAACCCCGCGATCCACATCTTCGCCGGACTGAACGTATGCATC
Organism: Microbacterium hatanonis; assembly: GCF_008017415.1. NCBI lineage: Bacteria > Bacillati > Actinomycetota > Actinomycetes > Micrococcales > Microbacteriaceae > Microbacterium > Microbacterium hatanonis. The sequence goes on along the minus strand of NZ_VRSV01000002.1, from coordinate 1,033,293 downwards.
CACGCGACCACACCGATCACGTCATCACGACCATTGACCTCCAGCGCGAGACGGCGGATGCTGTCCGAATCCTTCAACACCGGCTTCCACACCACCCGCACCGGCAACCCACCCAAACCATCCGCCACCGCCTGAGACTGCTCCGCCACCTGACGCAGCGTCTCCTCCCCATACAGATTCTGGCTACCGGTGACGAACCACACCTCGAAGGCATCGAGCGACGTGGACAAAGGCGTACGGGACATGACGGGACTCTTTCGTCTTCGGAGGAGGTGCGGCTGCCACAAACAGTGTGCGCGCTAACACTACAAACTGCGAGCCTGTTTCGCAGCACTCTCGCCGGCCGGAGCGACGCCCGCGAAGCACGCGTCCTCGCTGATCGCGACCTGGACCGTCGGTCTCAGCCTCGGCTCCCAGCGACCGACGGCGACGCCGAGGACGTGCGGACGACCAGGTCCGGCTCGATGGTCTCGTGACGGACGGAACTGTCGCTCTCGATCGCGGCGACGATGCGGTGCAGGGCCAGATCGCCCAGAGCCGCGAAATCCTGGCGAACGGTCGTCAAGGGGGGCAGGAAGTGACGCGTGTCGGGAAGGTCGTCGAAGCCCACGATGCTGATGTCGCGCGGGACATGTATTCCTCGCTCGCTGAGCCCGTGAATCAGCCCGAGTGCCATCTGGTCATTGGACGCGAAGACCGCCGTCGTGCTGCCGGGATCGAATCCGCGACCGAACTCGTAACCGAAGTTCGACGTCCAGTCTCCGCTCACCGTCACACCGGCCGGGATACCGTGCTCTCTCAGCGCCTGGCGCCAACCTTCCGCACGCTCACGGGAGTCGAACCAGTCGAGCGGCCCCGCGAGGTGCGCGATCGAGGTGTGCCCGAGCTCGATGAGATGGGTGACCGCTTTCACCGCCCCGGCCCGCTGATCGACCCCGATCGTGTGCCACTGCTCGTCTCGTTCCGACTTGATGACGACGGTCGGCAAGCCCGTCGCCTGTCGTCGGAGCAAGTCGAGAGATGACGCACGGGGCGCGATGACGCATAACGCTTCGACACCCTGAGTCGCGAGTTCCGCCGCGCCGGAATCGATCTGCGACCCACCGTCATCGGCGATCGAGAACGTGCTGATCGCGTATCCCGCCGCGCGAGCGGCACTCTCGAGCGCTTGCAGCGTGCTGTTCGGCCCGTACTGATCCGGGGCGTCGACCAACACGCCGATCCGATGCGCACGGCGTGTAGCGAGCGCCCGAGCGATCGAGCTGGGGGTGTAGTTCATCTCCTCGATGACCTGCAGCACCCGCGCGCGCGTCGCCTCGCGAATGTTCGCATGACCGTTCACGACCCGCGAGACCGTCATGTGCGACACCCCGGCCTCGCGCGCGACGTCGTAGATGCTGGGACGCTGACGATGGATCATCCGTCCCCGTCTCGGCGCTCGGCGCTCCGCAGGGCAGACCTCGTCAACGGCGCTGATTCCCCGGCATGAGCGCGCGCACCGGCTGAGGCCATCCCCTCCTCGCGCGCCGCCGTGATCGCCTCCGCGAACTTGCGTCGGGAACGCCGCCGCCCCCAGAGAAGGGCGAGCAGAACGAGCGCGAGACCGAGGATCAGCAGCAGCTGCGGGATCGGGACGGCCCAGATCGTCGCATCGGAGGCGAGGGGGGCCATATCGATGCGCGCGCCCCCGAAGTCGGTCGCCGAGGGAGTCAGCGAGATCGATGCGGGCACGAAAAGCGTCGGCCAGACCTCGCCCACCGTGACGGTGAAGCTGCGACTGTCCCCGGGAAGGAGCAGCTGTTGCGGTTCATCCGGCGCCGGGAACGCTGCGGATCCCGTCCCGGCGCTGACGCGACCGACAACGGACACACTCGCGTTCCCGGTGTTGCGAACGTCGAAGGTGACCGTCGCGACACCGGGCCGCACGGGATTCCACGACATCTCGTAGCCGGTGCTGATCGCCGCGATCTCTACGGAGGGTGTGATCTCACCCGTCACCCGCGTGAGCACTCGGAACCCGACCCGGCTCTCGACACCGACCTGAGCCCCGCCGTCGTCCGTGCCCGAGGAGAGGACGGATGCGGCGATACCGGCCGCGTGATCGCCGGGTATCGCGTCGGCAGGCACGGTCGTCGTGAAGGGCACGACAACGGTGGCACCGGCTCCTACTGTCACCGTCTCCGGCATCGCGATCCACGTGCCGGCGTCTACCGATTCTTCGTCAGCAGCCAGCATGTTGAACCGCCCGGCATCGGTGTAGTAGCCGTCCGCCGCGGAGAGTCGGAATGTCACCTCCGACTGGCTCAGATTGCGCACCGCGAAGAAGTCCTGGCTCGAAGACCCGGCATCGACCTCCTGCTCGATCACGCTTCGGTCGTCAGGGCCGTTCACGCTCGCGGGGGTCACCGACCACGTGATGTCGGCCGCCGCGTCCGCTGTGGCGACCGCCGGCACCGCCACGAGCACGGCCGCCAGCGCGACGCTGGCCCACGAACCGACCCGTCCCCACCTGAAGATGCGCCTTCGCATGCTTCTCCCACCCTGTCTCAGGTCGCGCTCCGTAGCCGAGGGCAGGAGCCTGGTCGACTCCCTCAGGAGAGTCCTCGTGCGGTGAGCAACTTTACCGGTCGGCGCCGATCGCCTCCGGAGCACCCGGACGACTCTTTCGGTGAAGATCAGAGGGAGGCGACGGCGGCCCGCTCGACGACGAGCCCGGCGGCGTAGCGGTCGAGGTACGACGCGAAGCCCGCGACGTCGGCGGGATCGGGCTCGGCGGTCTCGAACGCGGCCGAGGCGAACACGCGGTCGGTCAGGTAGTCGTCGAGCGCGGTCTCGGGAGCGGTCGCAGCGTAGGCGGCGAGCACCGCGATGCCCCACGCTCCTCCTTCGGACGCCGTCTCGGCCACCGAGACCGGGGCGGCGAGCGCACCGGCGAGGAAGCGCTGGGCGACTCCGGCCGTGCGGAACATGCCCCCGTGGGCGAACATGCGATCGAGCGCCACGCCCTCGCCGTCGAGCACGCGCATGCCGAGGGCGAGAGTGCCGAAGACGCCGTAGAGCTGGGCCCGCATGAAGTTCGCGAGGTTCAGCGCGCTGTCGGGAGTGCGGACGAACAGCGGCCGGCCCTCGTCGAGACCCGCGATCGGCTCACCGGCGAGGTGGTTGTAGGCGAGGAGCCCGCCCGCATCGGCGGCTCCGACGAGCGCCTCGCGGAAGAGGGCGTCGAACGCCGCATCGGCCCCGACGGGCGTGCCCGCGGCCTCCGAGAAGCGCGTGAAGAGCCCCACCCACGCGGCGAGCTCGCTTGCGCCGTTGTTGCAGTGCACCATCGCGACCGGGTCGCCCGCGGGGGTGGTGACGAGGTCGATCTCGTGATGCAGGCTCTCGAGCGGTCGCTCGAGCACGACCATCGCGAAGATGCTCGTGCCGGCGCTCACGTTTCCGGTGCGCGGCGCGACCGAGTTGGTCGCGACCATGCCCGTGCCCGCGTCGCCCTCGGGCGGGCAGAGGAGCGCACCCGGGCGGAGCGCTCCGGTCGGGTCGAGCAGGGCTGCGCCCTCGGCGGTCAGCTCACCGGCAGGCGCCCCCGCGGGGAGCACCTCGGGGAGGAGCGCTGCGAGGTCGATCCCCCGGTCGCCCACCAGATCGCCGAACTGGCGCAGCATCCGCGCGTCGTAGGTCTTCGTCGTGGCGTCGATCGGGAACATGCCCGAGGCATCGCCGACACCCAGCACTCGGCGGCCGGTGAGACGCCAGTGCACGTAGCCGGCGAGAGTCGTGACGAACCTCGCATCGGCCACGTGGGGCTCGTCGTCGAGGACCGCCTGGTAGAGGTGCGCGATCGACCACCTCAGTGGGATGTTCGTGCCGAACAGTTCGGTCAGCTCGGCCGCGGCGGGGCCCGTCGACGTGTTGCGCCACGTGCGGAACGGTACGAGCAGCTCGCCCCCGCCGTCGAAGGCGAGGTAGCCGTGCATCATCGCCGAGATGCCGATCGCGCCGACCGCGCCGAGGGCGATGCCGTAGCGCCGGTCGACGTCGGCGAGGAGAGCGGCGTACGCGGACTGCAGACCCGACCAGACGTCGTCGAGCGAGTAGGTCCACGTGCGGTTCTCGAAGCGGTTCTCCCAGTCCGAGCTGCCGACCGCCAGCACGGTGGTCGGGTCGTCGGGGTCGATGAGGCACGCTTTGATACGGGTCGAGCCGAGCTCGATCCCGAGCACGGCGCGGCCGTCGGCGATCGCGGCGGTCACCGGCGGGCGTCCGAGTTCTGGCCGTAGACGTTCTGATAGCGGTTGTAGAGGGCGTCGATCCGGTCCTGCGGGATGGGGATGAGGGGCCCGGCCTCGCGCGCGATGTGCACCGACCGCGCGGCGTCCTCGCACATCACGGCGGCCTTCACCGCATCCTTGGCCGAGACGCCGATCGTGAACGGCCCGTGGTTCTGCATGAGCACGGCGCGACTGCGGTGACCGCGCAGGGTCTCGACGATGCCGCGGCCGATGGAGTCGTCGCCGATGACCGCGAACGGGCCGATCGGGATGGGCCCGCCGAACTCGTCGGCCATGCCCGTGATCACGCAGGGGATCTCCTCGCCTCGCGCGGCCCAGGCCACGGCGTAGGTCGAATGGGTGTGCACGACGCCCCCGACGTCGGGCATGTTGCGGTAGACGTAGGCGTGGGCGGCGGTGTCGCTCGAGGGGCTCCGCTCGCTCCCCGGGGTGCCGGGGATGACGTTGCCGTCGAGGTCGCAGAGGATCATGTTCTCGGGAGCCAGGTCGTCGTACGACACACCGGACGGCTTGATCACGAAGAGATCGGCACCCGGCACGCGCCCCGAGACGTTGCCACCGGTCCAGACGACCAGGCCGTAACGGACGAGCTCGCCGTGCAGGCGGGCCACATCGGCTCGCACCGCCTCGACCGCGTCCTGGATCTCGGGGGTGAGGGCGGTACTGCTCACGGAAGCTCCATCGTCGTCGTGCGCGGCCCCGTCGGCCGCATCCCAATGTTACCGCTACCACCGTCACCCCGCCAGCCTCTTCTCGCACTCCCCCGGAGACGGGGATGCTGCGCAGGTCGTTCGACGGCGTGAGAACCCGACCCCTGCCCGCCACGGCGGTGGCACGCTGGGAGGATGACCGCATCCGGCCCGTCCGCGCGCACGACACGTCTGCGCTCGCGGATGCTGACGGCCCTCGCCGGCGACCCGAACGGCACTCCGCCGTGGGTGCTCGCGATCGAAGAGGGCGACGACGCGGGATACTTCCCCGAAGACGGCGCGACGTGGGTCGTGCACGGCGGGATGGGAACGCTCGTGGCGGGTATCCGCGCGCTGCTCGTGCAGGCACTGCACCCGGGAGCTCTCGCGGGCGTGCATGACTGGTCCCGGTACCGAGAAGACCCCATCGGACGCTTGAGCGGTACCGTGCGCTGGGTCATCTGCGTCACCTACGGCTCGCGCACCCAGGCGGAGGCCGAGACCGCACGGGTCGGACGCCTGCATACCCGGGTGAAGGGGGACTACACCGCCGGCGACGGAGAGGTCCGCGGGTATACCGCCGATGCCTCCGACCTCGTCACCTGGGTGCACCTCGCGTTCGCCGACGCCTTCCTGCGCAGCCACGAGATGTGGGGCGCCCCGATTCCCGGGGGCGCCGACGCCTACGTCGCCGAATGGGCGGCCGCCGGAAGACTCATGCGCGTACCGGAGCCGCCGACCAGCGAGGCGCAGCTGCGAGCCGCGCTCGAGGGCTTCCGCTCCCGCGGCGAGCTGCGTCGCGACGAGCGGGTCGACGAGGTGGTGCGCTTCCTGCGGAAGCCTCCGTTCACCGGGGCGATGGGGCTGGCCTACCGCGTGCTCTTCGAAGCGGCCGTGGCGTCGCTGCCGCGTGAGTGGCGCAAGATGCTGGGCCTGCGACGCTCGCCCCTGCCGGTGGTGACGCTCACGCGCATCGTTCTCGCGGTCTCGGCGCGGGCCCTGGGATCCGGCCCCCGCGCGCAAGACTTCGCGCGCCGCCGGCTGCGACGCCTCGACCGCGAACGCCGCGACGCCTGACGCGACGACGGCGCCGCCCGAGGGGGCGACGCCGTGAGATTCTGCGAGAAGGACAGCGCAGCAGCCCAGCGAGCCCGTCATGCCGTCGGCGGTCGTGCCGATCCCGCCGGTCACTCCGTGCGCCACGGCGCGCACCGCGCGGAGGCGATCCGTCGCGACTGCGCCCGTTCGCAGCATCCGACGCCATGAATGGGTGGGGTCACTTGCAGGAGGGCGGCACATTCTGTTCGATGAAAGACGAGGAGGGTCCGGAGAGCACATGCGAGACGATCCGCGGCAGGCCGCACAGGAGTATCGACAGGCACGCGATGCCGCGGCGGCGGGCGAGACACCGGATGCTGCGGACACCGAAGCAGATGTCGCCCGGGGCTCGACCGCGGGCGAGCGCGCCGCGTACGTCGAGACGGCGATCCAGCAGGCGATCCGGCGCGGGGACTTCGACGGGCTTCCCGGCGCGGGAAAGCCCCTTGTCGGGCTCGGTGACACGCACGATCCCGACTGGTGGATCCGGCGGAAGATCGCCTCGGAGCAGATCACCGGACTCGGTCCTCCCGCCCTAACTCTGCGGGTCGAGCACGCCGAGATGGCCGAGCGCCTCGACACCCTCCGCCGCGAAGACGAGGTTCGCGATGTTGTCGAGGACTTCAACCGGCGGGTGATCGAAGCGCGGCGGCAGCTCCTCGGCGGACCCCCCGTCGTCACTCCCACGCACGACGTCGACGCGGAGGTCGCCGCGTGGCAGAACCGTCGCACCGCGCGGGAGAGCGCCGCATCCGCCGTCCCTCCCGAGCAGACCCCTCGGCCGTCGCGCTGGTGGCGGCGCACTCGGCCCCGCTAGGTTCGAGGGGTGGCCGACCCTCGCGATCTTCCGATCCCCGTGACCGCTCCCCCACCAGCCGATGCGGGGGTGCCGGCGATGGCTCTCTCCGGGCTCGTCAAACGCTTCGGCGAGAAGGTCGCCGTCGACCGGCTCGATCTCGTCGTGCCGACAGGCTCGTTCTACGGCCTGGTCGGTCCGAACGGCGCGGGGAAGACGACGACGCTCTCGATGGCGACCGGACTGCTGCGCCCCGACGCCGGCACGGCCACGATCCACGGGGTCGACGTCTGGGCGCACCCGGTCGAGGCGAAGGCGATGATCGGCAACCTCGCCGACGGAGTGAAGCTCTTCGACCGGCTCACCGGCGAGCAGCTGGTGACCTACACCGGCATGATGTTCGGTCTCTCGCGCGACGAGATCGGCCAGCGCACCGCCGACCTCCTGCGCATCATGGACCTCGGCGAGGCCGCGGGCACTCCCGTCGTGGACTACTCGGCCGGTATGACCAAGAAGATCGCCCTGGCGTGCGCGCTCGTGCATGCGCCGCGCCTGCTCGTGCTCGATGAGCCGTTCGAGTCAGTCGACCCGGTGTCCGCCGCGAACATCGAAGACATCCTGCGCGGGTACACGCAGGGCGGCGGCACGGTCATCGTCTCGAGCCACTCCATGGACCTCGTGCAGCGCATGTGCGATCACGTCGCCGTCATCGGCGCCGGACGCCTCCTCGCCGCGGGCACCGTCGACGAGGTGCGCGGCGGCGAGAGCCTGCAGGACCGCTTCGTCGAACTCGTCGGCGGCCGTCACCACACGGAGGGCCCCGAGTGGTTGCGACGCTCCTGAGGATCCGGTTCCGCATCCTCGGCAACACTCTCGCGCGCAGCCCCTGGCAGCTCGTCGGCTTCATCATCACCGCCTTCTGGGCCGTGGGCGTGCTGTTCATGGCGGCGGTCGGGCTCTTCTTCGCCGGGGCGGCCGGGGCGGATGTGACCCGCTACGCCGTCGTCGCCGGCGGTGCGATCCTCACTCTCGGCTGGATCATCGGCCCCGTCTTCGTCGCCGGGATCGACACGACCCTCGATCCCGCGAAGCTCGCGACCTTCCCGCTCACGACCGGGCGGATGATGATCGCGATCGCGATCGCGGGGCTCACCGGCATCCCCGGTCTCGCCTCGCTCATCGGCGGCCTCGCGACCTTCACCGCGTGGTGGCGCTGGCCCCTCGCCGCCGTCGCGGCGGTCGTGTGCGTGCCGCTCGGCGTCGCGATCTGCGTCGTCGCGTCCCGCACCGTCGCCTCGCTCGCGTCGGGGCTGGGCGGTCGCCGTCGCACCCAGGAGACGGTCGGCCTGATCGCGTTCGTGGTGATCCTCTTCGCCGGTCCGATCTTCCTCGGCGCGACGCAGCTCTTCCGCACCGGGGTCGAATCGGGCGTGCAGTTCCTCGCGATCCTCGACGGCCTCTCGTGGACGCCGCTCGCCGCCGCCTGGGCGGTGCCCGGCGATCTCGCCGCCGGCTCGCCGGTGACCGCTCTGTTCAAGCTGCTCATCGCCGCCGCCACCCTTGCGGGGCTCTGGCTGCTGTGGAGCCGCAGCCTCGCGGCCGGTCTCGCCTCGCCGCCGCAGACGTCCGCACGCCGCGTGCAGTCGGGCTCCCTCGGCTGGTTCGGCCGTCTCCCGACCGGACCCGTGGGCGCGACCTGGGCCCGCTCGCTCACCTACTGGGTGCGCGACGCCCGCTACCTGCAGCAGCTGCTCCTCGCCCCGCTGGTGCCGGTCTTCGTGCTGTTCTACAGCGGCGGCGATCTGACGAGCCCGTTCTTCGCGGGGTCCGCGATCGGTTCGGCGTTCTTCGTCGGCGTCGCGCCGTACACGATCATCTCCTACGACGGCACGGCATTCGCGGGCATCCTGCAGACCGGGATCCGCGGGAGGGCCGACCGCGTCGGGCGCACGCTCGCCGCAGCATCCGTCGCGGTCCCCCTCGTGCTCCTGGTCGCCGTCGTCACCGTCGGCATCTCGGGCCGCTGGGAGGTGCTGCCCGCGGTTCTCGGCGCCTCGTTCGGAGTGCTCCTCACCGCTTACGGCGTCTGCGCCGTCAGCTCGGCTCTGCTGGTGATCCCGGTGGCCGCCGCCGGCGACAGCCCGTTCAAGCGCGTGCCCGGTGCGACGTTCACCATGGGCCTCGTCGGCATCGGGCTGTGGCTCGTGGCCGGGCTCCTTGCCGCACCCGAGATCGTGTTCGCCGTGCTCGCCATCGCGCTCGGCGACCCCCTGTGGTCGTGGCTCGCCGTCATCGTGGGCATCGTACTCGGCGCGGTGCTGTGCGTCGTCGGCGTGATCGTCGGAGGCCGCGTCTTCGACCGCACCGCGCCGTCGCTGCTCAGCCGACTGAAGTCGTACAAGAACGCCTGACCCGCCGCCGGGCCGTGTCGCGAGCGTAGGCGATGGGGCGAACGCAGGCCGAATGAGGATGAATCGGCCTACGCCGGCGCCATCTCCTACCCCGGAACGTCTGCCGTGGGGAACTCGGTTCGTCCAGCAGCGGCAATCGGTCTGCGGCGCGACGGCCATCGCGATCCGGGAATGCGAGAGGTCGGCGCAAAGAAGAACGGATGCTGCGCACGCGCGCAGCATCCGTTCTCAGGTTCTGTGTCGAGGCTCAGACCTTGCGGTAGGCACCCATCTGCATCGCTGCGGGGCAGTCGAAGGGATCGCCGCCGGCGGCGAGGCCGACGCGGTTCAGGTACTCGATGACGATCGCGTAAGACTTGATGAGGCTCGTCTCGGTGTACGGCACGTCGAAGGTGCGGCAGTACTCGATGACGATCTCACGAGCCTGCGCGAGGTGGGGACGAGCCATGCTCGGGAAGAGGTGGTGCTCGACCTGGTAGTTGAGGCCGCCCATGAGCGCGGTGGCCCACCAGCCACCGGCGACGTTGCGGGAGGTGCGCACCTGCTTGCTGAAGAAGTCGAGACGCGCGTTGGGGTCGATGATCGGCATGCCCTTGTGGTTCGGAGCGAACGCCGCACCCATGTAGATGCCGAAGACCGCGAGCTGCACGCCCATGAAGGCGAAAGCCATGCCGAGGGGCAGGAGCAGGAAGACCGGCACGATCACGACGGCGAGACGCAGCAGGATGAGGGTCAGTTCCTCCCAGCGACGGGGAACCGGGCCGCGCGCGAGGTTGTGCTTGATCCCGAGGAAGTGGAGGTTGATGCCCTCGAGCGTCAGCAGCGGGAAGAACAGGTAGCCCTGCTTGCGGGTGATGAGCTTGACGATGCCCCGGGCCTTCGCCGCATCTTCTTCGATGAACGAGATCGTGTCGATCTCGATGTCGGGGTCTTTGCCGACGCGGTTGGGGTTGGCGTGGTGACGGGAGTGCTTCGAGTCCCACCAGGTGTAGCTCATGCCCACGATGCCGGGGCCGATGAAGCGCGCGAGGCGATCATTGGCCTTGCCCGACGCGAAGATCTGCTTGTGAGCCGCCTCGTGGGAGATGAACGCCGCCTGCGTGAACAGGATGCCGAGGGCGGCGGCGATGAGCAGCTGGAACCAGGAGTCGCCCAGGAGCAGGAACCCGGTGATCGCGCCGGCGAAGCCGAGCACGATCGCGGCACCCACGAGCGCGTAGAACAGCGGCGCCCGGCGGAGCAGACCCGTTTCCTTCACCACCTGCGAGACCTGGGTGTAGGCCTTCGCGACGGGCGGGAAGTCCTTGGTCGTGGCGTAGGTCGTACGCACGGGGCCGAGTGTCGAGGTGGGGGAAGTCGTTGCGACGACGGGTGATGCCACGAGGGGCTCCTGTCGATCGGCAGCGACGCGGGGGCATCGCTGGAGGGGGAAGCCAAAGGCCGGTTGCCGATCGCTGTAGCCGACACTACGCGCACGCTCATACCCGCCCGGGTATGTCTCCGGGTATGTCCAGCAGACGCTCAGCCCCTCGAAATACGGGTGTACCGCTGCATCCGCTGACCCCTCGGCGAAGCGGCCGTCGCCGACGATGTCTAGAGTCGCATGAGACCGGAAGGAGCCCCGATGGCGGCGAGCATCAAAGACGTCGCGGCGCGCGCGGCCGTATCGGTGGGCACCGTCTCGAACGTTCTCAACCGCCGGGTCGGGGTGTCCCCCGACGTGTCGCAACGCGTGCACGACGCGATCGCCGAGCTGGGCTATGTGCGCAACGACGCCGCCCGCCAGTTGCGTGCCGGCAAGAGCCGGTCGATCGGCCTCGTGCTGCCCGACATCGGCAACCCGTTCTTCGCCGAGGTCGCCCGCGGCGCCGAGAGGCGCGCAGCCGATGACGACATGGCGGTGCTGATCGTCACGAGCGACGGCGATGCCGCCCGCGAGGCCCGGCTGCTCGAGCTCCTCCTCGAGCAGCGGGTGCGCGGGGTGCTGATCAGTCCGGCGTCCGAAGACCTGGGGGCGATGCAGCGCCTCGCCGACGCGGGCACCGCCGTCGTGCTCGTCGACCGTCACTCGGCGGGAACGCCCCTCCCCTCCGTCGCGGTCGACGACGTGGCGGGCGGCAGGCTCGCGGTCGAGCATCTGCTCGCCATGGGCCGGCGTCGGATCGTGTTCCTCGGCGGGCCGCTGTCCGCGCGGCAGGTCTCCGACCGCCTCGAAGGCGCCCGTGAAGCAATCGCGACCCGCGACGACGCCGCCCTCGAGGTGGTGGAGCAGGCGGGGATGACCGTGCAGCACGGCCGGGCGGCCGGCGAGCGCCTCCGCGCGCGTGCCGTCGACGATCGGCCCGACGCGGTCTTCGCCGCGAACGACCTCCTCGCGGTCGGGATGCTGCAGGCGCTGTCGTCGTCGGGGGTGCGGGTTCCCGACGACCTCGCCCTGATCGGTTACGACGACATCGACTTCGCCGCCGCCGCGGCCGTCCCCCTGAGCTCGGTGCGTCAGCCGGCCGCTGCCCTCGGATTCACCGCGGTCGACCTGCTTCTCGCCGATGATGCCGACACGGATCGATCGCACGTGCGTTTCCAGCCCGAGCTGGTCGCGCGGGCGTCGACGGCGGCCGACTGACCTCGACCTGTTGCGTCGGAGCGGGCGCTCGTTGTAGCCTGCCCGTGAAACGATTCATTGCCCGCGGCTTGACCGCGATGCGCGACCAAGGAAGCGACGATGCCCCTCACCCCCGAGACCCTCTCCACCCTCGAAGCGCAGAGCATCGAGCTGCCCTCCTGGGCGTTCGGCAACTCCGGCACCCGATTCAAGGTGTTCGCCACGGCCGGCACGCCCCGCGACCCGTTCGAGAAGATCGCCGACGCCGCGCAGGTGAACCGCTTCACCGCGCTCGCGCCGACCGTCGCCCTCCACATCCCGTGGGACAAGGTCGACGACTACGCGGCCCTTCGCCGTCATGCCGAAGACCTCGGCGTGACCCTCGGCACGATCAACTCGAACACCTTCCAGGACGACGACTACAAGTTCGGCGCCCTCACACACCACGACGACCGCATCCGCCGGAAAGCGATCGATCACCACCTCGAGTGCATCGACATCATGGATGCGACGGGGTCGCGCGATCTGAAGATCTGGCTCGCCGAGGGCTCCAACTACCCCGGCCAGGCCGACCTCCGAGCCCGACAGGATCGACTGCAGGAATCCCTCCAGGAGATCTATGCGCGCCTCACGGGCGAGCAGCGCCTCGTGCTCGAGTACAAGTTCTTCGAACCGGCGTTCTACCACACCGACGTTCCCGACTGGGGAACCTCCTACGTGCAGGTCGCGGCGCTCGGCGAGCGCGCGATGGTGTGCCTCGACACGGGGCACCACGCACCCGGCACGAACATCGAATTCATCGTCATGCAGCTGCAGCGCCTCGGAAAGCTCGGCTCGTTCGACTTCAACTCGCGCTTCTACGCCGACGACGACCTCATCGTGGGCGCGGCCGACCCGTTCCAGCTCTTCCGCATCCTGTTCGAGGTGAACCGCGGCGGCGGGCTCCAGAACCCCGACGTGGTCTTCATGCTCGACCAGTGCCACAACGTCGAGGAGAAGATCCCCGGCCAGATCCGCTCCGTGCTGAACGTGCAGGAGATGACCGCGCGCGCCCTCTCCGTCGACGGCGACGCGCTGGACGCCGCCCAGCGCGCGAACGACGTGCTCGGCGCCAACGCCGTGCTCATGGACGCCTTCTACACCGACGTGCGCCCGGCCCTCGCCGAGTGGCGCGAGTCGCGCGGGCTCGCCGCCGACCCGATGGCCGCGTACGCAGCATCCGGGTACCAGGAGAAGATCGCCGCCGACCGCGTCGGCGGAGTGCAGGCCGGCTGGGGAGCGTGAGCGCCGAGCTCTGAGAGTCCAAGACACCCGGAGGCGCTCGGAGAGCGCCCGGGTGTTCTGGACTTTCAACCACACGCACGCACGCACGACACGACACGCCACGACACGACGAGGGACCGACCGACATGACCAACCCGACCGCCGCCGCGCTGATCGCGCGCTCCAACCGCCTGGGCGCCGACCCGAAGAACACGAACTACGCCGGGGGCAACACCTCCGCCAAGGGCACCGACACCGACCCGGTCACCGGCGAGCCCGTCGAGCTGATGTGGGTGAAGGGCTCCGGCGGAGACCTCGGCACCCTGACCGAGAAGGGTCTGGCCGTACTCCGTCTCGACCGGATGCGCGCCCTCGTCGGCGTCTATCCCGGCGTCGACCGCGAAGACGAGATGGTCGCCGCGTTCGACTACATCCTGCACGGCAAGGGCGGTGCCGCGCCGTCGATCGACACCGCGATGCACGGGCTGGTCGATGCCGCGCACGTCGACCACCTGCACCCCGACTCGGGCATCGCGATCGCCACGGCCGCCGATGGGGAGGAGCTGACGGCGAAGATCTTCGGCGACAAGGTCGTCTGGGTGCCGTGGCGTCGACCGGGCTTCCAGCTCGGCCTCGACATCGCCGCGATCAAGGAGCAGAACCCGCAGGCCGTGGGCACGATCCTCGGCGGCCACGGCATCACCGCGTGGGGCGACACGTCCGACGAGGCCGAGACCAACTCGCTCTGGATCATCGACACCGCCGCCGCCTACATCGCCGAGCACGGGAAGGCCGATCCCTTCGGAGGCGTGCGCGACGGGTTCGCCGCGCTCCCCTCGACGGAGCGACGAGCGCGCGCCGCCGCCCTCTCGGCCACCATCCGCGGCATCGCGTCGACCGACAAGCCGATGGTCGGCCACTTCACCGACGCCCCCGAGGTTCTCGACTTCCTCGCCTCGGAGAAGGCGCCGGCGCTGGCCGCCCTCGGCACGAGCTGCCCCGACCACTTCCTGCGCACGAAGGTGAAGCCCCTCCTGCTCGACCTGCCGACCACCGCGTCGCTGGAGGAGCAGATCACCCGCCTCGGCGAACTGCACGAGGCCTACCGCGCCGACTACCAGGCCTACTACGACGCGCACGCCTCCACAGGCTCAGCGACCGAACCCGCGTCGCCCGCGATCCGCGGCGCCGACCCGCTCATCGTGCTCGTCCCGGGCGTTGGGATGTTCTCGTACGGCGCGAACAAGCAGACCGCCCGCGTTGCCGGGGAGTTCTACGTCAACGCCATCAACGTGATGCGCGGCGCGGAAGCGTTGTCGACCTACGCGCCGATCTCCGACGCCGAGAAGTTCCGCATCGAGTACTGGGCGCTCGAAGAGGCGAAGCTCCAGCGCCTCCCGAAGCCGAAGACGCACCAGGGCCGCATCGCTTTCGTCACGGGCGCCGCATCCGGCATCGGCAAAGCGATCGCCACGCGACTCGCCGCCGAGGGCGCCTGCGTCGTCGTCGCCGACCTCGATCTCGCCAAGGCGCAGGCCGCCGCCGCCGAGCTCGGCGGCACCGACGTCGCGATCGGGGTCGCCGCGAACGTGGCGGATGCTGCGGGGGTCCAGGCCGCGATCGATGCGACGCTCCTGGCCTTCGGGGGCATCGATCTCGTGATCAACAACGCGGGCCTGTCGCTGTCGAAGCCCCTGCTGGAGACGACCGAGAAGGACTGGGACCTCCAGCACGACGTGATGGCCAAGGGATCGTTCCTCGTCGCCAAGGCGGCGGCGAAGGCGCTCATCGACCAGAGGATGGGCGGCGACGTCATCTACATCTCGTCGAAGAACTCCGTCTTCGCCGGCCCGAACAACATCGCCTACTCGGCCACCAAGGCCGACCAGGCGCACCAGGTGCGACTGCTGGCCGTCGAGCTGGGCGAGCACGGGATCCGCGTCAACGGCATCAACCCCGACGGCGTCGTGCGCGGTTCGGGCATCTTCGCCTCGGGCTGGGGCGCGAACCGCGCCGCCACCTACGGGGTCGATGAGAAGGACCTCGGACAGTTCTACGCCAACCGCACGATCCTCAAGCGCGAGGTCGTGCCCGAGAACGTCGCCGATGCGGTCTACGTGCTGACCGGGCCCGAGCTCAGCCGCACGACGGGCCTGCACATCCCGGTCGACTCGGGCGTCGCCGCCGCGTTCCTCCGATGACGCGCGCGCGAGCACACGGGTTCGCGTCGAGCGCACGGCTCCGGTACGTGCCCAGGCCGTGCGCTCGGGCGCAGGTCGTGCGCTCGGGAGACTCGCGATGACGGGCGGCGTCGTCGCGGCGGTCGACCTCGGCGCGACGAGCGGTCGCGTCATGGTCGGGCACGTCGGCCCGGGGCTTCTGGCGCTCGAATCCGTCGCACGCTTCCCGAACGGACCCGTCGCCGCACCTGGCGGGTGGCGGTGGGGCTTCTCCACGCTGCTGGAGAACGTCGTGGACGGCCTCGCCGCCGCGGTGCGCACCCACCCCGACGTCGCGAGCATCGGCATCGACTCGTGGGCGGTCGACTACGGGCTCGTGCGGTCGGGAGCCCTCCTCGCCGAGCCGTTCCACTACCGCGACGAGCGCACCGCGCGCGGGGTCGCGTCGGTGCACCGCAGTGTGCCGTTCGCGGAGCTCTACAGACGTAACGGCCTGCAGCATCTGCCGTTCAACACGCTGTACCAGTACGTGGTCGAAGAGCGCCTCCACGAGGCCGAGGCGAGCCTGCTCATCCCCGACCTCGTCGCCTATCTGCTGACCGGTGCGGCCGTCGCCGAGCGCACGAACGCATCCACCACCGGCCTGCTCGACGTGCGCACCGGGGGGTGGGACCGCGGGCTCGCCGCCCGGCTCGGCATCCCCGCCACGGCGATGCCGCCGCTCGTCGACGCCGGCGACACCGTCGGAACGCTGCGCACCGGGATCGCGGACCGCGTGGGCGCTCCCCTGCCCGTGATCGCCGTCGGATCGCACGACACGGCTTCGGCGGTGGTCGCCGCGCCCCTGTCGTCGCCGAACGCGGCCTACATCTCGTGCGGCACGTGGGGCCTGGTGGGCGTCGAGCTCGACGCGCCCGTCGTCTCCGACGCCGCCCGCGAGGCGAACTTCACGAACGAGGGCGGCGTCGACGGCCGCATCCGCTTCCTCCACAACGTCACAGGGCTCTGGCTGCTGAGCGAGACGATCCGCGCGTGGGAGGTCGACGATGCGGCGCCCATCGACCTTCCCGCCCTCCTCGACGCCGCCTCCCGGGTCGATCCGCCTCGCGCGATCTTCGCGGCGAACGACCCGTCGCTCGCGTCTCCCGGCGACATGCCCGCACGGATCTCGGCCCTGCTGCGCGAAGCCGGCGACGCCGTACCCGACACCCGCCCCGCGTTCGCCCGGCTCATTGTCGAGAGCATCGCCGCCGCGTTCGCCGAGGCGGTCCGCACCGCGGGCGACCTCACCGACCGTCGCATCGACGTGATCCACATCGTGGGAGGCGGCGCGCTGAACTCCCTGCTCTGCCAGGCCACCGCCGATCGTTCGGGCGTTCCCGTGCTCGCGGGCCCCGTCGAGGCCACGGCCCTCGGTAACGTGCTCGTGCAGGCCCGCGCGCACGGGTGGTTCGGGCCGGATGCTTCGCTCGAGACCCTCCGCGCGGCGGTGGCGACATCGTTCACCCCTCGCCGATTCGACCCGAGAAACTGACCCTCACCGCCCTCTCCACACGTAGAGTGTGGTCAGACCACACGCAACCGAAGGACACTCCCATGGTCACGCGCCAACTCCCCCAGGTCGGCGAGCTCCTCGAGCTGATGCAGTTCAAGAAGCCCGACCTGAACCTGAAGCGCCGCCGGCTCGAATCGGCGCTGACGATCGACGACCTGCGCCTGATCGCGAAGCGCCGCACGCCCAAGGCAGCTTTCGACTACACCGACGGCGCCGCGGAGGGCGAGCTGTCGCTCGCGCGTGCACGGCAGGCGTTCCGCGACATCGAGTTCCACCCCGACGTGCTGCGGCCCGCCGCGAACGTCGACACCTCCACGACGATCCTCGGGGGCCCGAGCGCGCTGCCCTTCGGCATCGCTCCGACCGGATTCACGCGCCTCATGCAGACCGAGGGCGAGAGCGCGGGGGCGGGGGCGGCGGCCGCGGCCGGCATCCCGTTCACGCTCTCCACGCTCGGCACCACGTCCATCGAAGACGTGAAGGCGGCCACCGTCCGAGAGCCCCGGGGACCGATTCCCGGACGCAACTGGTTCCAGCTCTACGTCATGCGCGACCGCGACATCTCGTACGGACTCGTCGAGCGCGCGGCGAAGGCCGGCTTCGACACCCTGCAGTTCACCGTCGACACCCCCATCGCGGGCGCGCGCCTGCGCGACAAGCGCAACGGATTCTCGATCCCCCCGCAGCTCACCGTGGGCACGATCGTGAACGCGATCCCCCGGCCCTGGTGGTGGATCGACTTCCTCACCACGCCGAAGCTCGAGTTCGCGTCGCTCTCGACCACCGGCGGCACGGTCGGGGAGCTCCTGAACGCCGCCATGGATCCGACGATCAGCTACGACGACCTCGACGTGATCCGCTCGATGTGGCCCGGCAAGCTCGTCGTGAAGGGCGTGCAGAACGTCGAGGACTCCACGCGGCTCATCGACGCCGGGGTGGACGGCATCATCCTCTCCAACCACGGCGGGCGCCAGCTCGACCGCGCTCCCATCCCCTTCCATCTCCTGCCGCACGTCGTGCGCGAGGTCGGCAAGGACGCGACGGTCATGGTCGACACCGGCATCATGAACGGCGCCGACATCGTCGCCTCCGTGGCACTGGGGGCGAAGTTCACGCTGATCGGCCGCGCCTACCTCTACGGCCTCATGGCCGGCGGGCGCGCGGGGGTCGATCGCACGATCGAGATCCTGCGCACCGAGATCGAGCGCACGATGGCCCTCCTCGGCGTCTCCCACCTCGACGAACTCGAACCCCGCCACGTCACTCAGCTGGCGCGCCTGGTGCCGGTGTCGGCCTCGACGGCCCAGGCCGCCGCCGCGCTCGACGCCTGAGTCCACACCGAAACGCCCCGATCCACACTCCCGCGCTGCGACGGGATGTGGATCGGGGCGTTCTCGCGTGGATTCGGCGTCAGAGACCCGCGAGCGCCTGCTCGAGGTCGGCGAGCAGATCCTCGGCCGACTCGATGCCGACCGAGAGGCGGATGACCTCTTCGGGAACGGCCAGCTCGGTGCCGCGTACCGACGCGTGCGTCATCTCGTCGGGGTAGTTCAGCAGGCTCTCGACGCCGCCGAGCGACTCGGCCAGGGTGAAGACCCGCGTCGACTCCGCGAACCGGCGGGCGGCGGCAGCATCCGCCAGCGCCAGCGAGACGATGCCGCCGAACGCCGACATCTGGCGGGCGGCGATCTCGTGGCCGGGGTGCGAGGCGAGGCCCGGGTAGTACACCCGGGCGACGGCACCGTGACCGGCGAGGAAGTCGGCCACGGCCTGTCCGTTCTCGCTGTGGCGCTGCATGCGGATGCCCAGCGTCTTGATACCGCGCGTCGTCAGCCACGCGTCGAGGGGACCGGAGACCGCCCCGGCCGCGAACTGCAAGAACTTCGCCTTCTCGGCGAGCTCGTCGTCGTTGAGCACGAGCGCCCCGCCGACGACATCGGAGTGACCGCCGAGGTACTTCGTCGTCGAGTGCACGACGACGTCGGCGCCGAGGGCGAGAGGCTGCTGCAACGCCGGAGAGGCGAACGTGTTGTCGACGACGACCAGAGCGCCGGCCGCGTGCGAGACGCGGGCGAGCTCGGCGATGTCGGTGATGCGCAGCAGCGGGTTGCTGGGGGTCTCGACCCAGACGATCTGGGGTGCGCGCTCCTCGATCGCCGCGGCGACGGCATTCGCGTCGCTCATGTCGACCACGCGCAGCTTCACACCCCACGGACCGAGGATGCGGGCGATCAAGCGGTATGTCCCGCCGTAGACGTCGTTGCCGAGCAGCACCTCGTCGCCCGGCTGCAGCACCGCGCGCAGGAGAGCGTCTTCGGCGGCGAGGCCCGAGGCGAACGACAGCGCGTGGCGCCCACCCTCGATCGCGGCGAGCTGCGTCTGCAGCGACGTGCGTGTGGGGTTGCCGCTGCGGCCGTACTCGTAGCCCTGGCGGAGACCGCCGACGCCGTCCTGCGCGTAGGTCGTGGAGAAGTGCACGGGCGGGATGACCGCACCGGTCGTGGGGTCGAACTCCTGGCCGGCGTGAACGGCCAGGCTGTCGAATCCGCGGATGTTCTCGGTGGTCATGAGCGGTTCTCCGATTCGGGTGCGGATGCTGAGGGAGTGGATGCGGCGGACGACGGGTCGTCGATCGCGTACCCGCGAGCCGTCATCCAGTCGTCGTCGAAGACCTTGCTGAGATAGCCGCGACCGTGGTCGGGGAGGAGGACGACCACGACGGCGTCCTCGGGCAGATCGCGCGCGGCGCGGAGGGCGCCGACGACGGCCATGCCGCTGGATCCGCCGACGAGGAGCCCCTCTTCGCGTGCCAGCCGTCGCGTCATCGCGAACGACTCGGCGTCGGAGACCCGGTGGAGCTCGTCCACGACTCCGGGGTCGTAGGCGGGCGGCCAGAAGTCCTCGCCGACGCCTTCGACGTCATACCCGTGCACCGGACCGCCCGTGTAGATCGAGCCGACCGGATCGATCCCGACGATGCGCACGCTTCCGCCCGATGCCTCGCGCAGGAACCGACCGGTGCCGGTGATGGTGCCGCCCGTGCCGACACCCGCGACGAAGTGGGTCACACGTCCGTCGGTGTCGCGCCAGATCTCAGGACCCGTCGATTCGTAGTGGCTGCGAGGGCCGTTCGGATTGGCGTATTGGTTCGGCTTGAACGCCCCGGGGATCTCCGAGACCAGGCGGTCGGAGACGTTGTAGTACGACTGAGGGTCTTCCGGCTCGACGTTGGTCGGGGTCACCACGACCTCGGCGCCGTAGGCGCGCATCACGGCACGCTTGTCTTCGGCGACCTTGTCGGGCACCACGAAGACGCAGCGGTATCCCCGCTGCTGAGCGACGAGGGCGAGCCCTACGCCGGTGTTGCCGCTGGTCGGCTCGACGATGGTGCCGCCCGGGCGGAGGAGGCCTTCGCGCTCGGCGGCGTCGATGATGTTGGCCGCGATGCGGTCTTTCGACGAGCCGCCGGGGTTGAAGTACTCCACCTTCGCGAGCACCGTGGCGCGGACGCCGTCGGTGACCCGGTTGAGCTGGACGAGAGGGGTATTGCCGACGAGGTCGGTGACGGTGCGGGCGTATCGCACGGATTGCTCCTGGGGTGAGCCGCGCGGAGGGCGCGGAGATCTGTCGGGGTCGGTGAGAGCAGAGAGCTCAGCGACAACAGCGACAGTTCAGCACACACCCACAGTACACACCCGGCGCCCCGCACCGCAGTACGGGTGAGAAGGCCGTCAGACCTTTGCGGTGCGGCGGGTGCGCGGCACGCGCGTCTCGACGACCTCGTTCGCGAACGCGTTGAAATCGACGACGAGGCCCGACGTCGAACTCGCATCGTTCGCGAGGCTCTTGAGGTGCTCGGGGTCGAGCAGCTCCGGTTCGGCCGAGGAGAACACGAAACGCAGCGGGATCGACGGCTGGATCCAGATCGTCGAACGACCGCGCGGGGTGTCGGCATCGTGACGCCATGACAGCGTGAAGCTCTCGCCTCGGCGGAGCTTGGTGGCGACGACGACCTTGACGTGCGCGAGAACCCGGTCGGGCATGTCGATCGGCTGGTCCGTGCTGCCGTAGAACAGTTTGCCCATCGGATGCTCCTTTGTTCGGTGCGCGAATCGGCGCGGTGGAGAGGTTCCTGC
Source organism: Microbacterium hatanonis (assembly GCF_008017415.1). Lineage (NCBI taxonomy): Bacteria > Bacillati > Actinomycetota > Actinomycetes > Micrococcales > Microbacteriaceae > Microbacterium > Microbacterium hatanonis. The sequence goes on along the minus strand of NZ_VRSV01000002.1, from coordinate 1,012,271 downwards.
GTCATGTGCGACCGCCGGAGACTGTCACCGTTTCGGGGCGGAACCCTCGGGAAGAACGATACAGTTATCTCAGTAAATTAGCTAATCTCTTTACATCTTCGCCCCACTACCTATTCTGATAACGTGGGCGCGGTCGCCCGAACGCACAGGAGGAGGACGCGTGAGTAGATCACTGACACCGTCGCCCCTCCGTCGCGCTCTGCAGAAGTACGTCGATGCTCGTCACGCCGCAATGATCGAGGCGCGCCGCGAGCTCAAGATCGGCGAACTCGACGCGCGTGCGCTGCTGTTCATCGCCGACAACCCGGGCGCTCGTCCCACGCAGCTCCGGCAGTACCTCGGCATCACCTCGGCAGGCGTGACGACTCTCATCGACCGTCTCGTCGAGCGAGAGGCCGTGCGCCGCGACGTCGACCCCGACGACCGCCGCGTCAACCGCATCACGGTCACCGTGGATCTCGGCGAGCTGCCGTGGTCGGCGTTGCAGCAGTTCGACAACGACTTCGACCGGGCCGTCGCAGCCGGTGACCGGGAGCACACCGCGCACTTCGCGCGGACGCTCGACGACTTCACCGCCGCCGTCGCCTCCATGGCCCGGGCGTCCTGACGCGCGACCGCTCGCTCAGTCGGAGAAGCTCTGAGACTTCCCCTGGAGGAACGAGCACAGCACCGACGCGATCGAGAGTTCCGACGCGAGGCCGTGCAGACCGGCCGCATCCAGCACCACGGCGTTCTCCCGCGGTTCGAGGGTGACGACCCATCGGTGCGAGCCCTGCGACTCGGGCTGGATGTAGGTCACGGTCGAGGCGTTGTGCAGGCTCACCGCGACGAGGCCGGTGTTCGAGCCGTCCTCGCCGTCCTGCGGGAGCACCTTCAGCGTGCCCGAGACCGGGTAGCCGAGGTCGTGGAACTCATCGAGCCACTCCTGCAGCGTGTCCTGGCTTCGGAACGGCATCGGTGACCCTCATCTCCCCCGGCTGAGACCGCCGTATGGGTCCATTATGGGGGTCGCGGCGGGGCCGGGGCGTCGAGATTCCCGCCTGTCGAGACGATCTCAGAACGGCGCGAGCGACGGCTCGGCGCGCGCGCCGAAATCATGGCGGAGAGCGCTCAGCGCGGCGCGCCAGCCGACGAGGCCGGTGACACCCGGTCCGGGACTGACGGAGGCCGAGCAGAGGTAGACCCCGGGCACCGGGGTGTGCCACGGATCCGGGCTCAGCACGGGGCGCCGAACGAGCTGATCGAACGTCGGGGCTCCCGCCGAGATGTCGCCCCCGGGGTAGTTCGGGTTGTAGCTGGCGACGTCGACGGCCGTCCGCGAACTCGTCGCGAGGATCGTGTCGCGGAAGCCCGGTGCGAACCGTTCGATCTGGGCGATCACGGCGTCGGCGCGGTCGGCGTCGCTGCCCGCGGGCACGTGCGTGTACGTCCAGAGCGTGTGCGCGCCCTCGGGGGCGCGGCCCGCGTCGAACAGCGACGGTTGCGCGGCGAGCACGTAGGGGCGGTCGTGGAGTCTGCCGCGGGAGACGTCGTTCTCGGCCTCGGCGATCTCGGCACGCGTGCCGCCGACGTGCACGGTACCGGCCCGTCGCACCTCCGGGTGGGTCCAGGGCACGGGCTCGGAGAGGGCGAAATCGACCTTCGCCACGCCCCCGCCGTAGCGGAAGCGCTCCATCTTCGCGCGGTAGGACTGCGGCATCCGATCGCCGGCGAGCCTCACGAAGGCGTCGGGCGTCACGTCGAGCAGCACCACCCGCGACGTCGGGAGCTCGTCGAGCGAGGTCACCTCGTGATCGGTCGCCACCTCGCCCCCGTGGGCGACGAGGTCGTCGACCATCGCGTCGACGATGGCCTGACTGCCGCCGCGCGGGATCGGCCATCCGCGCGCGTGCCCGTACGCCGCGAGCGCGAGGCCCGCGCCGGCGGCCGCGAGGCTCGGCTGATGGAGGATCGTGTGCGCGGCCACACCCGTGATCATGGCGGGAGCCGTCTGCTCGTGGAACGGGGCGTTCCACCACGGGCCGCCCTGAGCGATCGCGCGCAGCCCGAAGTTCAGGACGGTGACAGGATGCCGCGGCACGCGCAGCAGCGTCGACCCGGTGAACTCCGCCACCCGGGACGCATGCTCGGCCAGCGGACGCATGAGCAGGTCGTACGCCGCGCCGTCGCGACCGAGGCTCTCCACCGTGCGGGCGAGATCGAGATAGGCCAGGCCCGCGCGCCCGCCGTCGAGGGGATGCGCGTAGGAGACCTCGGGCACGACGAAGTCCACGCGCGCCCCGAGCTGGAACTCGCGGAAGAACCGCGACTCGAACGCCATCGGGTGCACCGCCGAGCAGACGTCGTGCAGGAAGCCGGGCAGGGTCAGCTCGGTCGTCGACGCACCGCCGCCGACCAGGGATGCCCGCTCGTAGACGCGCACGTGGAGCCCGGCCCGAGCGAGCGTCACGGCCCCGGCGAGCCCGTTGGGACCCGACCCGACGACGATCGCGTCGAACTCCTCGGTCACTCGCCGTCCTCGGCGATCTCGCGCTCCGCGGTCGAAGAGCGGGCGTGGAGCGCACGACCCTCGGCGAGATACGCGAGACGATGCAGCGTCTCGGCATTGCGGATGTACAGACCGACGTCCATCAGCGCGTCGGGCACCAGCCGGCCGGGTCCGGCGACGGCCTCCTCCTGGATGCGGACGACGCACCCGTCGCCGCGGGGTTTGACGTCGATGGTGACGAGGGCCTCGCCCACCGGCCACCCTCGCGCACGAAGCACGGCGCGACGCGGCGGGTCCCACTGGAGCGACACCGTCGTGTCGTCGATCAGCACGGGCCAGACGCCGAACGAGTGGTAGAGGTGAGACCCCACCTCGGGCCACGCGTCGTCGACCTCTCGCATGCGGGACGAGCCCACCACCCAGGACGGGAACAACCAGCCGTTCGCGATCACCGCGAACACGTCGTCGGCCGTGCAGTGGAGCACGCGTACGTTCGAAGACATCCGATTTCCTCCCGTTTCTCCTGGCGAGTGGCGATCCGGTGATCAGCGCCGTCGTAGTGCGAGCGCTCCCCCGATCGCAGCGACAGCCGATCCGGCGACGCCCGCCCCAGCGAGCAGACGCCGGTGGTGGATCGCCCACGTCTGAATACTGCCCGACTTCGCCTTGTCGTCGAAGATGCCGCGCGCGCCGTGGTCGCCCGCGACGGGCTCGTACAGATTCGCCGGGAGCTGCGGGTCGGTGTGGTCGGGTGAGAGCTGCCCGCTCCACGCGGTCTTCGCGAGGTACCAATCCATGAAGCGACCCGCGAACCGGGTTCCCAGGATGAGGCCCACCGTCGGCAGCCCCACCCAGGTGCGTCGCCGCGGGGTGTCCGCCACGTCGGCGACGGCGCGCGCGCCCACCTCGGGCTGGAAGATCGGCGGCACGGGCTGCGGGTGCTCGGCGAAGTCGGACTTCACCCAGTTGAACTGCACCGTGTTGAGCGCCGGCATGTCGACGATCGAGATCGCCACCGGGATGCCGTCGTGCGACAGCTCGCCGATGACCGCGTCGGTGAAACCATGGATCGCGTGCTTCGCCCCGCAGTACGCCGCCTGCAGCGGGATCCCCCGGTGAGCGAGAGCGGAGCCGATCTGGATGACGTGGCCGCGACCCCGAGGGACCATACGCCGCAGCGCCGAGCGCGTTCCGTTGACCACTCCGAGGTAGGTGACGTCGGTGGCGCGCTCGAAGTCCTCCTCCGCCGTGTCGAGGAACGGTGAGATCGTCCCGGTCATGGCGTTGTTGATCCAGAGGTCGATGCCGCCGAACTCCTCCTCGACGCGCGCGGCCGCAGCATCCACCGCCTTCGCGTCGGCGACGTCGACGGAGATGCCGAGCCCCCGGCGCCCGGCCGCCTCGATCTCGGCGACGGTCGCCGCGAGGCCGTCTTCCCCGCGCGCCAGAACGACGACGTCCCAGCCGCGGTCGGCCAGCTCACGGGCGGTGGCCCGTCCGAGTCCTGCGGATCCGCCGGTGATGACGGCGGTACCTCGTGCGTTCGTGTCGCTCATTCTGCTGAGGCTACGCAGGCCGGATGCCGCGACCCCCCGTCTTGCCAGGGTGCCCGCGGGCGGCTAGGGGTCTCAGACCGTCACGAGCTGCACATCGGCGAGAGCGCCGTCGTCGACGACGAGGGTCATGTACGTGTGGTGCGGCTGCCGACGACGATCGGTGGGCGATCCGGGGTTGAGCAGGCGCAGTCCCTCAGCCGAGGTGTCCCACGGGATGTGGCTGTGACCGAAGACGAGCACGTCGGTGTCGGGGAACGCGGCGGGCATCCGGCGCTCCCGCGTCTTGGCGTCGCCCGTCTCGTGGATCACGGCGAACCGCACGCCCTCGATCTCGCGCCGCGCGACCTCGGGCAGACGCGCGCGGAGGTCGGCGCCGTCGTTGTTGCCCCACACGCCGAGCACGTCGCCGTGCCGCCGGAGCTCGTCGAGCACGCCCTCGCTCACCCAGTCCCCGGCGTGGACGATGAGGTCGGCCTCGTCGGCCGCCTGCAGAACCGCCTCGGGCAGAACCCGCGCCCGGCCCGGTATGTGCGTGTCGGAGATCAGCAGCATCCGTGTCGCCATGCCTCGACGCTACCCCCACCGGTTCGGGGCGATGCTGCGCCGCACCCGTCAGTCGGCCAGCACGGCGAGCTCGGCCAGCACCCGTGGATGCGCGAGGATGCGGAAATGGCCGCCCGTCTCGAGCCGCACGTTCTTCGCCCCGACCAGCTCGCTGCCCTCGGGGATATGCGGGTCGAACCGCCCGTACACCGAGACGATCTTCGCGTTCACGGCGGTCTCCCGCGCCAGCGCCCGGATCGTCGCGTCACGCGGGGAGAAGATGCGCAGCGTGGGTGCGAGCACCATGAGCCGCGCATAGCTCGAGCCGCCGAACGGCGTCGCGACGGCGAGCATCCCCCGCACTCGACCCGCCGCCGCGCCGAACGCCATCGCCTGCTTGCCGACGAGACCGCCCTTGCTGTGGGCCATGAGCACCACGTCGGACAGGTCGTGCTGCTCGAGATACTCCGTCACACGCTCGGCCATCTCGACGACGGGACGCTCGTTGCGCCGCAGCAGATCGACCACGTGCACCGGGTGGCCGCGCCCGTGCAGCTCCTCGATCAACGGCTGCATGAACTTCCACGTCTCGTACACGCCGGGCAGCACCACGATGGGCGTGCGGTCGCCGGAGAGGAATATCGCCGGATCCGTGCGATTGAAGAACGCGCGCACCTGCCACACGACGGCGTAGGCGTAGTCCCTCGCCCACCAGACCGGGATCTGGAGCGGGTTCACCCTCGACCCTCGACGCGCTCCGCGACGAACGCGTCGATGGCGGAGGCGACCGATCGCGGCGCCGTCTGCTGCACCACGTGGTGGTGGCGGGGCACCTCGACGAGCGCACCGTCGACCGCGGCGTCGCGCAAGCGCCGGCACCAGTCGAGTCCGGCGACCGGATCGCTCCCGCCCCGCAGCACGAGGAGCGGCGCGGTCATCGCCGCCACGCGCTCCTCGATCGGATACGACAGCATGTGTCGCACCTGCGCGAGATACCACCGCGGCCCGCACCGCACGTAGTCGGTGAACACCTGGTAGTTGATCGCCGGCGGCTCGCCGAACGACTCGATCGTCAGGGCGAGCGCCTGCGCGGGCAGCGAGCGGTGCTTCTCATCGGCGACCGGCCCCATCGCGACGACCCCGCGCACGAGATCGGGGCGCTGAGCGGCGAGCTCGACCGTCCACTGCGCCCCCATGGAATGCCCCACGAGCACCACCGGGCCGCTGTCGATGCCGTCGAGCACCTCTCCGAGCAAGTCCGCCATGGCCGGGATGCCGAGGTCGCGACCCGGTTTCGGCAGCCCGCCGAATCCCGGCAGATCGACGGAGTGCACGTCGGCCTCCACCGCCAGCCGCGCATGCAGTTTCGTCAGGTATCGGTGAGACATCCCGATCCCGTGGATCAGGACGAACGGGGTGCCGGGATCCGCAGCGGTCGACTCCGAGGTGAGCACGCGGAACACGGCGCCGTCGAGGTCGACCCGGCGCTCGATGGCGGGGAAGGCGGGCGCTCGTGTCATCGGGTAAACGTACCCCGCCGGCGGAGCCGATCAGGTCGACGACCGACTCCGTGACCCGTCTAGGATCACGAGCTGGCGGGTCGCCCGCGTCATCGCGACGTAGCGGTCGACGGCGCCCTCGACGCCGGAGCCGAAGGAGTCCGGCTCGACCAGCACGACGAGGTCGAACTCCAGCCCCTTCGCGTGCTGCGGCGGGAGCGACCGCACCCGTTCGGTCGACGGGAAGGCCGGGTCGCCGATCACGCAGGCGATCCCCTCGTGCGCCGCGAGCCACGATGCCACGATCTCGCGCGCATCCGACGCGCGGCCGCGGAGGACGGCCAGCCCGCTCCGGCGGATCGCCCTCGGCACGTTCGCCTCGGGGAGCACCGCGCGGATGACGGGCTCGGCCTCGGCCATGACCTCCTCCGGCGTGCGGTAGTTCACCGTCAGCGTCGCGGTGCGCACGTGACGGAGCCCCACCCGCTCCAGGCGTTCCTCCCACGATTCGGCGAAGCCGTGCCGCGCCTGCGCGCGGTCTCCCACGATCGTGAAGCTGCGCGACGGGCAGCGATCCAGCAGCATCCGCCATTCGGCGTCGGTCAGCTCCTGCGCCTCGTCGACGACGATGTGCGAGAACGGCCCCCTCAGCAGGTCGGGGTCGAGGCGGGGAACGGATGCGTCGTCGACGAGCGACGTGCGGACGTCATCGCCCCGCAGCATCGTCATGAGGCCCTCGCCGTCGTCGAGCTCGTGCGACGCGATCAGGTCGTCGACCACGCGGTCCATCTGCTCCCGGTCCGCGGCGAGTGCGGCTTCGCGCCGTCTCGCCGCCCGGTTCGCCTCCGGGTCGCCGATGCGCCGCCGCGCGGCGTCGAGGAACGGAAGGTCGGATTCGGTCCACGGTTCCGACGGGTCGCGGCGCAGCATCCGTACCTCGCCTTCGGTCAGATCCGGAGCGCACTGCCGCAGGTAGGCGGGCACCGCCCAGAGGTCGGCGACCACGCCCACGGGGTCGAGCAGCGGCCAGGCGCGGGTGAAGGCGCGCGCGAGTGTCTCGTCGCGAGCCACCGCCCGGCGCACCACGCCGGCCGGGACGTCGTCGTCGTGCTGGTCGACGAGGGTGTCGAGGAGGTGATCCCACACCTCGTCACGGGCCTCGTCGTGCGGGGTGCCGGGGTCGGGCGCGTCGAACGCGTCGGCCCAGTCGGCGGCGGTGAGGGAGACGTCCGCCCACGCCGTCTCGATCCGAAGGGTCTCGGTCGGCGGCCTCTCGTAGTGGCGGACGGCCGCCTCGACGAGCCCGCGGAGCGCGGCGGATGCCTTGAGCGCGGCCACGCGCGGATCGGCCTCGGGCGCGGCATCCCTCCCCTCGGGCACGAGGTCGCGGAGCGTGCACGTCTGCACACTGTCTTCGCCGAGGCTCGGCAGCACGTCGGCCACGTAGGCGAGGTAGGGCTGGTGGGGCCCGACGAAGAGCACCCCGCCGTGGCCGCGCGCGAGGCGCGGGTCGGAGTAGATCAGATACGCCGCGCGGTGCAGCGCGACGACGGTCTTCCCCGTGCCCGGCCCGCCGTCCACGACGAGGGCGCCGCGCGAGTCCGCCCGGATGACGGCGTCCTGGTCGGCCTGGATCGTGCCGAGCACGTCGCGCATCCGGGGCGAGCGGGTGCTTCCGAGGCTCGCGATGAAAGCGGAACGGTCATCGAGGGCAGCGCGCTGGGCGAACCCGTCGGCGGTGAACACCTCGTCCCAGTAGTCGGTGATGCGCCCGCCGTTCCAGCGGTAGCGTCGACGGCTGACGAGTCCCCGCGGGTCGCCGTGCGTGGCGGCGAAGAAGGGCTCTGCGGCGGGCGCGCGCCAGTCGACGAGCAGCAGGCGCCCGGCACCGTCGGTGAGGCTGAGGCGCCCGATATAGAGCGGCGGCGTCGCGTCGTCGGCGACGATGCGCCCCAGACAGAGGTCGAGGCGGAACCGGCGGAGCGTTCGCAGTCGAGCGGTCAGCCGATGGATCTCGAGGTCGCGGTCGAGAGCCGCCTGGCCCGTGCCGCCCGGGGCCCGTCGCTCGGCGTCGAGTCGCGCCGACAGGTCGTCGATCTGCTGCGCGAGGCTTCGGGCGATCTCGGCGAAGTGCCGTTCGTCGTCCCCGATGAGCGTCGGGTCGTCCTTGGCGGCGAGGTGATCGGGCAGCGAGAAGACGGAAGAGGTCACGGCATCGGCTCCGGGTTCGACGGACGCCCCGAGCGCGGGGCGCCGCCGATTCTCCACCGCGACGGGGGCCTTGCCGCAAGCCCCCTATCGAGCCGTAAAATGGAGCCAGGCAGGGAGTTCGCGCCCCCTGGTCCGCTGCGCGATGTGCCCGGCGTGGGCCGCATGCCCGGCGTCGGCCTGCGGCCGTCGCCCCGCCAGTCCCGATGCCAGCGGCCCCCACCAGGCACATCGCTCCGCGAACGTCACCGCGCCCGGAGCACAGCGCGACCGACTCCGCATGCCCGGCGTCGGCCTGCGGCCGCCGCCCCGCCAGTCCCGATGCCAGCGGCCCCCACCAGGTACATCGCTCCCGACGGCGAAGACCGGGCGGGCGTGGGCCGTCAGAGCTCGCGGGCCCAGGGGAGGTCGGCGCCGGCGCGTGAGACGGTGAGCGCCGCGGCGCGGATCGCGTCACCGCCGATCCGCTCGAGGGCCGCCCGGTCGAGATCGGCACTTCCCGATGCGGCGACCGAGGCGATGAGCGACGCCATGAACGTGTCGCCGGCACCGATCGTGTCGACCACCGCCACCTTCTCGGCGGGGATCGTGAGCCGTTCGGTGCTCGTCGCGACGATCGCGCCCTCGCCGCCCAGGGTCACGGCGACAAGCCGCGGGCCGAGTGCGAGGATCGCGTCGACCACGGCGTCGGGCGATTCCCCGGGGTAGAGCCACGCCGCATCCTCGTCGCTGAGCTTCACCACCGTCGAGAGGCGGGAGGTGGCTTCGAACGCCGGGAACGCGGCGGCGTGCTCGCCGACGAGAGCCGGTCTGATGTTCGGATCGAAGGTGACCTCGCCCGCAGCCGATGCGCTCAACGCCTCGCGCACCGAGGTGGCGCCGGGCTCGAGGAACGCCGCAACCGACCCGGTGTGCAGCACGCGGGGCCGGAGGTCCACGGGCACGACGAACGGGTCCCATGCGAGATCGAACACGTACGACGCCTGGCCGTCGGAAGCGATCCGCGCACGCGCCGTCGACGTCGCGTCAGCGGCGAACGACTCCCGCGGCACGACCACGCCCGACTCCTCCAGGTGTGCCGCGATTCGCGCTCCGCGGTCGTCTCTTCCGAGCTGGGTGACGAGTGCGACGCCGACCCCGCGCCGGCCGAGACCGAGCGCGACGTTCGCGGGGCTCCCGCCGACGTGCTCCGTCGCTCCTCCCGCCGTCTCGACGATGTCGATGAGCGCTTCGCCGATGACGACGACGTCGAGGGTGGGGGCGGTGCTCATGGGTTCTCCTGTGCCGGTCGGGTGCCGCGTCCCTCGAATGTACGCGGCGAGGAGCGGCGGCGTTGCCATAATGAGGGGCCCGTTCCACGAAAGGCCGACAACGATGAGTCCTGACAATGTGGGAGTGATCCTGCCCCGCGATCTGCCGGCCGGCGAGGTCGTCTCCTTCGCCCGCAGAGCGGAAGAGCTCGGATTCGACGAGCTGTGGGTCGTCGAAGACCTCGGCTTCCGCGGCGGCATCGCGCAGGCCTCGGCCGTGCTGGCCTCGACGAGCCGCATCAGGGTCGGCGTCGGCATCCTCCCCGCGGGTGCGCGCAACGTCGCCTTCGCCGCGATGGAGATCGCCACGCTCGGCGAGCTCTTCCCCGGTCGCGTGGTCGTCGGCATCGGCCACGGCATGCCGCACTGGATGCGCTCGCTCGGGGTGTGGCCGAAGAGCCCGCTCACACTGCTGAGCGAGTACACGGTCGCTCTCACCGCTCTCCTGCGCGGCGAGCAGACGCCCGAGGCAGGCCGCTACGTCGACGTGTCGGGTCTCCGCCTCGATCTCGTGCCGTCGACGCCCCCGCCCATCGTCTGGGGCGTGCGGGGTCCTCGGTCGCTCGCAGCGGCGGGACGCGTCGCCCAGGGCGTCGTGCTCGCCGAGCCGTCGGCGCCCGCGTACATCCGCGCGTCGATCGAGACCACGGCGTTCGACACCGGACGCGCGGATGCGGCGCCGCTGGTCGTCGCGTACGACATCGCCGCCGTCGCGGCGACGGATGCGGCGGCGCGCGAACTCGTGCGGCCGGCTCTGGGCATCGTCGGCGAACCCGACTGGCACCCGCACATCGCGCCTCTGCCGTTCGCCGACGACTTCGTGGCGCTGCGCGAGCGGACCGGCAGCCCCGAGGCGTTCGCCGCGGCGCTCCCCGACGAGTGGATCGACGCGCTCACCCTCGCGGGTACGGCCGACCGGGTGCGCGCCGGGATCGCTGCGCGGCACGCGGCGGGTGCGACGAGCGTGGTGCTCACGCCCGTCGGTCCCGACCGTTCCGCCGCGCTCGAAGACCTCGCCGGCGCCCTCGGCTAGGGGTCAGGCCGCGAACCGGGCGCCGACGAGACTCTCCGACGCCTCCCACAGCCGACGCGCATCGGCCATGCTCGCCATGGGGGCCCACAGCTCCCGTCGTGCGGGTCGTCCACCGACCACTCGGGTCGGCCCGTAGAACTCGTCGCCTTTCGCCGTCGGATCCGTGGCCGCCATCAGCGCGGGGAGAGCAGCGGTCTCCGGCGTGCCCACGACGCCCATGCACGCGAGCACACCGATCACGCGCCGCTCGGGAGTCTCTTTCTCGCGACCCATCCCCGGCTGGGCGGCGAGCAGGTTCGTCGGTGACACACCCGGGTGCGACGAGTTGCTCGTGATGCCCCATCCGCCCTCACGGCTTCGCGCATCCAGTTCGCGGGCGAACAGGGCGACAGCGAGCTTCGACTGGTTGTAGGCGGCCATCCCGTTGTAGTCGTCGCGCCAGTCCAGGTCGTCCCAGTGGATCGCCCCGCTGCGGGCGGCGATGCTCGTCTGGTGCGTGATGCGCGCTCGCCCCTCGCGCAGCAGGGGCAGCAGGCCCAGCGTGAGCGCGAAGTGACCGAGATGGTTCGTGCCGAACTGCAGTTCGTGCCCGTCGCGCGTCTCCTGCCGCTGGGGCGGCCGCATGACGCCGGCGTTGTTGACGAGCAGGTCGAGGGGACGCCCCTCGGCGCGGAGCTCGTCGACGAGGGCCCCGACCGAGTCGAGTGAGGAGAGGTCGAGCGCCCGCGTCGAGACCGACGCCCCGGGAACCGCCGTGCGGATCTCCCCGGCGGCGCGCTCCCCCTTCGCCGGCGAGCGCACCGGCATGACCACCTCCGCCCCCGCGCGGGCCAGGCGCATCGCGATCACGCGCCCGATCCCGTCGCTGGCGCCGGTGACGACGGCGATCTTTCCGGTCAGGTCGGGAACGGTGATGTCGATGCGGCGTGCCATGAGGACTCCTCGGTCGTGCGGCCCGGAGCCGCGGAAACGATGTACCCCGATGCTCGCCCCGCGAGCGTGCGATATTCAGGGCCTGACGATCCACGGATGCGGGGAACACCCGTCGGCCGTCACGACATCGGTGATGCCCCGACGACGGCGAGCAGCTCGAGCTTCTCGTAGCTCTCGCTGCCAGGCACCGCCGTGTACACGAGCAGACGGTGCGACTGGTCGGGGTCGAGAAGCGTCTGGCACGACAGTTCGAGCTCCCCCACCACGGGATGACGGAACCGCTTCACCTCGGGGGGACGCCTGCCGACCTCGTGCGCGTCCCAGAGACGCGCGAACTCCTCGCTCTCGCCGCGCAACCGCGCCGCGAGGCGAGCCGCTCGCGAGTCCGCTCCCCGCATCGTCGCGATCTCCCGCAATCCCGCCGTGTAGAGGCGGGAGAGTTGCGCGCGCTCCTCGTCGGGGTACGCCTCCTGCGACGCCGGCTCGGTGAACCACCGGTACCCCAGGCTGCGCGCCGGCCCGATGCGCTCGCTCGCATCGCCGGTGAGGGCGACCCCGAGCGGGGTCTGACGCAGGGTCTCGCCGAGTTCGGTGACGATCTCGGCCGGGGTGTCGTGGAGTCGATCGAGGATGCGCAGGAGCCCGGGACCGACGAAGTCGCTGTCTGCGCCCCGGGCCGGGGCGTTGTGGCCCGCGAGGCGGAAGACGTGGTCGCGCTCGTCGAGCGACAGGTGCAGCCCCTGAGCGATCGACGCGATCATCTGCTCCGAGGGGTGCGGGCCGGTGCCGCGTTCGAGCCGCGCGTAGTAGTCGGTCGACATGTGGCAGAGCGCCGCGACCTCCTCGCGTCGCAGCCCCGCGGTCCTCCGGCGCTGCCCGCGCCCGAGCCCCACGTCTTCGGGTTGCAGCGATTCGCGTCGGCGCCGCAGGAACGTCGCCAACCCCGCACGATCGATCATGCGCCCTCCTCCGGCGGACGGACTTCGAGCCGCCCCCACCACGTTCCTACCCTCTGGCGGTCGGCGCTGCCAGGACCTCGCGATCCATCCCTGGGATCACGGCCCGGCTACGAAGGGGTATCGGTCGCCGGCCGCCGGGTGGACTGATCGCGGATCATGCGGGCGATGGCTCCGCGGAGGTGGACGAACGCGTCGAGCTCGCGCGTGGTCACCTGGTCGCGCGGACGCGGGAGGTCGACATCGATCGACGCGACGATCGTCGACGGCGATTTCGAGAGCACCAGCACCCGGTCGGCGAGGTAGACGCTCTCGTCGATGTCGTGGGTGACGAACAGGATCGTCATCCCGAACCTGTCGCGGACGGCGAGCATGAGGTCTTCGAGTTCCGCCCGCGTCTGGGCATCGACCGAGGCGAACGGCTCGTCCATGAGCAGGATCTTCGGGCGGTAGGCCAGAGCGCGTGCGATCGCGACGCGCTGCTGCATCCCTCCGGACAGCTGCCAGGGGTACTTGTCGGCCGACCCCGTCAAACCGACGGCGTCGAGGCTTTCGGCGATCCTGGCCTGACGCTCCTCCTTCGACAGGCCGTTGCGGGGCAGCACGAACGCGATGTTCCGAGCGACCGTGCGCCAGGGGAAGAGCGACCGGCTGTAGTCCTGGAACACCAGCGCGAGGTCGCGCGGCACACCCAGCACGGGCTCGCCGCCGAGCAGCACGGTGCCGCGGGTGGGCCTCATCAACCCGGACAGACAACGCAGCATCGTCGTCTTGCCGCAGCCCGACGGTCCGACGATCGACACGAACGCGCCCTCCGGGACGACGAAGTCGAGCCGGCCGATCGCCTCGTGGCGTTGGCGGCCCTCGTAGACGTGACCGAGACCTTCGATCGTCAACAGGTCTGCGGCCGTGGTCGTCGCGCTCATGACACTCCCTCTCGTGCGCCCCGGTGCCATCTCGTGACGCGCGATTCCACCAGGGCGAGGATCGCGTTGAGCACGTAGCCCAGGATTCCGAGGAGGAGGATGCCCGACCACATGTCGAGCATCCGGTAGGTGCGCTGGGCTCCGAGGATGATCGACCCGATCCCCTCCTGCTGCCCCACCATCTCGGAGATGACCATGACGATCAGAGCGACCGACAGGCTCACCCTCATCCCGGCGAAGATCTTCGGCGAGGCGCTCGGCAGCACGATGCCGAAGAACACCTTGCCGCGGTCCATCTCGAACACCCGCGCGGTGTCCAGGTGCAGCGGCTCGACGGAACGGACACCGTCGATCGTGTTGAGGAGCACCGGCCATAGGACCGCGAAGGCGATCAGCGACACCCTCATCTCGTTCCCGAATCCGAGCAGGATGAAGAAGATCGGGAGAAGGGCGGGCGGCGGGATCGCGCGGGCGAAATGCACGATGGGCTCGATGTAGTCGCCCAGCACGCGGCTGCGCCCGATCGCGACACCGAGCACGACGCCGATGACGACCGCGATGGACCACCCTCCGAGCATGCGGACGAGGCTCGGGACGATGTCGGTCGAGACGCTCTCGGTGAGGAACAGCGACGTCGGCGGCCCCGAGAGCCACCGCTCGGCGAACCGGCGGATGATGTCGGAGATCGGCGGGAAGTAGAGGGAGCCGGCTGCTCGCGCGGCGATCTCCCACACGATGCCGAGCGCGAGGAGCGCCCCCCACCTGATGGCGAACTGCCCGACGTGTCGCGAAGTGATCGCACGCCGGGGTGGACGGACGACGCCGATCCACGTGGTCGTCGTCATGCGTCGTCTCCCGTCGACCGCAGTGCCGGCTGCCACGACAGGAACCGCCGCTCCACGAGCACGAGCACGCCGTTGATGGCGAGCCCGAGGAGGCCGGCGATGATCGTCGCGGCGTACACGAGGTCGGGACGGTTTCCGGTCGCGCTGGCGTCCAGCATCCACCGCCCGAGGCCGTCGGAGGCGCCCGCGAGCAGTTCGGCGCTGATCGCGACGATCAGCGCGACCGAGGCGGCGATGCGGATGCCGGTGAAGATGAAGGGTGCGGCACTCGGGAGGGATACCTGCCACAGCGTGGCGAGACGCCCGCGTCCGAAGCTCTTCGCGGTGAGCTTCGCGATCGGATCGACGTCGTGCATGCCGTAGATCGTGTTGAACAGCACCGGCCAGGCGGTCGAGAAGACGATCAGCGCGATCTTCATCTCGGCGTCGTTGCCGAGAACGAGGATGGCCAGCGGGATGAGCGCGACCGACGGGATGGGCCGCAGGAACTCGATCACGGCGCGGCTCGCGGAGTAGGCACCGGGGGACGAACCGAGTACGACGCCCAGTGAGACCGACACGACGATGCAGATCACCAGACCGATCGCCCAGGCCTGAAGGGTCGACGCAATGGCACCGAGGAACGCCGGGTCGACGAGGAGTTCGGCGACCCGGACGAGCACCAGCGACGTCGGGGGCAGGAACGCGGCGTCGACGATCCCCGAGCGCGAGACGATCTCGGCGATCACGAAGAGGGCGAGGAGGCCGATCGCTCCGCGCACCACTGTCTTGCCGCGTCTCGACGCTCGTCCCGATGCCGCCCGCGCCCGTCGGGGCGCGAGCCGCGTGCCGCTGCCGGTCACCGACGTCATCGCCCCTCCCTCACTGAGGGCGTCGCCGACGCGGCGGCCGGGTGCGCGACCCGGCCCCCGCGCGGCGTGCTCATTCGCCCTGCCAGGCGTACTGCGACAGGTCGTCGAGCGGAGCGTCGAGCAGTCCGTACTCGACCATGAGGTCCATCGTCAGTTGCGCGCCGTCGAGGTTCGGTGTGCCGTCGCGCACGAAGCTCGGCTGCGTGATCTGAGCGGCGAGTTCGGGCGTCAGGGTGGTGAACGTCGGCAGGATCTCGGTGACCGTGTCGGGATCGTCCAGTGCCAGCTCCGTCGCTTTGTCCATGGCTCGCACGAACGCGGCCACGACCGCCGGGTTCTGCTCCGCGTAGGCCTTCGACGTGTTCCACGTCACGATGGGGCTGTTGCGCTGGTCGTCGTTGCAGACCGAGGGGGCGAGGATGCTGGTGAGGCCCTGGGATGCCCCGATGGTGATGAACGGCTCGGGCACGAGGCCTGCGGCGATCCGACCCTGACTGACGGCGGCCCCGACCTCCGGGAACGGCACCTCGACGAGCTCGTAGTCGCCGGGCTCCAGCCCCGCCGACGCGAAGCAGTCGCGCACCTGCAGCTCGGTGGCCGACTGCAGCGTGTTGACCGACACCGTCTGGCCGCGAAGATCCTCGATCGACTCGATGCCCGAGCCCTCGGCGGCGATGATGCCGTTGATCCCCTCCTTGTTGGAGTCCGTCCCCTCGCGGACGACCTGCAGCTCGAGTCCCTGCGAGACGGCCGAGAGGATGTTCGTCCACGTCGCCGAGCTGAACTGCAGGTCGCCGGAGATCAGCTGCGTGACGCCGACCGCACCGCCGGCGATCGTCTCGATGGTCACGTCGAGTCCCTCGTCCTCGAAGAACCCCTGGTCCTGTGCGATGTAGAGGGGCGCGTAATCACCGGCGGGAAGGGTTCCCACGGTGATGGCGACCGGGCTCGCGGGGTCGAGGGTCTGATCGCCCCCGCCTCCGCTCTGCGGACTGGAACCCGAGCAGCCGGCGAGACCGGTGATCAGGATTGCGGCGGCGAAGGCCGCCATGTGCTTACGGGAAAACGCCATTGCTCTCCTCATATCTCTTCATCGAGATGGGGTGCCGACGATCCAGTGAACGCCGGGCTGGGTATCAGGTTACCTGAAACACTCCGCGGAGCCAAGGGGTCGCGCGATCATCGTGTGAAGGCGCTCAACCCCGTCACCGCCCGCCCCACGATGAGGGTGTTGATCTCGCGGGTTCCCTCGTAGGTGTAGACGGCCTCGGCGTCGGTGAAGAACCGCGCCACATCGTTGTCGATGACGATCCCGTTGCCGCCGACGACCTCGCGGGCCCACGCCACGGTCTCGCGCAGGCGGTCGGACAGCCACACCTTCGCCAGGGCGGAGTCCTCGTCGCGCGAGACCCCCGCCTGTCGCCGCTCGGCGAGGCGCACCGCCATGCCGAGCGATGCGGTCACGTTCCCCAGCATCCGCACGAGCTTGTCCTGCACGAGCTGGAACCCCGCGATCGGCCGCCCGAACTGCTCGCGCGACAGCGTGTAGCGAAGTGCCGCCTCGTACGCACCCGCCTGGGCGCCCGCAGCGATCCAGGCGATGTCGGGGCGGAGCGTGCGGAAGAGCGCGGAGACGTCGGCGAACGACGACACCCTCTGGAGCCGATGCGTCTCGGGCACGCGCACTCCGTCGAGCGCTATGTCGGAGTTGGTGATCAGACGCAGGGCCGCCTTCCGCTCGATCGTGGTCAGCGTCATGCCGGGGTCGTCGGTGCGGGCGAGGAAGACCTTGACCTGACCATCGGCGACGTCACGCGCGAACACCCCGACGAACTCCGAGTAGGCGGCGTTGCCGATCCACCGCTTGGCTCCGTCGAGGACCCACTCGTCGCCCTCGCGCCGCGCGGTCGTCGCGAGACCGCCCGCCACGTCGGAGCCGTGGTCGGGCTCGGTCAGGGCGAAGCATCCGGTCATCTCGAACGAGACGATCGCGTCGTCCCACGCGGCCACCTGCTCGTCGCTCCCACCCTGGCGGACGAGCTCGCGGAACATCGCCGTCTGCCCGTGGAACAGCATCCCCGTGCTGATGTCGGTGCGCGAGAACTCGAACGCCCGGAAGCCGTTGTACAGCTCCCGCGTGCGCCCGTCGGGCCCGAGCAGCGCGGGGTCGTCGACGAGCCGCAGGTCGCGCAGCGGTTCGCGCAGGTGCACCGGCGAGGCCGCGCGCTCCCAGAAGTCGGGGAGGATCGGCGCGAGCCGTGTCTCGAGCAGTTCGCGCAGCGACCTGAGCTTGGCGGTCTCGGCCTCGGTGAGAAGGTCGGCGAACCCGTAGAGGTCGGAGACGGGGTAGAGCGCGGTCATGACAGCCCCAGCAACCGCACCGCGTTGTGCTTGAGGATCTTCGGACGCGCCGCGTCCTTGATCTCCAGGCGCGAGAAGTCGTCGAGCCACCGATCGGGCGTCAGGGCCGGGTAGTCGGAGCCGAACAGCATCTTGTCCTGCAGGATGCTGCCGGCCTGCCGCACGAGCGACGGCGAGAAGTACGTGGGAGACCAGCCCGAGAGGTCGATGAACACGTTGGCCTTGTGCGCCGCCATCGAGAGGGCCTCGTCCTGCCAGGGCACGGACGGGTGGGCGAGGATGACGGTGAGCGCGGGGAAGTCGGCGGCGACGTCGTCCATGAGCATCGGGTTGGAGTAGCGGAGCTTCAGCCCGTACCCGCCGGGAAGACCCGCGCCGACACCGGTCTGACCCGTGTGGACGACCACCGGCACGCCGAGGTCCTGGATCGCCTCCCATAACGGGTAGTAGCGCTCGTCCGACGGGTCGAAGGCCTGCACGGTCGGATGGAACTTGAAGCCGCGGACGCCGTGGTCATGGAAGAGCGCCCGAGCCAGCTCGATCGCCGCCGATCCGGTCCGCGGGTCGACACTGCCGAACGGGATCAGCACGTCGGCGTTGCGGGCGGCGCCCTCGGCGATCTCCGCGCTGCTGTTCGGCACGACACCCATGGCGGTGCGGGCGTCGACCGTGAAGACGACCGCCGCCATCGAGCGGTCCCGGTAGTACTGGGCGAGCTCGTCGATCGCCAGTGCCCGGGGCGCATGCCCGAAATACGCGTCCATGGCGGCGAGCAGATCGTCGGGGAGCGAGCGCCGCCCCTCGGAGTCGAACTGCACGTGCACGTGGGTGTCGATCGCCCGGATGGCGTCGACGTCGATCGCCGGCTCGTAACGGGTCATTGCGTCTCCTCCTGAAGAAGTCGGGCCCGGAGCCTCGCCAGATCGACCTTCCCGCTTCCGCTGCGTTCGAGATCCGCCACGACGAGAAGCCGCTTGGGCTTCTTGTAGCCTGCCAGTTCGGCCCCGACGTGGGAGATCACCTCCGAGCGGGAGAGGGACGACGGGTCGTCCACCGCGATCGCCGCGGCGACGACCTCCCCCCACCGGTCGTCGGGGATGCCGAACACGACGGCGTCGCGCACGGCGGGATGACCGAGCAGCGACTCCTCGACCTCGGCGGGGAACACCTTCTCTCCCCCGGAGTTGACGACGGTCGCACCGCGCCCCAGGAGCTCGATGTACCCGTCGGCCTCGACGCGCACCAGGTCGCCCGCGATGATGTGGCGGCGCCCGCGGATCTCGACGAAGTTGGCCGCGGTCTTCGCCGCATCCTTGTAGTAGCCGCGGGGCATGCCGCCGGTGAAGGCGATCCGCCCCGCCGCCCCGGGGAGGGACTGCACCTCCTCGAGCGCGTCGTCGAGGATCACCGTGCCCGGCGTCAGACGGAATCGCGCCGGGAGATCGTCGACCGACCGCGTGATGCCGAGCGCCACCGCCCCGCCCTCGGTGGACGCGAGGATGTCGGTGATGACGACCGGACCGAGCGCGTGGAGGCGTGCCTTCGTGGTGTCGCTGAACCTCATGCCCGAGGACAGCACCGACTCCAGGAGGGGCAGCTCCGTGATGCCCATCTCCTCCGCCGCCTCGAGGAGCGGCAGGGCGATCGCGTCGCCCGCGACCGCGACCCGGGTGACGCGCTCATCGACGATCGCACGCACAGCGCCCACGGGATCGAACTTCGCGGTCGGCAGCACGACGACCGTGCCGCCCAGGAGCAGTGCGTTGATGACGGTCGTCAGCGCGGTGCCGTGCATGTAGGGCGACAGCGCCAGAGCGATGATGCGCCCGTGAGCCGGATCCGTCGCGAGGCGGACGACGTCTTCGGGGGTCTGCGGCAACGGGCGTCCCGCGGTGACGTAGGCGTTGTACACCTGCATCGAGAGCATCTGCCGCACGCTCCACACCGCAGCCTTCGGCGCTCCGGTCGTGCCGCCCGTGTACATGAAGAAGTCGCCGTCGACCGGATCCTCGTAGGCCAGCGGGTCGCGGGCGAGGTGCTCGCGGAAGTCCATCGCGCCCGGGAGCAGCTCCGCATCCACGTCCTGCACCTGCAGGAGGGCGATCGGCCGCCCGAGGATCGACACCGCCTCGGCGACGACCGGCGCGAGGCTGGCCGCGTAGACGACGGCCGCCGAGTCGGAGTCGTCGAGAAGCCTCGCGACCTCGTGGGCGCGGTAGCGGAAGTTGAGCGAGACGGGGACGATTCCGACCCGGATCGACCCGGCGAAGGTCACGAGCCACTCGGGGCGGTTGTGCAGCAGGATCGACACCTTGTCATCGCGACGAAGGCCGAGTTCGGCGACGAGGGCGGCGAACCGGGAGGCCGCATCGTCGAATTCGCCGTAGGTCATCGACCCTTCGCCGACCGTGACGATGGCCGGACGGTCGGGGACCGCCTGCGCGATCCGATGCCACAGATCCGCGTAGTGCGCCTCCACGATCAGTCCAGGGGCGCGAACGTCGGGCCCGAGGGCTGAGCGGAGGCGCCGAGCTCGGACCGCCAGTACGCGTCGATCCCCTCGGCCGTCCAGCCGCCGTCGGAATCGTGCGTGGCGAGCACGGAGGGGTGCGCGTAGAGGGTCAGACGATCACCGCCCAGACCGATGGCCTGACCGGTGACCCCTTCCGACGCGGCGGACGCCAACCAGACGACGAGCGGTGCGACGTCGGCCGGGGTTCCGAGCGCGTGCTCCTGTCGGATCACGCGCGGCAACGGCTCGCCGGCGAGGAGGCGTTCGTAGTGGTCGGCGTAGATCGGCATCGTTCCCGTCATCGCGGTCATCGCGGTGGGGATCACCGCGTTCACCGTCACTCCGGCTCGTGCCAGTTCGAGCGACCACGTGCGCGCCATCGCGACCACGCCCGCCTTCGAGGCGGCGTAGGCGGTCTGGCCGAAGTTGCCGAACTGCCCGGCCGGAGAACCGATCAGGATGATGCGTCCGCCCCCGCCCGCCTCCCGGAAATGCTGCGCCGCCGCGCGCCCGCAGGTGAACGCGCCGCGCAGGTGCGTCTCCACGACGACGTCGAACTCGGCGTCGCTCGTCTTCCACAGCACCCTGTCGCGCAGGACCCCGGCGTTGGCGATCATCGCGTCGAGCCGACCGAACTCGTGCACCGCGGCGGCGACGAGGCGGTCTGCCGTCTCCGCCGGCCCCACCGGGGCGACGACGACCGCCGCTCGCCCGCCCGCCGACGTGATCTCATCGGCCGTGCGCCGCGCCGACTCCTCGTCGACGTCGTTGACGACGACCCCGGCCCCCGCCGCGGCCAGCGCCACGGCGTAGGCGTTGCCGAGGCCGCGTCCGGCGCCGGTGACGACGGCGACCCGACCGGTGAGGTCGACCGCGCTCATCGGTAGTACCTCAGCACCATGTCGGCCACGCAGGCGGGTTTCGACCCGCCCTCGACCTCGAAGACCACGCGTGCCGCGACCTGAAGACCCCCGGCGACCTCGTCGACCGCGGTCACCTCTCCGGCGATCCGCACCCGCGAGCCGACGGGCACGGGCGAGGGGAAGCGGAGGCGGTCGAGCCCGTAGTTGATGCCCACGCCGATGTCCGTCACCTCGAAGACCTCGGCCATCAGGGGCACGACGAGACTCAGGGTGAGATACCCGTGCACGATCGTGCCGCCGAAGGGAGTCGTCGCCGCCATCTCGGGGTCGAGGTGGATGGGGTTGTGGTCCCCCGTGAGATCCGCGAAGGCGGTCACCTCCGATTGCGGGATCTCCCGCCACGACGACGGACCGAAGGTCCGCCCGACGAGGGTGGGGAGGTCGTCCAGCGACACGCTCAGGCGCGCAGCATCCGGTGAGGTCATCTCATTCTCCTTCGAACGCGATTTGTATCAGTTTACCTGAAACTCATCCGGGTGACATGATGAATCCCGCGGGCCCGCTCCGCGGAAAGGACGCCCGCGAGAACATGCCCGGCGACAGAGGCCTCATCTACCTGCTCAAACAGGCCGAGATGGCCGTGAGACGTCCGTTCATCGACGCGGTGGCCTCGCACGGGCTGAACTACGCGCAGTACACCGCGTTGACGGTGCTCAAACGCCTTCCCGGCCTCACGTCGTCCGACCTCGCCCGCCGTTCGTTCGTGCGCCCGCAGTCGATGGCCGAGACCCTCACCCCCCTTGTCGACGCGGGGCTCGCCCGCCGGGACCGCAACCCCGACCACGGTCGGCAGATCCTGCTGTCGATCACCCCGGCCGGCATCGAGAAGATCGACGCGATGGCCGAGACCGTCCGCGCCATCGAGGACGCCATGCTCGGCGACTTCGACGACGACGAGGTCGCCCTCTTCGCGAGCTTCCTGCGTCGGGCGCGCCGGAGCCTCGCCGAGTCGGCGATCGAGACCCCGAACGCCCCGCCGAAACGCTCCTAGGCGTCCGCCGCCGACCCCTCGTCCGTGGGCCGCCGACGGATGCGGATCGGCCCGCGGGCGGTCGCCGGATCGACGACCTCTCCGCCCTGGGTGACGTCGACGATGCCCGCCGCTTCGAGTCGCGCCGCCGCGGCGCGCGCAGCATCCATCTGCTCACGCCACTGCTCACCGCCTACGACCCGCGCAGCCTCGGAGGGGCAGATCGTCGAGGAGGCGGCGCGCTGTGCGAGCAGTCCGAGGATCGCGGCTTCGAGGTCACGATCGGATGCTGCGCTCTGCGCTGTCGACGGCTCCTCGGGCATGCGCCTGATCCTCTCTCCGACAGGACCCCGGCCGGTGGGGCTTGCGCCTCGCGCCGGACCCTGATCCGCGCACCTCGCCCCCCGCACCCGGCGGAGGGCGGGAGGGCCGCAGGAAGCGCCGCCTCGCGCGGCCAGCGGTCGAGTAGCCCACCGAGCATTCGGCGAGAGGTTCGCACGAAAGCGCGCGGGGCATAGCTCACCTTTTATCAAACATCAACGCGACTTCTGCTTGACCGAAGGCATTAGGTCGACATACGGTCGTTTACGCGCCTCGGTCCCCCACGAAGCGCCCCGCGCACCGCCGCGCACAGAGCAAGGACAACGATGACCGACAGTGCTTCTTCTCCCGATTTCATCGCGCCCCGCGTCGGCGCCTGGTTCATCGGAGCCCGCGGGTCGCTCGCGACCACCGCGACCGTGGGCCTGTTCGCCCTCGCCCGCGGGGCGGCGGCTCCGACCGGCCTGACGACCGCGAACGACGAGTTCGCCGACGTGCCGCTGGTCGCCCTCGACGACATCGTCGTCGGCGGTCACGACATCTACGAGGTGCCGCTCGCGGCGAAGGCCGCCTCGCTCGCTGCCGGCGGCATGTTCTCCGATGCGCTCGTCGAAGCCGTCCGCGCCGACCTCGACCGCACCGACGACGACCTGCGCCTCATCGACCTCTCGGGTCCGACCCAGCAGGACCACATCGACCGCATGGCGGCCGACATCGCCGACTTCCGCGACCGGCACGGCCTCAGTACGGTCGTGGTCGTCGACGTGTCGTCGACGGAGCCGCTCCCCGCCGACCACCCGGCTTTCCACTCCGAAGAGGCACTGCGCGACGCCCTCGCCGACCCGACGCAGCGGGTGCTGCCGGCGAGCGCGGTCGCGGCCGCCGCCGCGATCCAGGCGGGCGCCGCCCTCGCCGCCTTCACCCCCTCGACCAGCCTCAACCTGCCCGTGCTCCGCGCTCGGGCGGAGGCGGCCGGCATCGCTTTCGCCGGCCAGGACGGCAAGACCGGCGAGACCCTCCTGCGGACCGTGCTGGCTCCCATGTTCACCGCGCGCAACCTGAAGGTGCGCTCGTGGGCGGGAACGAACCTGCTCGGCGGCGGCGACGGCGCGACCCTCGCTGACCCCGAGGCCGTGCGCTCGAAGCTCGTGTCGAAGAACCGCGGACTGCACTCGCTCGTCGGCGACGACGTCGTCGCACCCCTGCACATCGACAACGTGCCCGACCTCGGCGACGTCAAGACCGCGTGGGACCACATCAGCGCCGTCGGCTTCCTCGGCAGCCGCGTGACCCTCCAGACGACGTGGAGCGCGTATGACTCGACGCTCGCCGCGCCCCTCGTGCTCGACCTCGTCCGCGTGCTCGCGTTGGCGTCGGCGGCCGGCCAGTCGGGGGCGATCGCGGAGCTCGGATGCTTCTTCAAAGATCCGTGGGGAAGCGACACGCACGCCTTCGCCGACCAGACCGCCGCGTACGTCGCGTGGGTGCAGCGCACCGGTGTCCTCGTCCGCCTGGCGGAGGAGGTCAGCGCCGGATGACCGGCCGCCTGACCGATCTGCTCGACCTCGTGCGGGCCCCCGCGGCCCTGACCGTCATCGGCGACACCCTCGTCGGCGCGACGAACGCGCGCGGCAGCACGGGCGTCTCGGCCCTGCCGCTGTCGACCTCGTCGGCCTGCCTGTACGCGGCGGGCATGGCGCTCAACGACTACGCCGACGCCGAGCTCGATGCCGTCGAACGCCCCGAGCGACCGATCCCGTCGGGTCGGGTCGCCCGCGACACGGCGTTCAAGGTCGGGGCGGGCCTGACGGTCGCGGGCGTCGGCCTGGCCTTCGCCTCCCGCCGCTCGTCGGGCTGGATCTCGCTGGCACTGGCGGCGTCGATCTGGACCTACGACCTCGCGGCCAAGCCGACCCGCTTCGGCCCGGTCGTCATGGCCGTCTGCCGCGGACTCGACGTGATGATGGGCGCGGCCGGACCCGGGTGGCGCCGCGCGATCGTCCCCGCGATCATCGTCGCCGCGCACACAGCCTCGCTCACCGTCATCGCGCGCGGAGAGGTGAACGGCACCACCTCCGCCACCGCCGGCGCCACCGCCGTCGCGAGCGTGGGCGCCGCCGCGGCCTCCGTCGTCGGAGCCGCACCGCACACGACCGCCGCCCTCCTCGGCGGCGCCGGCTACCTCGCAGCGGCTCTGCCGTCGCAGGTGGCCGCCGCGCGGCAGCCCGACGCCGAGCACGCGCGATCGGCTGCGCGTGCCAGCATCCACGCCATGGTTCCGCTGCAGACCGCACTCGTCGCGCGGACCGGCGCGGTCGCTCCGACGGCGCTGCTCCTCGCGGTGCAGGCGGCGGGACGCGTGCTGGCGAGACTCCGCTCGAAGGGCGACGTGACATGACCGATCCCGGTTGGGTGATCGGGTACGGCACGAACGGCTTCGCCGACCACACCCTCGGCGATGCCCTCGACGTCCTCGAGGGCTCCGGATATCGAGCGGTCGCGCTGACCCTCGGGCACCCGCACCTCGACCCGTTCGCCGACGGCTGGCGCGAGGCGGCCGTGGCCCTCCGCGACGACCTGCGCCGTCGAAGCATGCGCGTGGTGGTCGAGACGGGGGCGCGCTACCTGCTCGACCCGTGGCAGAAGCATCGTCCGACCCTCGTCGACGTCGAGGCCGAGAAGCGGATGCTGTTCCTCCGCCGCGCCGTCGAGATCGCCGCCGTCCTGGAAGCCGACTGCGTGTCGTTGTGGAGCGGCGTGCTCCCGGACGATGTCACGGCCGAGCGCGGGTGGACGCTGCTCGTCGAGCGTCTCGGCGAACTCGTCCCCTTCGCCGCGGCGGCCGGCGTCCGCCTCGCGATCGAACCAGAGCCGGGCATGCTCGTCGAGACCGTCGACGATGCGCTGCGGCTGCGGACCGCCCTGGGCGACCCGGTGACCGTGGGGATCACCGTGGACCTGGGGCACTGCGTCGCCGTCGAGCCCCAGGGCGTCGTCGGGGCGCTCCGGGCGGCCGGAGATCTGCTCCTCAACGTGCAGGTCGACGACATGATGCCCGGCGTACACGAGCATCTCGAGCTCGGTACGGGGCAGCTCGACCTCGTCGCGGCCTTCGCGACGCTTTCGAAGATCGGCTACCGCGGGGTCGCGGCCGTCGAGCTGCCCCGTCATTCTTTCGACGCCCCGCGGCTCGCCCGCACGAGCATGGAGGCCATCATGAGCGCCTTGTCCGCCGAGCCCCACCCCTGGACCGCGGCCGCCGTCGACACCGTCGCCGCAGACCCCGCCCGCGTACGGCGTCTGTTCGCGGAGGCCGGTCGCGCCGTGGGGCGCGAACCGGTCGACCCCGCCGACACCCAGGGCGTCGGCGGCACCGTCGACGACCTGGCGCGCGCCGCGCTCGTGGCCGCCCTCGCCTCGTCCGACTCGTCGGGCGCCGACCTCGTGGCGGCCCTCTACCGCGAGGGCGACGACGCCGAACGCCGCGGCGTGCTGCGAGGGCTGAACCTGCTCGTCGAGCGCGACGCCGAGCTCGATCCCGAGTGGCGTCGCCTGGGCGGCGAGCTCGTCGCCGACGCACTGCGAACGAACGACCCGCGACTGGTCGCCGCCGCCATGGGCGGCTTCGCCGACGCGCACCTCGACGACCATGCCTGGCGACACGGCGTGCTCAAGCTCGTGTTCATGGGCGTCCCCCTCTCCGTGGTCAGCGGACTGGAGCGCCGACGCGACGCCGAACTGTCGGAGATGGCGGCGCGCTACGCCGACGAGCGGCGGGCGGCCGGCCGCAGCATCCCCGACGACATCTCCCTCCTCGTCCTCGCCTGACCCGTCCCGCTCCCCCGAAAGGCGAACCGATGCGCATCTTCGACCCGCACATCCACATGACCTCCCGCACCACCGACGACTACGAGGCCATGTACGACGCCGGCGTCCGCGCCCTCGTCGAGCCGGCGTTCTGGCTCGGGCAGCCGCGCACCACCGTCGGGTCGTTCATCGACTACTTCGACGCGCTGATCGGGTGGGAGAGGTTCCGGGCCGCGCAGTTCGGCATCCGGCACCACTGCACGATCGCCCTCAACCCGAAGGAGGCGAACGACCCCCGCTGCCGCGAGGTGATGGAGCACCTCCCGCGCTACCTGCTGAAGGACGGCGTGGTGGCGGTCGGCGAGACGGGCTACGACTCCATGACGCCGGAGGAGGACGACATCCTCTCGCAGCACCTCGCCCTCGCGATCGAGTACGCGCTGCCCGCGCTCGTGCACACCCCCCACCGCGACAAGGTCACCGGCACCCGCCGCACGCTCGACGTCGCGATCGAGTCGGGGCTGCCGGTCGAGCACCTGCTGGTCGACCACCTCAACGAGACCTGCGTCGACATGGTCGCTGACAGCGGGGCGTGGATGGGCTTCTCCATCTACCCCGACACCAAGATGGACGAGCAGCGCGTCGTGGCGATCATGCAGCGCATCGGTCTCGACCGGGTCATCGTGAACTCCGCGGCGGACTGGGGGCGCTCCGACCCGCTGAAGACCGCCAAGACCGGTCAGGCCATGCTCGACGCGGGGTTCACCGCCGCCGACGTCGACCGCGTGCTGTGGCAGAACCCGGTCGACTTCTACGGCCAGAGCGGCCGACTCATCCTCGACCCCGTGCCCGGCTTCGAGCCGGAGCGCCAGGGACCCGACACCTTCGAGGGCAACTCGGTGCTCCGCGGCGTCGCGTCGCGCCGCGAGGCCTGAGCGTGGAGCTGTCGTACTGCACCAACGTGCACCCGGCCGAAGACCTCGACGGCATCATCGAGCAGCTCGACGTGCACGCCGGCCCCGTCCGGGCCGCGGCGGGCCTCGACGCCCTCGGGGTCGGGCTCTGGATCCCGGCCGACACCGCTGCCGTCCTCGCCGCCGACGCGTCGGCGCGCGGACGACTGTCGGCCGCGCTGGAGCGCAACGCGCTCACGCTGCGGACGATCAACGCGTTCCCGTACCGCGGGTTCCACGATGACGTGGTGAAGCTCGCGGTCTACCGGCCCGACTGGACGAGCGCCGAGCGCCTGCGGTACACGCTCGACTGCGCGACCCTGCTCGCCGCGCTGCTGCCCGAGGGGGCGTCGGGGAGCATCTCGACCCTGCCGCTCGGGTGGCGGGTGGGATGGGATGCCGACGCCGACGCCGCCGCCGAGGCCGCCCTCGGTGCCCTGGTCGACGGTCTCCAGGAGATCGAGCGGCGCACCGGACGCACCGTGCGCGTCGGCATCGAGCCGGAGCCCGGCTGCATCCTCGACGACGTCGCCGACGTGGTGGCCTGGCTCGGCGCGCGACCGCACCTCACCGCGGACGGACTCCTCGGGCTCTGCCTCGACACCTGTCACCTCGCCGTGTCGTTCGCCGACCCCACCGCCGCCGTGGCGGCTGCCGAACGGGCGGGCGTGCGCATCGTGAAGGTGCAGGCATCGGTCGCGCTCGAGGTGACCGACCCCTCCGCCGACGGGACGCTGGAGGCCCTCGCCCCCTTCGCCGAGGCGCGCTACGTGCATCAGGTGCGCGCGCGTCCCGCCGCATCCGTCCCCGAGTTCGCCGCCGACGACCTGCCCGAGGTGCTCGCCGCCGACCCCGCCTGGCCGACCGATCGACCATGGCGGGTGCACGTGCACATCCCGCTGCACGCGACCCCCGCCCCGCCCCTGCGCGCCACCACCGAGGTGCTGCGCGCCGCCGTCGACGCCGTGCTGCAGACCCCGCACGGTCGTGACGCGCACCTCGACGTCGAGACCTACACCTGGACGGTGCTGCCCGACCACCTGCAGCCCGACTCGCTCGTCGAGGGCATCGCCGCCGAGCTCCGCTGGGCGACGACCCAGCTCGCCCCCGCCCTCACACTCCCCGCAGAGGTCACCACACCATGAAGAACGTCCTTCTCCTCGACATCGTCGGCCTCACCCCGCGAGCCCTCGCAGCCATGCCGCGCCTGCGCGCCCTCGGCGACCGCGGCCGCACCGTGCAGCTCGAGACGATCCTCCCTGCCGTCACCTGCAGCGTGCAGTCGACGATCCTCACCGGGACGATGCCGCGCGACCACGGCATCGTCGGCAACGGATGGTACTTCCGCGGACTCGGCGACCCGCTGCTGTGGCGTCAGCACAACAAGCTCGTCGCCGGCGAGAAGCTGTGGGAGACCGCGCGGCGCCGCGACTCCGACTATCGCGCGGCCAACCTGGGCTGGTGGTACGCGATGGGTGCGACGACCGACGTGACCGTGACCCCGCGCCCGATCTACCACGCCGACGGGCGCAAGAGCCCCGACGCCTACGTGCGCCCGGCGGCGCTGCACGACCCCCTCGTGCGCGACCTCGGCGACTTCCCGCTCTTCCAGTACTGGGGACCGACGGCGACCATCGCCTCGTCGCAGTGGCTCATCGACGCGACCCGCGGCATGCTGAGCGAGCGGTGGGGCTCGCCCGCTCCCGAGCTGGTCATGTCGTACCTGCCCCACCTCGACTACGACCTGCAGCGGTTCGGTCCGAACTCGCCCGAGGCCGACCGCGCCGCGCGGGAGCTCGACACCGCACTGGCGCCGCTCCTCGACGACGCGGAGGCCCGCGGGTACACGGTCGTCGCGCTGGCGGAGTACGGCATCGCCGACGCGAATCGGCCCGTCGACATCAACCGCGCGCTGCGACGCGAGGGACTGCTCGAGGTCTACGTGCAGGACGGCCGGGAGCAGCTCGATCCGTGGACCTCGCGCGCCTTCGCCGTCGCCGACCACCAGGTCGCGCACGTCTACGTCGACGACGAGAGCGACATCGCCCGGGTCGCCTCCCTGCTGCGCGCGCTCCCCGGCGTCGACGAGGTGCTCGACCGCGAGGCGCAGGCCGCGTACGGACTCGACCACGAGCGCTCGGGCGAACTCGTCGTGGTCGCCGAACCCGGTGCGTGGTTCACCTACTACTTCTGGCTCGACGACGACCTCGCCCCGGAGTACGCGCGAGGCGTCGACATCCACCGCAAGCCCGGCTACGACCCCGCCGAGCTGTTCTTCGACCCCGCCGACCGCCTCGCGAAGGCGAAGGCAGGGCTCAACCTGGTCAAGAAGAAGCTCGGGTTGCGCTACGCGATGAGCACCGTGCCGCTGGACCCCTCGTGGGTACGCGGGACGCACGGCCGCCTGCCGGAGTCGGCGGCCGACACCCCGCTGCTGCTGTGCTCGGATGCGGCGCTGCTCGACGACAGCGTGACGTCAGTCGCGGCGACCGACGTGCGCGACCTCATCCTGGCCGCCCACGGTTCGCCGGTGAACGCCCCCACCCGGCGCAGTTCGCGCGTCTGACCCGCATCCCGATCAGCCGGCGGTCGTACCGGAGGAGATGCGCGCACCGGAGGAGAATCGCCGCTCGGGCGCCCTCCCGTCTGCACATCTCCTCCGGACGGCACGGAGGTCAGCGCGCGGCCTCGTGGATCTGGCGGGCGTTCGGGGTGCGGGCGGTCGTGACCGGGTGCGTCGCGAGGATGATCTTGCCTCGCGCGTGCAGCTTGTCGAGGTCGGCGTAGGCGTCGGCGATCTCGGCCAGCGGGTAGAACCCCGACACCAACGGGGTGAAGGCCCGAACCCGGGCGAGTTCCGCGACGCGGCGCAGCAGATCCGTGCCCTTCGCGACCGCCTCGGGGTCGCCGTCGAGGAGGCGGAGCTCGATGTTTCGTCGGTCGGCGCTCGAGCGGTAGCGCCCCGCGGGGATTCCGAGCCCGGGGAGCAGCTCGTGCCCGTCCTTGCCGAAGTTGTCGATCATGGCCGTGATGGGTCGGCCTTCCGCCGCGCGGCGGAGTCGCTCGGCGAGGCCGTCGCCGTACTTCACGGGCTTGATGCCGAGCTGACGGAGGTAGTCGAAGTTGCGCTCTCCGCACGTTCCGATCACCTTCGCCCCGAGGTGCTTCGCGACCTGTGCCTCGATGCTTCCCACCCCACCGGCGGCAGCGGAGATGACCACGGTGTCGTCGGCGCCGATGCGGAGTTCGTCGAGCACCGTGAGCGCGGTCGCTCCCGCGAGGTAGAGGCCGCCCGCGACCTCCCACGTGACCTCGCGGGGCTTGCGCACAAGTGAGGACACGGGCGCGTTGAGGTAGGTCGCGTGCGCACCGCTCGAGACGTGGCCGATGACGTCGTCGCCTATCCGGAAGGCCGAGACCCCGTCGCCGAGCGCGACCACGACGCCGGCGAACTCGCTGCCCGACCGGCGCGGCCATCCGCCCTCCGATGCCTCGCGGCCGCTGCGGAGGAAGCCGTCGATGTGGCTGATGCCGGCCGTGATGACCTCGACGGTGACCTCTCCGGCGCCCGGGGCGGCGAGGTCCCGCGTGCGCAGCGTCAGCGCATCGGCCTCACCCGGGGCGTCGTACTCGTAGACCTCGGTCTGGCTCGGTTTCCTGGACACGATGGACGACCTTTCGTCGAACGCACGGACGGTGTGCACGGCGGCCGAACCGGAACCCGGTCGCCATAGCTCTATTCGTAGCCGAACGCGTCGCGGATGCAAGGCCTCGTGTCGTCGTCAGGCGAGCGCGTCGGCGAGCGCCGCGACGATCCGGGTTCCCCGGTCGTCGCCGGCCTCCATCAGGTTCGTCACGAACGAGAAGCCGATGCGTCGGCCCGGGTCGGCGAACGCGACCTGCCCGCCCGCACCGTCGTGGCCGAAGCCGTCGGGCGAGAGGTAGCGGCGGGCCTCGGAGTCGAGCTGGAACCCCATGCCCCACCGCGGCCACGGGGGCGCCGCCTCGAAGAACGGCCGTCCGGCGCTCACCGGCACGGTGGCCGCCTCCCGCACCTCGTCGCCGAGCAGGCGCACCCCGTCGGTCGGGGTCACGGTCGCCGACCAGATCGCCGCCAGCGCCCGCGCCGACGCGACGCCGCCGGCGCCGGGGATCTCGGCCGCCCGCACGCGCGGCGAGTTGAAGCCGATGCCGTCCCCGACGAGGGCTGCGGGGAGCGCCCCGCCGAGGGTCATCGCACGCGCGGGCCACGACCGCCCGCCCTCGGGCCGGAGCATCTCCTCCGTCGCGGCGGCGAGGGTCGCGCCGATGCGCATCGGCGCCACCCGCGGCTCCACGGCGGCGGGCAGCCCGATCCACGCGTCGGCACCGAGCGGGCCCGCGACCTCGTCGCGGAAGAGGTCGCCCACCGAGCGGCCGGTGCGTCGACGCAGCACCTCGCCGATGAGCCAGCCGTGGGTGATCGCGTGGTACCCGTACTCGTCACCCGGCGTCCACAGCGGTTCCTGACCGGCGAGCACCTCGGTCACGCGCGCCCAGTCCACGATGTCGTCCTCCGAGAGGTCGACGCGCGGCGCCGACAGGCCCGCGCGGTGGGCGAGCAGGTCGGCCACGGTGGTGCCCTGTTTTCCGCCGACGCCGAATTCGGGCCAGAGCCCCACCACGGGGTCGGCGTATCGCAGGTCGCCGCGCTCGACGGCGCGCGCGGCGAGGATCGACATCAGCCCCTTGGTGCAGGAGAAGACCACGCTGACGGTGTCCTCGCGCCAGGGCGCTCCGGTCGCAGCATCCGCCACGCCCGCCCAGACGTCGACCACGGGCTGCCCGTCGACGCGCACGGCGAGGGCGGCGCCCATGTCGGGGCGCCCGTCGAAAGCCGAGCCGAAGGCGTCGACCACGCGGTCGAACCGGGCGTCTGCCCGGCCGTCGATGGCGATCATGCGCGTGCCCCTTCCCGGTCGCTGGCGAGCACCAGCAGTCCGTCGTCGTCCGCGTCGAGCCTGAGCGGGTCGCCGATGCGGCCCTCGAACGCTCCGTCGACCACGTTCTCGAACCCCATCAGCGACAGGGCTCCGTCGGTGTCGCGCACAATGCGTCCGGCGTAGAGGCTCTCGTCCACGAGCAGGCGGGCCTCGCCCGCGTCGATCCACCCCGTCTCGGGGTCGCGTCGTGCCACCCAGATGCCGCCCTGCTGACCGGCACGATCGCCGGCGAGGTGGGCGCTGTCGCACGAGAAGACGACCGCCTCCACGCCGTCGCCCGAGACCACCTGCGGCACCTCGAGGTGCGCGAAGCCCGAGCCCGGGGCCGAGACGCGCGCCTCGACCGTCCACTCGACGAGATCGCTCGACCGTGCACGCGCGACGACCCCGCGGTCGCGGTCGTCGGCCGCGCCGCGCGCCCTCGCGGTGAGCAGCATGTGCCACTCATCCCCGACGCGGAAGACCCACGGGTCGCGCCACGCCTCCTCGTGCCAGGTGCCGTCGGCGAGCACCTCGTAGCGCTCGGGGTCGGCGCCCAACGCGAAGGGCAGCTTGGTCCAGTCGTGCAGGTCGGTCGACTCGGCCATCGCCACGGTCTCGACGTTCGTGATCTCGCCGTCGCGGAAGAACCTCGACCCCGTGTAGAACATCAGCCAGCGCGCATCGTCGCGGACGACGCATCCGGTCCACACCGCCGACGCGTCGATCGACCCGTCGGGCCCCGGGCCGAGCACGACGCCGAGGTCGTCCCATGCGCGCAGGTCGGCGGAGACCGCGTGCCCGATGCGGGCGTTGCGGTGCCGCAGGTCGGGGTCGCCGAGCGATCGCGGGGCGTGCAGGTAGAAGAGGTGGAACGTCTCGCCGTCGCGGGCGATCCAGAAGTCCCAGACCCACGAGTCCGGTCGGGAGAAGGTCATGCGGCTGTCCTGTCGTGATGAGCGGCGGCGGTCAGGGACGAGCGGGGGCTCACCCCTTCACCGCGCCCTGCAGCAAGGCCTTGATGAACTGTCGCTGGAAGATCAGGAACAGCACGATCGCGGGGGTGATGATGATGAGCGCTCCCGCATTGAGGAGGGGGATGCTGAGCGAGTACTGCCCCTGGAAGAAGGTGAGCGCACCGGCCACCGTGCGGTTCAACGGGTCGGCGATGAGCACCACCGGCAGGATGAACTGGTTCCAGGTCCAGATGAACAGCAGGATCGCCAGCGCCGAGAGCGCGGGCATCGCGAGCGGGAGCTGGATCCGGCGGAACTCCTGCCACGTGCTGGCGCCGTCCACCCGCGCCGCCTCGCCGAGCTCCGGCGGCACGTTGATGAAGTGCGCGCGCATCCAGAACACGCTGAACGGCATGAACAGACCGATCAGCGGAAAGATCACGGCCCACTGCGTATTCAGGGTGCCCATCGCCTGCGACTGGTAGTACAGCGGGATGATCAGCGACTCGAACGGGATCGTGAGACCGAGAACGAAGAAGATCAGGATGCCGCGGCCGCCCTTGACCCGAAGTCCTCCCAGCGCGTATCCGGCGAGGGTCGCGATCAGCAGGCTGATGGGCACGACGCCCAGCACGATGAGGGTGCTCGAGCCCATGAGCCGCAGCACGTTGCCCGTCTCGAAGGCGGTGACGAAGTTGACCCACTGCGGATCGCTCGGCCACTCGATGCCGGTCGGGTTGCGGTCGGCGGGTGCGAGCGCGGCCGACAGCATGCTCACCAGCGGGATCACGGTGAGGATGAGGGCGAGGATGAGGAGCGTCCGGCCGAGGATCACCTCGGTGCGGTTGGCGATCATCGGGATTCCGTCCGGGACAGGCGCTGGATGGGCAGCACGACGATGAGGATGAGCACCATCAGCACGATGCCGAACGCCGAGGCGAGTCCGACATCGCTCTGGGTGAATCCGATGCGGAAGATCGACAGACCCGGCACGAGGGTGGCCCGGCCCGGTCCTCCCTGGGTGGAGGTGTAGATGATGTCGAAGCTGCTGAGGGCAGCGATCACCGTCAGTGTGACCAGCACGGCGATCTCCTGCCGCAGGCCCGGGAGGGTGATGGTGAAGAACTCCCGCCACCAGCCGGCGCCGTCGAGACGGATCGCCTCGTAGAGCGAGACGTCGATCTTGCCGATGCCGGTGAGCAGCAGCACGGTGCACAGCCCCGTCAGCACCCACGACCCGATGAGGCCGACGGCGGGGAGGGCGGTGGTGTAGTCGGCGAGCCATGACCGGGTGATCCAGCCGAGGCCGACGCCGCTGAGGATCTGGTTGACCGCGCCGGTCTGGGCGTACATCCACGACCAGGCGATGCCGGCCGCCGCGAGCGGGATGATCTGCGGGAGGAAGAGGATCGTCTGCGAGATGCTGGCGAACGCGCCGGCCTTCATGGAGCGGATGAGCGTCGCGAGCACGAGGCCGACGCTCACCGGGATGACGGTGAAGAAGGCGATGAGCAGGAACGCGTTGCGGATCGCGCCGAGCAGGTCGGGGTCGGTGAACACCCGGAGGTAGTTGTCGAAGCCGACCCAGGTGGCCACGCCCACGCCGTTCCAGTCGTAGAACGAGTACTGCACGCCCTGGATCAGCGGCCAGATCACGAAGCCGACGTACGCCAGCAGTGCCGGCACGAGCAGCGCCCAGCCGACGAGCGTGGCCCGTCGGGCCACCGCGATGGCAGTGGCCCGACGGGGGGTTCGCGAACCCGCGACGGCTGACGCCGGGGTGTCCCCCGGCGTCAGCACATCGGGGTCGATCGCGGGTCGGGATGTCACCCGCCGACCTCGCTCTCGTAGAACTTCTGCACGCGCTCGGTGAACTCGGCCCCGGTGATCTGACTCGTCACGAGCAGCTGCGACTCCGGGATGATCGATCCCGCGTAGATGCCGGCGGTGGTGTTGGCCATGAAGTCGACCTGGCCGTTCTCCTCGCCGATCTGCGCCGACATCTCGAGGGCCTTCTCGATGAGCGAGCCCGACTCGACCTCGGGGAGGGCGAGCGACGGGTCGCCGCCGGGCGAGGCACCGGTGACGTCGACGATGATCTGCCGCGCGACCGGGTCGGTGTGGATCCAGTTCAGGAAGTAGACGATCTCGTTCTTGTGCTGCGACTTCGCCGCCACCGAGAACGAGTTGGCCGCTCCCATCGCGACGTGGTCGCCGCCCTCCTCGATCGGGGGCACGAGGAAGAAGGTGACGTCGTCGCCGAGGGCCGCCTGGTAGTTCGCCGCCTCCCAGTTGCCGTTGAAGGTGAACAGTGCCCCGCCGTCGGAGAACTGGCTGACGAAGGTGAAGTAGTCCAGAGCGTTGATGTCGGACGGGAAGTAGCCCTCGTCGGCCCAGCGCCGGATGAGCTCTGCGCCTTCGGTGTTGCCCTCCGTGTTGTAGGTGGCGCCGGGCTCGTTGAACATCCACGCCAAGAACTCGTCCTTGTCGGCGTACTGGTTCATCGCGGCCTGCGTCACGAAGTTGACCACGCCGTCCTTGTCGCCGGCCATGATCGGCTGCACGCCACCGGCCTTCGCCGTCGCGAGGTCCTCCTCGAGCTCGGCCATCGTCGCGGGGGGTCCGTCGATGCCCAGCTGGTCGGCGAGCGCCGTGTTCATGTAGATGCCGGTGATGCTGTAGCCCAGACCCAGCTGGTACAGCGCGCCCGAGCCGCGCACGCCGTCTTCGCTCATGCGCAGCGGCGCGAGCTGCGAGGCGGGCCAGGCGTCCCATCCGTAGGCGTCGAAGTACGGGTCGAGGTCGAGCACGAGCCCGTCCTTCACCGTCTCGCCCAGAGTGGGGAGGCGGATGAGGTCGGGCGGCGTGGAGCTGGCGAGGAGCTTGGGGGCGTTCGCCGTGAGGTTCTGGAACGTGTCGCGGGTGATGGTGAAGGTGACGTTCGGATGCTGCTTGGTGAACTCCTCCGTCAACTTGTCGGTGACCGGGAACCCGGTCTCGTCGGCGATCGTGAGGGTG
Source organism: Microbacterium hatanonis (assembly GCF_008017415.1). NCBI lineage: Bacteria > Bacillati > Actinomycetota > Actinomycetes > Micrococcales > Microbacteriaceae > Microbacterium > Microbacterium hatanonis. Next base: position 976,341 of record NZ_VRSV01000002.1, on the reverse strand, counting down.
ACCTCGTCGGAGGTCAGCTCGGTCGACACGTTGACGGCGTCGGCGCTGGTGTCGGGGGCGGCGGCACCCGGCGCGCAGGCCGAGAGCACGACGCCGACGACGGCGAGCGCGCCGAGGGCGATCGCGCGGCGCCCTGCGGGGCGGCGGGATGAGGGCATGAAACGACTCCTTCGTCATGTGATGCGCCCCGGTGCGGGTCACCGGGGTGGTGCGGGGGTACTGCGGATGTTTCGGCTGTTCTGCAGGTGCTGAAAGGTTTTAGCACCCTCATCATGGGATGCATGCCCGGGTTCTGTCAAGTGCGCCGAGCGGCGATAGCATCCATAGGTCGAGAGGATGATCGATGGCGACCAAGCGCGTGACGCTCGCCGATGTCGCGCAACGAGCGGGGCTATCGGTCAGCGCGGCATCCCTCATTCTCAACGGTCGGCCCGACACCCGGTTGTCGAAGGATGCCCACGACCGCGTGCACGCCGCGGCGACCGAGCTCGGCTACCGCCCGAACATCGCCGCCCGAGGACTCCGCACCGACAAGACCTCGACGTTCGGCTTCGTCTCCGACCTCGTCGCGACGACCCGTTTCGCGAGCGGCCTGATCAAGGGCGCGCTCGAGGCGGCACGCGCCGCCGCGCACGTCGTGCTCGTGATCGAGACCGACGGCGACCCCGCCCGCGAAGAGGAGGCGATCGCCGCGCTCGTCGACCGCCAGGTCGACGGCATCATCTTCGCGACGATGCGGGCCCGCGAGCTCTTCGTCCCCGAACTGCCCCGCGGCACCGCCGCCGTGATGCTCAACGCGATCAACCCGGGCCACCCCGCATCCGTCCTCCCCGACGAGTACAGCGGCGGGCGGGCTGCCGTGCGCCTGCTGCTCGAGGCGGGCCATCGCGAGGGCATCGCCCTCATCGGTCAGAGCGACGAGGCCGAACGCGACGTGTTCCGCTCGACGACCGTCGCCCGACGCGTCGCCGGGGTGCGCGACGCGATGGCGGAGGCCGGGGTGGCCTTCGCCGCGGAGCGCTCGATCTGGCTGTGGGAGCCCGACCACGGGTACGAGGCCGTCCGCGACCTCCTGGCCTCGAGGCCCGCGCCCCGAGCGCTGATCTGCATGAACGACCGTCTCGCCTTCGGCGCCTACCAGGCTCTGACCGAGGCGGGGCTGTCGGTGCCGGGCGACGTGTCGGTCGTCTCGTTCGACAACGACGAGCTCGCCGCGTACCTCCGCCCCGGCCTCACCACCATCGGACTGCCGCACGAGGCGATGGGGCGTCGCGCGGTCGAGCGGCTGCTCGACCCCGGGGCACCCGGCGAGTCGCTGATCCCGATGCCCACCATCGAGCGCGCCTCGATCGCTCCCCCGCGGCGCTGACCCCCGCCCCGATCCCCGCCCAGCCCGCGAGACGTCATCCGGGATACGACACTGCGCACGAGGGTCGCAGTCTCGTATCCACGTTGACGTCTCGCGGTCCAGGGGCACCCGTCAGCCGAGCGCGAGCTCGACCGTCGCGAACGAGTGGGGCGGGAGCTCGACCACGAGCACCCCGTCCGCCTCGAGGCTCGCCTCGAGCGGTCGGGGCGCAACACGTTCGGGCGCGTCGACGTCGTTGAACGAAGATGCCGCGTCGCCCGTGAGCACGCGCGCGCGCACGACGCTCGCGGCTCGACCCCGCAGATCGACCCGCACCGTGCACGGGGCATCGACCGACAGGTGGGTCAACGACACCAGCGCCGTGTCGTCGCGCGTCGACGCCGAGATCGACACGAGGTCGAGATCGTCGCCGCGCACGGTGGTCGTCGGCGTCTCGAGGACGTGCACCGGGAGGCCTGCCGCATCCTGGTGTCCCTTGTTCATCTCGAACACGTGGTAGGTCGGGGTGAGCACGAGGTTCTCGCCGTCGGTGAGCACCATCGCCTGCAGCACGTTCACCGTCTGCGCGATGTTCGCCATCGTCAGGCGACGAGCGTGGCGGTGGAAGACGTCGAAGTGCAGACCGGCGACGAGGGCGTCGCGCACGGTGTTCTGCTGGAAGAGGAAGCCGGGATTCGTGCCCTCGGCGGCGTTCCACCACGTGCCCCACTCGTCGCACACCAGACCGACGCGGTTCTGCGGGTCGTAGGAGTCCATGACGGCGACGTGCCCGCGCACGATGCGTTCGATCCCCGCCGCGTACGCCACGGTCTCGTAGTACTGCGCCGTGGTGAACGCGGTCGCCGCCTCGCTGTTGATGCCCGACCCGGAGTGCGTGTAGTAGTGGAAAGAGATGGCCTGATACGGCAGATTCCCGCCCATCGTGCAGCCGTGGCACTCCGTCAGGGACTTCATGAGCGTGCGCGTCCACTCGAGGTCGTCCTCGTTCGCGCCCGCCGCGATCCTCGTGAGCGAGTTGCCGCCGTGCTCGTGGCAGAAGGTGGCGTAGCGGCGCGCCTCCTCGGCGTAGAACGACGCCGACATGTTGCCGCCGCACCCCCACGCCTCGTTGCCCAGTCCCCAGAACGGCACCCGCCACGGCTCGTCTCGTCCGTTCTGCCGTCGCAGCCTCGCCATCGGACTGTCATCGGCACGGGTCAGGTACTCCACCCACTCCGACATCTCCTGCACCGTGCCGCTGCCGACGTTGCCGTTCACGTACGCGTCGGCGCCGAGCAGGTCGCAGAGGTCCATGAACTCGTGCGTGCCGAAGTGGTTGTTCTCGACGACGTCGCCCCAGTTGGTGTTGGCGATCTTCGGACGCCGCTGGCGCGGTCCGATGCCGTCGCGCCAGTGGTACGTGTCGGCGAAGCATCCGCCCGGCCACCGCAGATTCGGGATGTCGAGTGCGCGGAGCGCCTCGACGATGTCGAGACGGATGCCGCGCACGTTCGGGATCGGCGAGTCCTCCCCCACCCAGAACCCGTCGTAGATGCATCGGCCGAGGTGCTCGGCGAAGTGCCCGTAGAGGTGGCGGCTGATGCGATCGCCGGTCACGTCGAGGTCGATCACGGCGCGTGCCGTCGAGGTCATTATGCTCTCCAAGCGGTGCGGGGCGTGAGGGGTGCGAGCGAGGGGCGCTCCGCGGTCGTGGCCAGGTCGACGCGTCGGCCTTCCCGCGCGGACTCGGTCAGCGCGGTCATGATCTCGAGCACGTGCAGGGCGACGTCGCCGCCGGCCCGCCCGTGACCGGCGACGAAGTCGATCAGGCCGATACCGCGCCCCGCCTGCTCGTAGCCGGCGCGGGGCTCGATCACCGCGCCCTCGTCGGAACGCGAGCGGCGCAGCCTCACCTCGCCGTCGAACGTGTTCGGATCGGGCACCGTCAGCGATCCGCTCTCGCCGTGCACCTCGAGGGGCGCGGCGGCGGTCGCCACCGCGTCGAAGCTGAACGTCACCGTCGAGACCGCGCCGCCGACGTGCTCGAGAACGCCGGTCACGTGCGTGTCGACCTCGACGGGGATGCGCTCCCCCGCGCGGGGACCCGTCGCGATGATGCGTTCGTCGCGGGGCCGTGACGAGACGCCCGACACCCGGACGACCGGACCGAGGAGGTGGAAGAGCGTGGTCAGGTAGTACGGCCCCATGTCGAACAGGGGCCCGCCTCCCGCGAGGTAGTAGAAGTCGGGGTTCGGATGCCAGGCCTCGTGGCCCGGAGCCACCCAGGTCGCCGTCGCCGACACCGGTCGGCCGATCTCCCCCGCGTCGACGACCGCCCGCGCGGTCTGCACGCCGGTGCCGAGCACGGTGTCGGGCGCGCCTCCCACCCAGGCATCGCCGGCGGACGCGACGACCTCGAGCGCTTCGGCGAGCGTGGCGGCGAGCGGCTTCTCGCCGTAGACGTTCTTCCCGGCGGCGAGCGCCGCGAGCGCGACCGACGCGTGCGCGGCGGGAACGGTGAGGTTCAGCACCGTCTGCACCTCCGGGTCGGCCACGAGCTCGTCGACCGAGAGGGCCCGGCACCCCGGCACGCGATCGGCGATCGCTCGCGCGCGGGCGGGATCGAGGTCGGCGGCGGCGGCGATCCGCACCGTGTCGAGTCCGACGAGGGTGTCGAGGTATTGGGCCGAGATGACGCCCAGCCCGACTATTCCGATTCCGTGCGGCTTGCCCACAGCATCCCCCTCTCGATGATCGTGCGGACGTTGTCGTCTTTCAGCACGTCGAGGTCGTGACCGGGGGTCGCGACGAAGACGCGGCCCCGCCCCCATTCGCGGGTCCATACCGCCGGCGACGTGACCGGGCGGTGCCACGGGTGATAGGGCTGCACCGGGTGAGTGGTCGTGGCGAGCACGTCGTTGAGGTCGTCGGTGAGCACCCAGTACTGCTCGGTGCGCAGGGCGAAGTCTTCGATGCCGGCCATGATCACCGACGCGCGGCCGGCGGCGGTGACCTCGATCGTGTGGTCGAGGAAGTTGTCGCGCTCGTCGCCGGAGCGTTCGTCGGGGTGCCGTGACGGGTGGGTGGCGAACTGCCCTCCGACCAGCTGCAGGTAGTCGGAGTCGCCGCGGTAGGAGTCGGCGATGCCCCCGTGCCAGCCGGCGAGCCCGGCGCCGCGCTCGACGGCGGCGCGGAGCCCCGCCACCGCCTCCCGCGAGATCTGCGACATCGTGACCGACTGCACGACGAGGTCGACGGCGTTCATCGCGTCGAGGTCGGCGTAGACCTCCGGGTCGGACTCGACGCGCACGTCGAAGCCGTTGTCGCGCAGGAACGGCACGAAGAGCTCGGCGGCCTCGACCGGATGGTGTCCTTCCCACCCGCCTCGGACGATCAGGGCGTGGCGTGCGGTCATGACGAACTCCTCGACGCAGAGGTGGCCGGAAAGGGGAGGCGGCGACGCGCTCCCCCCGGCGGGGACGGCAACACGATGTCACACACCGTGGACCGATCGCCCAGATATTGCGCAAAATAGGGGGGTGCCCGCATCCGCCCGTTCCACGCTCGCCGACGTGGCGGCGGCGGCGGGCGTGAGCGTGACCACCGCCTCACGCGCCCTGCGCGGACAGGGCGAGATGGCCGCAGCGACGCGCGCACGGGTAGCGGCCGCCGCGACAGCGCTCCGGTACACGCACGACGGTGAGCGGCGCGGTCGCCCACGCGGAGGCACCGCCCGGCTGATCGACCTGGTGCTCTCCCATTTCCACAACCCGTACACCGAAGAGGTGACAGCGGGTGCGCGGACCGCGGCGGCGCACCTGCGCTACGACCTCGTGCTGACGACCGAGCGCGACGATCCCGACGACGACTGGCCCGTCCGCATCCGTTCCCGCGGGAGCGCCGGGGTCGTGCTGGGCCTCATCCTTCCGACGGCGACGCAGACCGCGGTGATGCGCGAGGCGGGCATCCCCGTGGTGCTGCTCGAGCCGCCGAGCGGCTCGTCGCGGGGGCTGCCGAGCGTGCGCTCGACCGACCGGGCCGGCGGGTCGGCGGCGGCCGAGCACCTGATCGCCCGGGGTGCGGGCCGCTTCGTCGTGATCGGGGGCAGTCCTCCCTACCGCTGGGGTCGGGCGCGCGTGGAGGGGTTCTTCGAGACCCTGGATGCTGCGCTCCCCCGCGCCGCGCGAGTGCACGAGAGTGCGAACTGGGGCGCGACGGAGGGGCGGGAGGCCTGTCAGCGCGCGCTCGTAGGGATCTCCGGCGACGGGCCCGTGGGAGTGTTCGCCTGCTCGGACGAGATGGCGGCCGGCGCCTACCGCGCGGTGGCCGACGCGGGGCTGCGAGTCGGTGTCGACGTGCTGATCGTGGGGTTCGACGACCTGCGGGGGGCGCGGTGGCTGCAGCCCTCGCTGACCACGGTGCGCCAGCCGATCCGCGAGATGGCGGCCGCCGCCGTGCGGATGCTGGCCACCGGCGCGCCCTCGGCAGAGGCGATCGTGGAGCTGCCGACCGAGCTCATCGCCCGCGGCTCGACCCGCGGCGCCGGCGACTGACCGCAGACCCCGTCAGGGACGCCCGGGGACGGCACCGGCACAGCCCGAGCCCGTGCGGCACGGGCGTCAGGCGCGGTCGGCGATGACCTCTCGCCACGGACCCCAGTTCGGGTCGTGCGCGGGCCACACCTCGACCCCGTCGCGTGCGTCGAGGTCGTGGAGGCGCCGGATCGCGGCATCCGCGCGCTCGTCGCCGCCCTCGCCCACCGTCGACCCGCACCGCACGCAGTCGGTGACGTTGCGGCGCAGATCGGCCGCGTCACCGGCGAGCACGACGGTGCGCTCCCCCAGCTCGATCACGAACGACTGGTGGCCCGGGGTGTGGCCCGACGTGTCGATCGCCTGCAGGCCCGGCGCGAGCTCGGTGTCGCCGTCGAGCGTCACGACCGAGAGCCCGTCGCGCACGACGTCATCGACGAACAGAAACCCCGCGCGGGCGTCGTCCACCGTGTGCACGTGCTCCCACTCCCGCTCCTGCAGGAGCAGGGGCTGGTCGGGGGCGAGCAGGCGCGCCGCCCCGGTGTGATCGAAGTGCACGTGGGTGATCGCGGCCGCGGCGAGGTCGCTCCAGTCGAGTCCGGCGTCGGCGACCTGCTCGACCAGCGGGTCGCCGGCGGGAACCAGGGGCGTGTAGTTCTCGTAGTCGAAGCTCGCCACGCGCCGATCGCGGTCGCGGATGCGGGCCGGGTCGAACCCGCCGTCGACGAGCACCCACCCCTCGTCGAAGACGACGGCGGCGGCGGTGACCGGTTCGAGGAGGAATCGGAAGAAGCTGCCGCCGGCGACCGAGACTCCCTCCGGGATGGGCTCGTAGCCGACCACGAAGGGGACGAGCCGCCGGGGGCGCCCGCCGAGGCGGAGGGGCGCCGCATCAGCCCAGGGCGTCGCCGTCACATCACACCGCCGATGCCAGGTAGGCCCGCCAGCCACCGAACCCGGTGATGTCGGCGGCGCCCTCGAGCGCGACCGTCTCGCAGAGGAAGCCCGAGACGGTCGAGCCGTCGGCCAGTCGCGCGGTGCCGATGCCCATCGGTTCGGGAAGCGCCGCGACGAAGCGGCCGAACCCGGCGGCCGGCAGCCGCCAGACCTCCCCCTCGATCGGCGCCCCGCCGTCGGCGACGCGCACGAGGCCGGGCTTGGCAGGCGTGGTCGCCAGGGCGAAGAGCCGGTAGTCGGGTGCCGTCGAGACCGACGCGACGAACGACCCCCCGGCGGCGACGAGCTGGTGGTTCAGCGGTTGACCGCGCAGGTGCGCGCCCACCACGAGCACGTCGACCGGAGGGGCCGACACGCGCTCGGCGAGTTGCGCGAGCGTGCGGTCGGCGAAGGGGGCGCCGGTGAGCATGACGCCGAAGGGCTTGCCTCCCACGACCCCCGCCGGAACGGCGAGCGCGCTGCGGTCGAGGAGGTTGGCGAAGTTCGTGAAGCGCCCCATGCGGGAGTTCGCGCCGACGGGGTCGGCCGCCACCTCGTCGAGGGTCGGGTGCCACGTGGTCGTGGGAGTCAGCAGCGCCACCGCGCCGGCGAGACGCCCCAGGCCTTCCAGCCCGAGTCGGTCGAGCCGCTCCCGGTCGCGGAAGTAGTCCGCGGCCCGGGCGTCGGCTCCCGCGAGCACGATGCCGGCGACGGTCGGGTCGATATCCGTGCCGATGAGCTCGCGATTCGCCTCGATGAAGGCGCCGACCGCCGCCGTGCGCTCGGCGACGAACGCCCCGCCGTACAGGAGCGATGCGGCATCCAGGAGCGGCGCGATGTCGACCTCGACGATGTCGACGCCGGATGCGGCGAGCCTGCCGACGACGCCGCGGAAGGCCTCCACCCATCCCTCGGCGAGACCCTCCAGGTGCTCGGGGGTCGGGATCGCGACGACGGGCCGGGCATCCAGCGGCGGCGCCGGCACGTCGATGCGAGCCAGGGGATCGATGCCGTCGGGCCCCGCCATGAGCTCGGCGGCCTGACGGGCGAGGGACAGCTCCCGCGCGAAGACGGTGACGCAGTCGATGCTCCGGCACGCCGGGACGACGCCGGTCGTCGGCACGAGGCCGACCGTGGGCTTGACCCCGACGATGCCGTTCAGGGCGGCCGGCACTCGTCCCGAACCCGCCGTGTCGGTGCCGAGAGCGAGGTCGACGACCCCGAGGGCGGTGACGACGGCGGATCCCGAGCTCGAGCCGCCGGAGATGCGCGCCGGGTCCCAGGCCCCGCGCACGGCACCGTACGGGCTGCGCGTGCCGACGAGGCCGGTGGCGAACTGGTCGAGGTTGGTCTTGCCGAGCACGACCGTTCCGGCCGCGCGCAGCCGCGCCACCGCCGGGGCATCCGCCTCCGGCGCGTACGCGTACGCGGGGCTCCCCGCGGTGGTGGGCAGGCCCGCGACGTCGATGTTGTCTTTGACGGCGAGCACGGTCCCCGCCAGCGGCAGCCGTTCCCCGGCGGCGACGCGTCGGTCGATCTCGGCGGCCTCGGCGCGCACCTCGGTTTCGGGCCGCAGAGCGATCCACGCCTCGGGGCGGTCGATCTCGGCGTTTCGGAGGTACGCGGCGGCGACCCGCTCGACCGCGCTCATCGGGCGACCTCCACGACGGCCAGCAGCTGCCCGGCCTCCACGCGCTCCCCCGGTCGCACGAGCACGTCGCGCACGATCCCCGCCTGTGTCGCACTCACGGTGGTCTCCATCTTCATCGCCTCCAACACCAGCATCCGTTCTCCTTCCGCGACACTCTGCCGCGGCTCCGTCTCGACCTTCCAGACCGCCGCCGAGAAGGGCGCCCGCACCGCGACGCAGCCGGGCGGCAAGGGATCCTCGACCGGGGCGGTGGCGACGGCATCCGACTCCACCGGTCGATCGAACTCCCCCGCCTCGCGCCAGCGGTCGCGCTCCTCGGCGAAGGCGCGCTGCTTACGATCGCGGAACGACGAGATGCCGGCCGCGTTGTCGGAGAGGAACGTCTCGTACTCCGCCAGGCGGAACTCGCCCTCCGAGGTCTCGAAGTCGCCCCGCCCCGCGTCGGTCTCAGCGCGCAGCTCGAGGAGCTCCTCCGCCGACACCGGGTACCAGCGGATGCGGTCGAAGAACCGCAGCGCCCAGGGGTTGTCGGCGAACAGACCGCCGCGTCGGAATCTGTTCCACACCTGCACGGTGCGACCGACGAACTGGTAGCCGCCCGGACCCTCCATGCCGTAGATGCAGAGGTACGCGCCGCCGATGCCGACGGAGTTCTCGGCGGTCCACGTGCGGGCCGGGTTGTACTTGGTGGTGACGAGCCGGTGACGCGGATCGAGGGGGGTCGCGACCGGGGCGCCGAGGTAGACGTCGCCGAGACCCATCACGAGATACTGCGCGTCGAAGACCGTGCGGTACACGTCGTCGACGCTGTCGAGCCCGTTGATGCGCCGGATGAATTCGATGTTCCACGGCGTCCACGGGGCGTCGTCGCGGACGCCCGCCATGTACCGTTCGATCGCCAACCGCGTCGCCGGGTCGTCCCATGACAACGGCAGACGCACCTCGCGGGAGGGCACGACGAGTTCGCTCGTCGGGGGCGGGTCGTCGTCGAGCTCCCGGAGGAGCCCGACGAGCTGCGAGGCGCGGAGCACGGATGCGTCGGTGTGCACCTGCAGCGATCGGATGCCGGGGGTGACGTCGAGGATGCCACGGGGCGCGTGCTCGGCGAGACGGGTCTGCAGCGCGTGCACGCGCATGCGAAGCCCCAGATCCAGCTCCTGCGCGCCGAACTCGACGAGCACGTTGTCGTCGCCGCCGCGCCGGTAGGTCACGCGAGGACGCTGCACCCCGGTCTCGTCGACGTCGGCCTCTCGCACCGACATCACCCCGTCGTCGCCGTCGCCGCCGCCGATGAGCGGGGGCGCGCCCAGCGAGCGGGCGGAGTCCAGCCGGGCGGCGTCCGCCTCGCGCACCGGAACGAACCGGAGGGAATCACCCGGGCGCAGCTGGCCGATCTTCCACAGCTCGCCGCTGGCGACGACCGCGGGGCACACGAAACCGCCCAGACTCGGCCCGTCGGGTCCGAGGATGATCGGGGTGTCGCCGGTGAAGTCGAGGGCTCCCACGGCGTAGGGGGTGTCGTGGATGTTCGAGGGGTGCAGGCCCGCCTCTCCGCCGTCGGTGCGCGCCCACTCGGGCTGCGGGCCGCTGAGGCGAACGCCCGTGCGGGCCGAATTGACCTGTACCGTGTACTCCGCGGCGTAGAGCTCGTCGATGTCGGAGCGGGTGAAGAACTCGGGAGCGGCGTGCGGGCCCTCGGTGACGCCGATGCGCCACTCCCGCCCGATGTGCGGTCGTCGCTCGGGTGGGGTCGCGCCGCCGGGAGCGGCCGGTTCGACGGCGGCGGGGCGCAGCACGTCGCCGGCGACGAGCGCCCGCCCGCCGTGACCGCCGAACCCGCCGAGCGTGAAGGTCGCCGCGCTTCCGAGGTAGGCGGGCACGTCGATCCCGCCGCGGATCGCGACGTAGGTGCGGATGCCGGGGCCGGGTGACGCACCGATGCGGAGCGTGCCGCCGACGGGAACCTCGACCGGTTCCCAGAGCGGAACCGTCACGCCGTCGACCGTGACGTCGACCGGTGCTCCGGTGACGCACACCCGGGTGGCCGCGGTGAACCGCAGGGTGGGTCCGGTGAGCGTGACCTCGAGCCCGGGCGCCTCGGGCGGGTTGCCGACCGCGAGGTTGGCCTCCCGGAACGACACCGAGTCCATCGGACCCGACGGCGGAACACCCACCTGCCAGTACCCGAGACGGCCGGGGAGGTCCTGCACGGTGGTCATCATGCCCGGCTCGAGCACCTCGATCCGGGGGTCGGGGTCGCCGACGCCGTCGAGGGTGCCGGTGTCGTGGGTGGCGTCGCGGACGTCCGGATGCTGCGCGATCTCACGCAGCATCCCGGTGCCGGTGACGATCCCGTCGATGCGGGTGCCGGCCAGCGAGGCGTGCAGCAGGTCGAGGGCGTCGTCGCGGGTCGCCGCGTGCGCGATGACCTTCGCGAGCAGCGGGTCGTAGTACGACGTGACGTCCATTCCCGCCTCGATCCAGGAGTCGACACGGATGCCGTCTCCCTCCGGGAGGCGGACCCCGGTGACGAGTCCGGTCGACGGGGCGTTGCCGCGATCGGGATCCTCGGCGTAGATGCGCGCCTCCACGGCGTGCCCGTCGGGTTGTCGCGGAGCGTCGAAGAGCGAGGGGTCGACGGCCTCGGGTCCGCCCGCCGCGAGGTCGAGCATGAGTCCGACCAGATCGAGACCGTAGACCGCCTCGGTGACCGGATGCTCGACCTGCAGACGCGCATTGACCTCGAGGAAGTAGGCGGCCTCGGCGACGGGGTCGTAGACGAACTCCGCCGTGCCGGCGGAACGGTAGCCGACGCTGGAGGCGAGGGCAGCGGCCGTGGCGTGGAGCTGTGCGCGCACGGCGTCGGGAAGGCGCGGCGCCGGGGCCTCTTCGACGACCTTCTGGTTCCGGCGCTGCAGCGAGCAGTCGCGGTCGCCGAGCACGGCGACGCGCCCGGCCCCATCACCGAACAGCTGCACCTCGACGTGGCGCGCCGGGCGCACGAACTTCTCCACGAAGAGCCCCGACGACCCGAAGCTCGCCTGCGCCTGACGGGTGACCGCGTCGAACGCCTCGGCCACCGCATCGGCGTCGCCGCAGACCCGCATGCCGATCCCGCCGCCCCCGCCCGTCGCCTTGAGCATGACCGGGAACCCGATCGACTCGGCGGCCGCCACAGCGGCGTCGCGCGATTCCAGCACGCCGCTGCCCGGGAGCAGCGGGACACCGGCTGCGGCGGCGAGCCCCCGCGCGGTGTGCTTCAGCCCGAAAGCGTCGAGCTGATCGGGAGTGGGACCGACCCACGCGAGCCCGGCGGCCTCCACGGCACGGGCGGCTCCCGCGTTCTCGGCGAGGAAGCCGTAGCCGGGGTGGATCGCGCCGGCACCCGTTCGGGCGGCCGCCTCGAGGACGGCGTCGAGCTGCAGGTACGACTCCGAGGCGGGAGCCGGCCCGAGCCGCACGGCGGTGTCGGCCTCGCGCACGTGGGGGGCCGCCCGGTCGGCGTCGGAGTAGACCGCGACCGTGCGCAAACCCCGCTCTCGTGCGGAGCGGATGATGCGACGGGCGATCTCGCCGCGATTGGCGACGAGCAGGGTGTCGAAGCCCCTCACGGGCGCGTCACGATCATGTGCAGCGGCGTGCAGCTGAAGTCGTTGCAGGGGTTGTTCATCTGCGGGCAGTTCGACACGACCACGAGCACGTCGCGCTCCGCCCGCAGCGCCACGCGCTTGCCCGGCGCCGACATCCCGTCGACGATCCCGAGCGACCCGTCCGCCTCGACGGGCACGTTCATGAACCAGTTGAGGTTCGAGACGAGGTCGCGCGCCCCGAGTCCGTGACGGGCGGCCTCGGCGAGGAAGTTCTCCCGGCACCCGTGCTGGAACAGGGTGTGATGCCCGTACCGCAGGGTGTTCGACTCCTTGCTGCACGCTCCGCCGATCGTGTCCTGGCGGTCGACCTCGTTCCCCACGACCGTCATCAACGGGCGCCCGAGGTTGCTGCGCAGCACCGTGCCGGTGCGCACGTACACGTTCTGCTGCCAGGCGATCGTGTCGGCGGCGCTGTAGCGCTCGTCGGTGTCGGAGGCGGCGTAGACGAGGAAGTCGGCCGACTGGTTCCCCCCGACGTCGACGATCGTCAGCACGTCGCCGGCGGCGACGACGGCCGACCAGGCGGCTCGCGGTGCGACGCGCTGGTCGAGCACGACGGCGCCGTCGACGAGCGGGCTCGACCAGTCGAGGGGCGCGTCGGCGGCGTGGACGGGGCGGTCGGGAACGGTGGTGATCATTCTGGCGTCCTCTCAGAGACCGGCGAGCTCGGCGTAGGCGACGGTGTTGCGGTAGGCGCGTTCGCGTTCGGGGCTGGCGTGGAAGACGTCGTCGTCCTCGCCCGTCGGCCGTTCCGTCCAGGCGACCACGCGCAGCGGGCCCACGACGTAGTCGTCGCGCGGATCCAGCGCGTGGGGCACGTTCGCGACGAGCACGATCAGCGGCAGCTCCGCGCGGAGGTCCACGTGAGCTCCGGGACCGGCCGAACCCTGCCAGGCGAGCGAGCCGTCGGCCTCGGCGCGCACCCCCTGGAAGAACGAGATCGCCGGGGGCAGGTCGCGCGAGGTCAGCCCGTGCTTGGCGGCAGCGAGCCGGAGCAGCCCGTGCCCGGACGGCGACGGACCCTCGGGGAGGGCGTCGCCGTACTTGCGCTCGTTCCAGGCGTCGCTGGTCGTGCCGCAGAACGCGTCATGCCGGCCGGAGGTGTCGGCGACGATCGTCGCCAGCACGCGCCCGTCGCCGGAGAGCAGCGGGTGCCCGGCGCCGAGGTAGGCCTGCCACGGGATCTTCTGGGTGTCGGCGACGTTGATCCGCTCCCAGGGTTCGACGGCGTTGAGCACCACGACGCTCGCGGAGGCGTCGCCCGTGGGGTCGATGAGGCGGATGCGGGTACCCCGCGCGACCCGAAGGTGCGTGTATCCGCCGGGGGCCACGGTCTCCGCCCACCGGAGAGCTGCCGGGTCGACCTCGTCGGGGGCGAAGGGGGCGGAGGCCGGCGGGAGGTAGGGCATCCACTCCGACGAGGCGGCGCGGGCACGGGCGTCCTCGCGAGCACGTCCGACATCGCCGAGGGCGAGCTTTCGACCGTCCATTCCCGGATCCTTTCTATCGATTGACAGTTATGACACCACGTCGGCGTTTCGCCCGTGTTACGACAGCACCGTTACGGTGGGAGCATGGCGCCGGCACGAACCGGACGACCCCGCGCGGCGGGTCCGTCCCCCACCGGGCAGGGCACCCGGGCCGACGTCCTCACCGCGGCGGCGGCTCTGTTCTGCACCCGCGGGTACACGTCGTCGAGCACGCACGCGATCGCGGAGGCCGCCGGCATCCGCCAGGCCTCGATGTACCACCACTTCGAGCGCAAGCACGACATCCTCCTCGCCCTCCTGCTCGAAACCGTTCAGCCGTCGCTCGAGGTCGCCGCCCGGCTTCTCGCCGAGGACGACGAGCCCGCGGCGCGCCTGTGGGCGCTGTGCGTCGCCGACGTGCGCCTGCTCTCGGCCGGACCCCACAACGTCGGCGCCCTCTACCTGCTGCCGGAGGTGTCGGAGGACGCCTTCCGCCCCTTCCGCGAGCGGCGCAGCGAGCTCGAGACGACCTACAGGACGCTGGTCGCCGCCAGCGGCCTCGCCGCCGACCGTGTCGACATCAGCACGAGCCTCGTGCTCGGCTTGGTCGAGAGCGTGATCCTGCAGCGCAAGCGGGGCGTCGAGATCACCGAGCGCACGGCGGAGGCGATCGCGTCCGCCGCCCTGCGGGTGCTCGACCTGGATCCCGCGGTCATCTCCCGCGCCGAGGATCTCGGCATCGGCGTTCTCGACCGCATCGCCTGACCGGCGGTCGTCGATCGGCGAACGGGCGCTCCGTCGCTCCGCGCCCGCCCGGGCGGATTTCACAGGACTGTTACACAGCCGACATCGCTGACGGTCCTGCGGATGGAGATTCTTTCTGTCAAGCAACAGAAAGCCCATCCGACCGTCTTTCCCCGCCCGGGAGTGCCCATGATCATCTTCGGAGTCGCGCTCAGCGTCGTCGTCATCCTCGTCGTCGGCATCGTCGTCGCCCGCAAGGTCGACGGCGACAGCGCCAACTACCTCGTCGCCGGACGACGTCTCGGCGTGCCCCTCGTCGCCGTCTCGCTCACCGCCGCCGCCGTCGACGCGAACGCCACGGTCGGCAACACCGACCTGACCTCGCAGTTCGGATTCTGGTCGGGGGCGTCGCTCGCGATCGGACTCGCCCTCTGCCTGCTGCTGACCGGCCTCTTCCTCGCGAAGCGGATGAACGCGATGAAGCTGTTCACCCTCGGCGACTTCTTCCGGCTGCGCTACAACCGACCCACGGAACTGGCGGCCTCGGCGCTCATGGTCGTGTCGTTCACGATCCTGCTCGCCGGCAACCTCGTCGCCTGCGGCTTCCTGCTCGAGCACTTCGCCAACATCCCCTACGCGTGGGGCGTCATCCTCGCCGTGGTGCTGGTCTTGGCCTACACGATCGCGGGGGGCCTCTTCTCCGATGCCTACACCGCCGCGATACAGACCGCGATCACGGTGGTCGCAGCGGTCGTGCTCCTCGCCTGGGTGGCGATGTCGTACGGCATCGTCATCCCCGAGGGCATGGGCCCGTTCGACCTCGAGCAGCTGACCGACCCCGCCGCCGGAGCACCGATCAACTGGGCGACCCTGGTCTCGCTCGCGATCGGCGACATCGTCGCGATCGACTTCATGCAGCGCATCTTCGGCGCCAAGAGCCCCTCCGTCGCGCAGCGATCGTGCTTCATCGCGGCCGGTCTCACCGCGGCCATCGGCACCGTCTTCGCGATCGTCGCGCTGAGCGTGTCGGCGACCCTCGGCATCTCGGTCGAGGACGGCCCGGTGCTGTTCACCCTCCTGGGCGACTTCGCCCCGCCGCTCGTGGCGATCCTCGTGCTCTCCGGAATCGTGGCTGCGTCGTTCTCGACCGCATCCGGCGCGATGCTCGCGACCTCCGCGATCGCGGTGCGCAACATCTTCACGGTGCGCCGCCACACCGGCGCGGGCCCCGACCCCCTCCTGCGCTGGACCCGGGTGGCCATGATCCCCTTCGTGATCGGCGGCGCGTTCCTGGCCATCCAGGTCAGCCAGACGGGAATCCTGCTGACGCTCGCGTTCGACCTGATGCTCGCCTGCCTCGCCGCGCCCTTCCTCTTCGGTGTCTTCTGGAAGCGCCCCGGATCGGTCGCCGCGCTGAGCGCGATGGCCGTCGGTTTCGTGGTGCGCATCGTCTTCCTCGCGCTGACGCCCACGCTGTACGGCGTGCCGAACGACATCCTCTACGTACCGAACACCCTGGTCGGACCGGAGTTCGACGGCTGGGCGACGCTGGTCGCGGCAGCGGTCGGGTTCGGAACGTTCGCGCTGGTCGCCGCGCTCGCGGGGCGTCGCGATTCCGAGGTGGCGTCCGAGGCGCGCATCCGCGCCGATCTCGACGCCGAGCGCGAGTCGTCGGAGGCGGCGGTCCCCGCGATCGCGTGACCGGGTCGAGCGACGCGCATCATCTCGCGGGGACGACCCGATCGGATGCTGCGCCTCGCGGGCGATCACGACCACGCCGGAGACCCCTCCGACAGATCGAGCAGGCGGCGCGGCTCGGAGACCAGCATCGCGTACAGGCGATCCTCCGCAACGCCCCGCCGGCGCAGCTCCGGCACGATGCGGTCCATCAGGTAGGCGTAGCCGAATCCGCCGTAGGCCCCCAGCTGCGCCTTCGTCCAGACCGACTCGCCGAGCACGACACGCGCCTCCGGATGCGCGGCGAGGAACCCGGGGAAGAAGGCCAGGCGCTCGCGATCCGACGGATTGTCGACCCGGCCGACGTGCACGGCCTCGGTGCCGAAGCACATCTCCAGCACCGCGCCGGCATCCGACAGGTCGGTCCAGTACGCCGCATCCAGGTACTCGTCGACGTTGGCGAAGACGACGCGCTCGGCGGCGAGTCCCTCCGCGCCCATCAGACGCAGCACCTCCGGACCCCGGAAGGCCTCCGGATCCAGCCGCACCGACACGCTCGCCCCGGTCCGCACCGCCGCGCGCGACGCGGCGCGGAGCTGCTCGCGCTCGCGACGCTCCAGGTCGCCGGTGGTGCCCATGATGCCGAGCATCCCCGCGCGGAAGCCGGCTCCGGGGATGCCGACGGTGAGCGCGTCGACGAAGTGCTGCTCGAGCTCGGCCTCCGGCATCTGCGCGATCCACCCGGGCACGATGCGCGGCACGTACGCCCCGTACGAGCTGACGATCGTCATCCCCGAGGCGACGGAGATCTCCGGAAGGCCGGCGTGGCGAGGGCCGAGCCCCCACGACGAGCACTCGACGACCGCGCGCTGTCCGGCGACGGCCGCCCGACCCAGCTCGCGAGCGGCGAGGGCGGGATCGTCGAGGACGAGGTTGTCGGCGAGGGCGAGCGTGTTCCATCGGAGGTAGCCCAGGGTGTCGATCGACACGACATCCCCTGTCGGTCCGGGCGCAGCCCCGTCCCGGCGCAGCCGCGAGGCATCGCTGAGCAGGTGGTCGTGCATCCCGGTCGCGCCCAGGAGCGCAGCATCCATCCGACCCGTCACCGTCTCGATCATGAGCGCTCCTCGATTGCGGATCCATTCAGACTTATTTAGGATCCAATTATGACCCATGTGATCCGACCCGCCGAGGTCGATGCCGGAGCCCTCGAGGCCAAGCCCCTCGCACCGCCCAGCGCTCAGCCGCTCTCGGGCGAGATCACCGTGCGCGGCAAGGTCGAGTTCGTCAACGACGACCGCACCATCGTGTCGGGGATCTGGGAGAGCGACCCCGGGCGGTCGCGGTGGGAGTTCCTGACCCGCGGCGAGATCGTCCACATCCTCAGCGGCCGCATGATCGTGCACGAGGACGGCGGAGAACCCGTCGAGCTGACAGCCGGGAGCGCGGCGTTCTTCCCGATCGGCTGGACCGGCGAATGGTCGGTCGTCGAACCGGTGCGCAAGTTCTACGTCGTCTACAAGTAGGCCGTGATGAACCGTCTGCAACTGGGCACCTTCGGTACGAACCTCGCCCCCGGCATCACCTTCACCACGATCCCCGGCGCGCTCACGACGGACTGGTCGCGTGTGAAGGACCTCGCCCACCGCGCGGAGGCGATGGACTTCGAGGCCATCGTGCCGATCTCGCGCTGGAAGGGCTACGGCGGCGAGCACAACCCGCACTCCGACGCGTACGACACGCTCACGTGGGCCGCCGCCGTCGGGGCGGTCACCGAGAGCGCGCGCATCTTCGCGACCGTGTCGATGCCCGTCGTGCACCCCGTGATGGCGGCGAAGCAGATGGCCACGATCGACCACGTGACCGGCGGCCGGGCCGGCATCAACGTGCTCGCCGGGTGGTACAGGCCCGAGATGGAGATGTTCGGCGCCGACCTCCTGGCCCATGACCACCGCTACGACCTCGCCGACGAGTGGATCGGGATCGTCGAGCGCCTCTGGAGCGAGACCGGCGAGTTCGACCACGACGGAGAGTTCTTCCACCTGTCGGGCGCGTATTCGGCGCCGAAGCCCCTCGGCGCGCGTCCGCAGATCATGAATGCCGCGATGTCGGGCCGCGGGCTCGAGTTCGCCCTGCAGCACGCCGACAAACTCTTCGTCAAGCTCAGCGACGACCGCGAGCAGGCGACCGCGCACGTGGCGAACGTCAAGCGCCAGGCGTTCGAGAAGTACGGGCGCGACATCGAGGTGTGGACCTTCGGGTACGTGGTCGACGGCGAGACCGAACAGGCCGCCCGCGACTTCCTGCACTACTACGCGCAGGAGAACGGCATGCACGACGCCGCGATCAACGCCCTGCGGATCATGGGCGTCGAGGCGGAGGTCGCGGGCGACAACTCCACCGCAGCCCGCCGCTTCAGCTGGGTCGCCGGCGACGGCGGCGTGCCGCTGATCGGAACCCCCTCGCAGGTCGCCGACGGGCTCGAGTGGCTCTCCGACGTCGGCATCGACGGCTGCCTGCTCGGGTGGCCGCTGTGGGAGGACGGCATGGCGCGCTTCGCGGACAGCATCCTGCCCCTCCTCCACTCCCGCGGCCTGCGCACCGCGGGCTGATCCCGCGACGCGCAAGACCGCGAGACATCATCCGGGCTACGAGACTGCGCGCTATGGCTGCAGTCTCGTGCCGGGGATGACGTCTCGCGGTCTTCGGTCGCCGGGTCAGCCGAGCTTGAGAAGGCGCGCGGCGTTCTCGCCGAGGATCGCGTCGCGCTCGGCGCGTGAGAAGCCGGGCAGGCTCTCGACGATCTCGGCGGTGACGCCCGGGGTGTACCAGGGGAAATCCGACCCCATCACGACGCGGTCGACCCCGATCGAATGCACGAGCCCGGCGACGTCGTCCGCCGACGGCCCCGCGGACGCACCGATCCAGATCACGATCTCCGACAGGTCGAACATCACCTGCGGGTGGGCCGCGGCGACCGCCGCGGTAGCGCGCCACGAGCCGCCGCCGAGATGCGCGAGCACGAGCTTCAGCTCGGGTCGGGATGCGGCGAGCGCGGCGAAGACGCCCGGCTCCGAGAATCCGCGGCCGCGCGTGTCGGGTCCGCTGTGGAACACGATCGGCACGTCGGCGTCGATGCAGGCGTCGTAGACCCCGTCGAAGCCCGGGTCGTCGGGGTAGGCCCTGATGCCGATCGGGTGGAGCTTGAGGCCTCGCGCACCCCAGTCGCCGAAGGCCTCGGCGAGGTGATCCCGCGATTCCGCGGAGGTCATCACGGCAGGGTTCGCGCTGACGAACGGGATGAGCTTGTCGTGCGGGGCCGCCATCTCGCACACCCACCGGTTGTAGGCGGCGAGGTCCTCGCGATACTGGCCGTAGTGGGGCTCCGCGGGCCAGTGCATGAGGCCGTCGGGCAGATCGGGATAGCCCGGCACCTCGTAGCTGCCGAGCACGGTGGCGTAGTCGAACCCCGCCGCGTCGAGGGCGGCGAGCGCGTCGTCGACCGACCCGCCGACGCCCGCGAGGGGGATGTCGGCCTTCTCGCCGTACTCGATGATCGGGAAGTTCTCGATCTCGTACAGCCCGCGGGCCGGGTCGGCGTAGATGTGCAGGTGGGTGTCGATCCTCATGCGTCGATCTCCTTCGCGGGGGTGCGGGTCTCGACCTCGGCGATCATCTCGAACACGTTGCCCCCGGAGAGGCTCGAGACGCCGATGCCGGCCGAGGTGGATCGGCCGATCCTGTCGCCGAAGACCTCGACGAACAGATCGGCGGCGCCGTTGGTGACGAGGTTCACATCGGTGAACTCGGGGGTCACGACGACGAAGGTGAGGGTGCGGATGAACCCCGTCACCTCGTCGAGCGAGCCGACGGCGAAGCGGATGAGGCCCAGCACGTTGATCGCGGCGTACCGCGCAGCCGCGTATCCCTCCTCCAGCGTGACGTTCTCGCCGACGCGACCCGGATGCACCTTGGTGCCCTGCCGGTCCTCGGGCGTGATGCCGCTGATCGTCAGCGTGCGGCCGAGGTGGTGGAACGCCTTCATCGTGGCGTACCGCTCCCCGTAGGGAGGGTTCGCGTAGTCGGGGATGACCAACCCCAATTCCTCGACCCGCCGTTCCGCGCTCCACACCATGGCTTCTCCTTCGACCTCTAGAATGGATCCATTCTAAGCAGTTTCGGATACAGAAAGAGAAGAGGATCAGGATGGCGACGCCAGAGCAGAGGGTTCGGGAGCTGGGCCTCGAGATCCCCGACTACGCCGATCCGCCTTACGGACGCCGCTACGGCCGCATGAAACCGTTCCACCGCATCGGCGACCTCCTCGAGCTGAGCGGACTCACGCCAGAGAACCGTGTCGGCGACCGGCTGAACCCCGGAGTCGTGGGCGTCGACGTGACGATCGAAGAGGGCTACGCCGCCGCCCGGCTGACCGCGGTGCACACCCTCGGCATCATCCGTTACGCGCTCGGCTCGCTCGACAACGTCAAGAGCCTCTCGCGCGGACTCTGCTTCGTCGTGTGCCCTCCCGGGTTCGAAGACCTCCACCTGGTCTCCAACGGAGCGACCGATCTGTTCCTCGAGGTCTTCGGGGAGGAGGCGGGGAGCATCGGGCGCGCATCGATCGGCGCGACCGCGCTGTCGCGCAACAACTGCTTCGAGCTGTGGCTGAGCCTGGAGTGCCACCCGGAGCCCACCCCGTGACCGAAGCGGCGGAAGCCGCGCCGCGTGACATGGTCCGCACCCTGCCGTTCTGGCTGATCTTCGTCGCCTCGACCCTGGGCGGCATCACCAACTCGGCGAGCACGCCGATCATTCCGGTCTACGTGGAGGACACGCTCGGCGGCGACAGCTCGCTCGCGGGCGCGATCGTCGCCCTCGCCGCGCTCGCCTCGGTCATCGCGATGCCCATCGCGGGCGCCCTGGCCGACCGGCGCGGCTACCGCCTGATCACGGTGGTCGGGGGCGGGATCGCGGTGGTCGGGATGCTGCTGCTCGCCGTCCTTCCGACGCTCGCGGGCGCCGGCATCAGTCGCGTGCTGTTCGGACTCGGGAACGCCGCCGCGATGACCGTCATCATGGCGTGGCTCATCGCCCTCACCCCCGCGAACCAGCGCGGCCGGGCGTTGAGCTACTTCGGGCTCAGCGTCTGGTTGGGGGTCGCCCTGGGGCCGCAGCTCGGCACCGCCGTCGAACAGCTCGGCGGGGCACCGGTCGTCTTCCTCGTCTGCGCCGGGCTCGAGCTCGCCACGGTCGCCACGATCATCGCACTCCCCCGCCCCCGCGCCGCCGCCGTCGGCACCGCGACGGGCCCCATCACCCTGCCGCGCGGCGCGGTCGCCGGGGTCTGGCACGCCTTCCGGGCGGTGTGGGCGCCCGGCGTCGCCGCCGCGGCGGCATGGTGCGGCGAGGGCATCATGATCGCGTTCCTCATCGTGCACCTGGCGGGGGCGGGCGTTCCCGCGGGCGGCTTCATGGGCGGTGCGTCGGTCTACACCGTCTTCGCGGTGAGCGTCATCGGCGCGCGGCTGGCCCTGGCCTCGCTCCCCGACCGCATCGGGCCGCTGCGTGCCACCGCGATCGCCCTCTCCAGCCTCGCCGTCGGGCTGACGATCATCGCGTTCGCGCAGGACTTCTGGCTGGCGAGCCTCGGCGCCGCGTTCATCGGCATCGGCTTCGCGCCGCTCTACCCGTCGCTCACGATGCTCGCCACGCGAGGGCTCACCTCGCGCAACCGCGCGCTCGGACTCGGGCTCTTCTCCAGCTTCACGAGCATCGGCTACGGCGGCGGCGCACTGCTGGGCGGGTTCGTCATCTCGATCGCCTCGTCCACGCTCGCTTTCCTCATCGTCGCAGGCCTGCAGTTCGTCGCCCTCGCCGTGCTGACCGCGTTCACCCGCGACGAGTCGCCCCGGTCGCGCGACCGCCTCGCGGAGCCGCGCGACCCCGCCGCCTGACCCCGCCGTCCGTCACGGAGCGCGAGCGCACGCTTTCGGCCCGAGCGCACGACCTGAGCGCGTCCCGAAGGCGTGCGCTCGGGCGCACGCCGTGCGCTCGAGCGGGCCGTCTCAGCGAAGCGACGTGATGCAGTGCTGCAGGAGGCGGGTGAGGGCGGCACGATCGGTGGCGGGGAGACCGTCGATCATGCGGTTCTCGACCTGCTTCACCGCGGCGCTGGCCTGGGCGAGCTGCGCGCGGCCCGCATCGGTCAACCGCGTGGGCAGCACCCGACCGGACGCGGGCTGGTCGGCGCGCGTGACGAGCCCGTCGCGCTGGAGCGTCTGGAGCAGCACGTTCATCGACTGCCGCGTGACGAACGTCGCCCGCGCGAGGTCGGAGTTCGACGCCCCGGGTCGCTGAGCGAGCACCTCGAGGCACGAGTAGTGCGTGACCGTCATGCCCAACGGCCGCAGCACGTCCTCCATGGCGGAGCGCAGGGCGGTCGCCGCCACCTTCAGCAGATAGCCGGGAGAGGTCGCGAGGTCGATCGTCGGTGCCGCTTGACTCATGTCAGTATTCTGACATACGCTCCTGTATGTCAGAAGACTGACACAGAGAGGACATCATCATGACCGTTTCCGGCCCCGGCTTCATCTCCCTGCAGGTGCGCGACGTACCCCGCTCGGCCGCGTTCTATGAGCGCTACCTCGGCTTCACGCGACAGGCCGGCCCGCCGACCGCGGTCGTGTTCGACACCGAGCCGGCCGCTTTCGCCGTGCGCCCGCCGCTCCCGGGCGTCGACCTCGATGCGGGTCCGCTCGGGAGCGGTGTCGGCGTGTGGATGCACGCCGCAGAGGCGAAGGCCGTCCACGACGCCCTGGTGGCCGACGGCGTCACCATCGCGGTCGAGCCCGTCGACGGCCCGTTCGGGTGGACCTTCACGTTCGCCGACCCCGACGGATACCTCATCACCCTCCACGACCGCGCCTGACGACGGTCGTGCCGTCTACCAGAGGCGGCGGCGCTTGGCGGGCAGGAGCGCGGCGAAGGTCGTCGGCACGATCTCATCGCCGTCCGTGACCCAGACCCGCGCGTCGGGCCAGTAGTCCGAGAGCATCTCGGCGCAGACACCGCACGGCTCGATCACGTGCTCCGTGCCCGACGGGCGCCGCAGCACGCTGACGGCGGCCACGACCGCCGAGCCGCGGGCGATCGCGTTGCCGGCCGCCACACCCTCGGCGCAGACCGCGCTGCGGCGCGCCGAGCCGTCGACGTGCACACCGGTCACGATCGACCCGTCGCCCACTCGCAGCGCGGCCACGACCTCGTGCCGCCCCTCACGGTAGACCGCGCCCAGGAGCTCGGCGGCGACCGTCAACAGCTCGGCGTCGCCCTCGCCCATGCCGGCGGGACGGCGAAGTGGTGGCCGATCGCTCACGCGACGTCCAGGCGCAGCAGCCGCGCGTAGTTGCCGCCCTCGACGAGCGCGCGGTCGGCAGCATCCGGGATCGCCTTCGCGATCTTCATGCGCTCGAGGTCGAAATCCGACCCCGGCCACTCGGAGCCCATCAGGATCTTCTCGGCGCCGACGCGGGCATAGGCGCGCTTGACGTCGGCCATGAGGGTCGCGGACGTCTCGAGATACACGTTCTCGCGGCGCTCGGCGACGATGATCGCCTCGGGCACGTTCCACACGGCACCCATGTGGGCGATGATCGTCGGCACGTCGGGGTGGTCCTTCACGATCTCCTCGATCGAGAACGGCGCGCAGAAAGCATCGTCGAGCGCGTTGATGATCACGGCCATCCCGTGACGCGCGCACTCGCGGAAGACGGGATCGAGCAGTCCGTGGTCGGCGACGTGGTAGCCGTGCATGCTCGGGTGCAGCTTCAGACCCCGGATGCCGGCCTCCGCCATGCGGCGGATCTCGTCGAGCGCGTCGTCGTCCTGCGGGCGCACCTGCCCGAATCCGATGAGACGGTCGGGGTAGCTGTCCTGCAGTCCGATGATGAAGTCGTTCTCGATGCGCTGGGCGAGCGAGCACACCATGGCCATGTCGACTCCGGCGGCATCCATGCGGGTGAGGATGCGATTCGGATCGAACGGCGTGTACGCCGGCGGCTCCTCCCCGGGCCGAGCCCCGGTCAGGTAGTCGGAGCGACCGCGAACGTCCTGTGTCGTGTTGTAGGCATCGATGATCATCCGGGGCTCCTTCGAGATGCGTCAGTTAGGATCCATTCTAAGTCATATCGGATACATTCAACGATCGGGAGCCCGCGCATGATCGAGACCGTCCTGGGGCGCGTGCCCGCGGAGTCGCTCGGGCGGGTCTCGACGAACGAGCACGTCCTCACCGATTCGCGGCACCTCCTGCGCCCCACCCGTGAAGGCGGGAGCCTCGACGGACCGATCCGGCCCGAGATCCTCGGCGACCTCCGCTGGAGCTACATGTCGCTGGCCGACAACCTCACCCTCGACGACCCGACAACGGCTGTCGAAGAGCTGACGGCTGCCCGCGCCGCCGGTCTCGACACGATCGTGGAGGCGACGTCGTGGGGAATGGGGCCGCGCCACGCGGAGCTCCCCGGCATCGCGCGCCGGAGCGGCATCCGCATCGTGGCGGCCTACGGCGGATACATCGACAAGACGCTGCCCGAGTGGTGGCGCGATCAGAGCGAGGCGGAGGTCGAGGCCGCCTACACGACCGCCCTCACCGAGGCGATCCCGGGAACCGGGTTCCGCGCCGGACTCCTGGGTCTGCTCGGAACCAGCGCCGAGATCACGGCGGCCGAGAGACGCGGACTCCGGGCCGCTGCGCGCGCGGCCTCCGCGGTGGATGCTGCGGTCAGCATCCGCCTGGACGGCGCCGCGCGCCGGGCGCCCGAGGTCGTCGACATCCTCACCGGACAGGGACTCCCGGCCCACCGCATCCTCTTCTGCAACATGGACAAGGTGCTCGACGCGGCCTATGTCGGCGACGTCGCCGACGCGGGAGCGGTCGTGGAGTTCGCCTTCGGCAGCGAGCACCACTTCGCCGACGGTGCGAGGGACGCCACCGACACCGAGCGACTCGCCTTCCTGGTGCAGCTCCTCGCCGAGCACCCCGACGCGATCGTCACCCTGTCGAGCTCGGTGTGGACGAAGGGCCAGCTCTCGCGCCACGGCGGGATGGGCTACGCGCACGTGCTCCGCCGCATCGCGCCCGCGCTCCGCCGGGCGGGCGTCTCGGACGCGCGCGTCGACGACATGCTCGTGCACGCACCGGCACGGCTGCTCGACCGCGCGTAGCCCGGAGCCTCAGGCGGGAACGGGGATGGCGGCCGTGGCGACCGCCTCGATCACGTGCACGCGGTCGGAGTTACGGCACGCCAGGCGCACGCGCTCCCCCACGCCGAGCGCCGAGACGTCCGACGACGGCGACAGCGAAGCGACCACCTTGCGGCCGTAGTCGGTGGCGATCTCGAGGCGGTACCGCGACCCCTGGAAGCTCACCAGCCGCACCACACCCTCGATCGACCAGGCCGGCGTGGACTCGTAGGCGGCGACGATGCTCATATCCTCCGGGCGCAGCACCGCCGTGCCGTCGACCAGGAGGCCCGTGGCGTCGTCGACGAGCGCGTCGTCGACGGTCGGCAGCAGGTTGGCCTCGCCGAGGAAGCTGGCCACGTAGGCGTTGACCGGTCGGCGGTAGAGCTCCTCGGGGCTCGAGACCTGCACGAGCTGCCCCTCGTGCATGATCGCCACGCGGTCAGACATCGTCAGCGCCTCGGTCTGGTCGTGCGTGACCGACACGGTGGTGATACCCACCTTCCGCTGGATGCGCGTGATCTCGACCTGCATGTGCTCGCGCAGCTGCTTGTCGAGGGCGGCCATGGGCTCGTCGAGCAGCAGGATGCCCGGGTTGGCCGCCAGGGCGCGGGCGAGCGCGACGCGCTGCCGCTGACCGCCCGAGAGCGACGACGGCTCTCGGTCGGCCATGCCCGGCAGCTGCACGAGGGCGAGCATCTCTTCGGCGGCAGCGCGGCGCTCCTTCGCCGGCCGTCGCGCGGCCAGGAGCGGGAAGGCGACGTTCTCACCGATCGTGAGGTGCGGGAACAGAGCGTACGACTGGAACACCACACCGACGTTGCGCTTCTGCGGCGAGCGCTTCTCGACGTTGGTGCCGTCGAAGGCGACGTGGCCGCTGTCGACCGACTGCAGTCCGGCGATGACGTTCAACAGCGTCGACTTGCCGCTGCCGCTGGCCCCGAGGAGCGTGACGAACTCGCCGGGCGCGACGTCGAGCGAGACGCCCTTGAGCACGTGGTTGGCGCCGAGGGTGACGTGGACGTCGGAGATGGAGAGGGCGACGGTCATTCGGGGACTCCTTCCGCGACGGCGGGGACCGCGGGGGTCCGGCGCCGGCTGGGGCGGTTGCGCCGCGAGAGACGCGACGTGATGAGGGGGACGAAGGCGAGCAGCACGATCGCGAGCACCGAGACGAGAGTGGATGCTGCGGTGAGCTCCGGCGAGAACGCCTCGGAGGCGGCGCTCAGCATCTTCAGTGGAAGCGTCTGGACGCCGGGCGGCAGCAGGAAGACCGCGAGCACGACCTCGTCGAACACGACGATGAAGGCGAACAGCGCGCCCGACAGCACGTACGGCAGGAGGGCGGGCAGCTCGATCTTCCACAGGATGAGCGGCCACCGGGCGCCGAGCGTCCACGCGGCCGGCCGAAGGGCGGGGTCGATGCGCGCGATGCCGCCCGACACGATGACGAACACGTACGGCATCGCGATGAGCGCGTGCCCGACGACGAGGGTGACGAGGGTGCCGCGCAGGAATCCGAAGTCCATGTTAACGCCGTAGAGCCCGACCGCGTACGCGATGGGGGGCAGGGCGATCGGCACGATGAACAGCGTCCGCACCCAGCGCTGCGCCTGGCGCGACCGCACGCGGGTGAGCCCGATCGCCCCGGCGACGCCGAGCACCGTGGCGATCACGGTGGCGATCAGGCTCTCCCAGATCGACAGCCAGAACGACCCCATCCAGCGACGGTCGCCGAGCACCTCCGCGTACCACTGGAGAGAGAAGCCCTCGGGCGGGAAGAGGATGAAGCTTCCCGAGGTCCACGACGTGGAGACGAGGATGAGGAAGGGGACGATCAACAGCAGGCTCGCCAGCAGGGCGATGACGATGATGGGGAGGCGGAAGGCTCCGAGGCTGCGTCCGACGGTCGTGCTCATGAGATCAGCCCCACTTCTCGCTGACCTTGAACAGCCGGTCGGCCACGAGGTAGATCAGCATGGTTCCCCCGACCAGGAGGATGCTCATCGCAGCCCCCAGGTCGGGCCGGTTGGCGGTGTTGAGCTGCTGGTTGATGACGCCGGACACGGTCATGTTCGAGGGCCCGCCCAGCAGGAGGGGCGTGACGTAGAAGCCGAGCGACATGACGAAGACGAGCACGCCGCCGCTGATGACCGAGGGGAGCATCTGCGGCCACGTGACGATGCGGAAGGTCAGCAGAGGACCCGCGCCGAAGACGGATGCGGCGTTGAGCTGCTCGCGGTCGATCGACTGCAGCGCGCTCATGACCGGGAGCACCGCGAACGGCAGCATGACCGCGACCATCGCGGGGTACATGCCGAAGGTCGTCTGGTAGATCTCGAGGGGCTCGTCGGCCAGACCGAACAGGCCGAGGAACCAGTAGATGCCGCCCTTGGGCAGCTCCAGCAGCATCCATCCGAACGAGCGGACCATGACCGAGGTCCACAGCGACAGCATGAGCGCCGCGAGGAGTGCGAGGCGCAGCCAGGTCGGCGACGCGGCGATGGCGAGTCCGTATGCGGCGCCGAGCACCATCGTGAGGACCATCGTGACGACCGCCATCAGCAGCGTGCGCCAGAGCGAACCCACGAATGCGGGAACGGCGAACATGCCCGCGTAGGCGCCACCGCCGCCCTCGAGCGACTGCATGACCAGCGTGAACATCGGCAGACCGAGCGCCACCACGAAGAAGATGAGCGGCGGCCACATCAGCCAGCGGAACTCGGCTCGCGAGACGCCCAGCGCGGTGCGCCTCGGAGTCGGCGCGGGCCGGGCATCGAGGACGGCGGGAGAAGTGCTCACTGCGTCATGCTCCAGGATCGAGGTTGCACGGGTGTTTCGGATGCCTCGGTATCAGGCGTGGATCCAATCTAACCCTTAGTGGATCCGAACGCATTGCTCTGCTGTTTCCATCGCGTTACGGGAACGTGGGAAAGGCCCCCGATCCGAAGATCGAGGGCCCTTCCGCGCGCAGGTCGGGGGTCAGCCCGCGAGCCACGCCGTGTACGAATCGATCAGCAGGTCCTTGTTGTCGGCCCGCCACTGCTCGTCCCACTGCAGCAGTCCGTCGGCGTGCTCCGGGGAGTTGACGACATTGGCGGCCACCTCGTCGGAGATGACGTCGAAGACCGCCGAGTTGACGGGTCCGTAGCCGGTGCGCTCCGTGAAGACGGCCTGGTTCTCCGGGTCGTTGATCCACGTGGCGAGCGCCTTCACCGCGTCGGGGTTCTTCGACTTCTCGGGGATGACGAAGCCGTTGAGCGCCTGGAAGGCCTGGTTCCACTGCACGGTCACGTCCAGACCCGAGTTCTGCAGGGCCTTGAACTGACCGGTGACCGAGACCGCGATCGACGCGCTGCCGCTGGAGAGCAGCTGCTGCACCTCGGGGTAGGACTGGTAGAACACCAGGTCATCGCGGATGGTGTTCAGCTTCGCCGTCGCGCGGTCGAGGTCGAGCGGGTACAGGTCCTCCGGCGCGACGCCGTCGGCGAGGAGGGCGATCTCGTACGAGCCGTCGAAGAAGCCCGGGGAGCCGGGCCACGCGCGCTTGCCGGGGTACTTCTCGGTATCGAAGAAGTCGACCCAGTCCTGCGGGCCGCCGTCGGCGAAGGTGTCGGTGAGCCACCCCTGGCCGATGCCGATGTAGAAGCCGCCGACCACGTAGGGCGAGAGGGTGTCGTCGATCAGATCGCCGCGCGCCTCGTCGGGGATCTCCTGGATGTGGTCGGGGTAGGCGAGGATGTCGGCGGTGCTGACCTGGAAGACGTCGTAGTCGCCGTCCTCGCCCTCCAGCATCGGGTAGTAGATGGCGTCCTCGATCGAGGACGACACGACGTCCACGCCGGTGTCGTCGCCGAATCCGTCGAAGTACGCGACCTGACGGCTCTCGTTGGTGGGGCCGCCGAAGTCGGCCCAGACGATCTGGCCGCTGATGGCGGCGTCGTCGGAGCCGGAGCTCGCGCCGCCGGCCGAGGCGGTGCCGGCGCAGCCGGTCGCGACGGCGGCGACGGCGCCGATGGCGAGGGCGACGGTCGCGCCCCGGCGGAATCGGTTCAGGGAAGACATGTGATGGGGTTCCTCTCGAAGACGTGCGGTGCGGGTGTGGTGCGGGAAGGTTCCGACGGGTACGGGCACCCGCCGGGAACGGAAGAATCGGTCAGCCGGCGAGCCAGGCCGTGTAGGAGTTCAGGAGCTGCTCGTAATGGTCGGCGCGCCACTGATCGTCGAATGCCAAGACCTTGTCGGCGTGATCCGGCGAGTTGACCAGGTCGGCGGCCACCTCGTCGGACAGGTGGTCGAAGACCTCCGAATTGACCGGTCCGTACCCGGTCCGCTCGGCGAAGACCGCCTGGTTCACGGGGTCGTTGATCCACTCGGCCAGGGCGTCGACCTCCGCCGGGTTGCGCACATCCCGGGGGACCACGAGTCCGGAGGCGACCGAGAAGGCTTGGTTCCACTGGATCGTGACGTCGTAGCCGGCGTTGCGCAGCGCCGTGAACTGCCCGCTCACGGTGGAGGCGATCGAGACGCTGCCGCTGGTGAGGAGCTGCTGCACCTCGGGGTAGTTCTGGTAGAAGACGAGATCGCCGCGGAGTTCGTCGAGCTTGGCCTCGGCCCGCTCGAGGTCCAGCGGATAGAGTTCCTCGGGCGCCACGCCGTCGGCGAGGAGCGCGATCTCGTACGAGGCGTCGAACGAGCCCGGTGATCCCGGCCAGGCGCGCTTGCCCGGGAACGCCGCGACGTCGAAGAAGTCGGCCCAGTCCTGTGGGCCGCCGTCGGGGAACGTCTCGGTCAGCCATCCCTGCGCCTGGGCGAAGACGAACCCGCCGACGAAGTACGGCCGGACCGATTCCGGCAGCAGGTCGCCCTGCGCCGACTCCGGGAGCTCGTGCAGGTTCGCCACGTTGGGCAGCACTTCGGCGACACTTGCCTGGAAGACGTCGTAGTCACCGGGGTCGCCGGTCAGCATCGACATGTAGATCGCGTCTTCGATCGTCGTCGAGACGACCTCGACACCGGTCTCCTCGGCGAATCCGTCGAAGTACGCCACCTGACGCGTCTCGTTCGTCGGGCCGCCGTAGTCGGCCCACACGATGTCGCCGCTCAGCGCGGGCGCGCCGCTCGCGCTCGAGACCGGACCGGCCTCGCCGGCGCACCCCGCGACGAGGAGGGCGACGCCGAGGAGGGCGACGGCCGAGACCGCAATGCGGCGAGGACGGGTGAACGGAGCCAAGGGTGCGTTCCTCTCGGGAGTTGGTACGCGGTCCTAATGGATCCAATATTGCATCACATGGATCCCCATCGTGTGTCTCGACTGTTTCGTGTGTGTAACAGAGTCAGAGCACGGCGGCAGGCGTCGCGCCCAGCATCCCGGCCTCGATGCCGAACACCTCGCTCCAGGCCACGGTGGAGGAGCCGTCGTCGAGGAGCACCGGACCGACCGCGCCGAGGAACGGATGCTGGGGCACCCGGCGATCGCGCAGCCCTCTGCATCCCCACAGGAGCGGGCCCGGAGCCGCGACGAGCCGCGCACCCACCACGACGGAACGCACCGGCGAGGCGGCACCCGATGACGTTCGGACGGAGACCTCGAGCCGATCGCCGACCCGCCCGGGGATGCGGACGGCGATCTCCGCCCACTCCCCCGCCGCGAGCGGGTCGCCCGCGGAGAGGCTCACCGGCCCCGCTGTCGTGCCCATCCCGGCCGTCGCGCGACCGTCGTCGCCGATCCCGATCCACCACCCCGCCGCGTCGAGCGCGTGCGCGAGCGCACCCTGCGGCCCCCGGCCGACGGGGTGGTCGGGGCGGATCCCGACGGTGACGCGCAGTCCCGCCTCAGCGAACGCGGGAGGACGATCGACGCGCACGTAGGGCACGCCGGCCTCGAGGCTCGACACCGGTCAGGCCCGGATCGCCGTGGGCTCGGCCCCGACGAGGCCGAGCTCGGCCTCGATCGCGGCCCCGATGGCGAGAAGCCGCGCGTCGCGCCGCGACGCCCCGACGAGCTGCATCCCCACGGG
Source organism: Microbacterium hatanonis (assembly GCF_008017415.1). Classification (NCBI taxonomy): domain Bacteria; kingdom Bacillati; phylum Actinomycetota; class Actinomycetes; order Micrococcales; family Microbacteriaceae; genus Microbacterium; species Microbacterium hatanonis. The sequence continues at coordinate 945,068 of NZ_VRSV01000002.1, read as the reverse complement.
AAGACCCCCGTCCGTGAAGCCCGCGGGAGTCGCCAGCACGGGGTGTCCGGTCACGGTGAGGCGGCACGCCGCGCGCTGCCACAGGAAGTAGCGGTCGAAGGCGACACCGTCCACCTCCGCCACCCACTCGACCTCGGCCGGCGGGGCGGCGACCGGGGTCGCGGGGTAGACGATGGCGTCCACCTGCTGCAGCACGGTCGCGGTACGGCGGAACAGCTCGGTACGGTGCGCGAGAGCGTCCATCAGCTCCGCCGCCGACAGGTCGAACCCCTCCTGGACGTTGCGCAGGTAGTCGTCGCGGAAGCCGGTGCGCCCTTCGGCGAAGCGGGGCCGCGCGTCGCCGGCGAATCCGAACATCTCGATCGCCTGCCACGCCTCGTCGGCCCCGTCGAGGTCGGGCTCGACGTCGACGATGACGACCCCCGCACTCTCCAGCCGGCGCCGCGCGTCGGCGAGCACGCGACGCACCTCGCGGTCGATGGGCAGTCCCCCGACGTCGGGCGACCAGCCGAGCCTCAGCCCCGAGAGGTCGATCTCGACCAGATCGGCGAGGGCGCGCGGTTCGTCGACCCACGAGATGGGCCAGCGACGATCGTGCCCGGCGATGCCGGCGAGCATCAGCGCCGCGTCGCGCGAGTCTCGCGCCATCGGACCCGCGACCCCATGGGGGTCCCACCCGTTGCCGGTGCGCCCGCTCGGCACCATTCCCGGCGTCGGCCGAAGACCCACCGTGTTGCAGAACGACGAGGGGTAGCGGATGCTGCCGCCGCTGTCCGATCCGTCGGCGATGGGCAGCATCCCCGCCGCCACCGCCGCAGCGGCTCCCCCGCTCGATCCGCCCGCATGCCGGGCGAGATCCCACGGGTTGCGGCAGACGCCGCGCACGGGATTGAAGGTCAGGGTTCCGAGCCCGATCTCGGGCGTGTTCGTCTTGCCGATGATGAGCGCCCCGGCGCGGCGGAGATGCTCGGCGAGCACGCTGTCGCGGGTCGCGGGCGGCTCGGACGCGTAGGCGGCGGAGCCCTGCGAGGTCGGAAGGCCGGCGACGTCCATGAGGTCTTTGACGCCGGTCGGGAGGCCGTGCAGAACACCCAGCTCTTCGCCGCTCGCGACCGCGCGGTCTGCCCGTTCGGCCATCGCGAGCGACTCCGATTCGGGCAGGAGCGACACGAAGGCCGCGATCCGCCCCTCGAACTCCTCGATGCGGGCGAGGTGGGCGCGCATGACCTCGACGGCGGAGACCTCGCGCTCGGCGACGGCGGAGGCCAGGTCGCGAGCGGACCAGGCGTGAAGGGCGGTGTCGGTCATCGAGGCTCCTGGATGTGAACGGTGCGGCCGCCGACATCGGTTCGTCGGACGGGGATATGGAGGAGGTCGTCGATCGGCACGGCGAGCGGGTCGTCGGCCCACAGCGCCCAGTCGGCGAGATACCCCGGGCGGATCATGCCGCGGTGGTGCTCGGCGAGGGCGGCGACGGCCGCACCGGTCGTGTACGCGGCGAGCGCCTCGGCGACGGTGATCGCTTCGCTCGCGGCGAGCGGTTCGTCTTCGCCGGCGACGCGACGCGTGACGGCCTGCCACATGAGGAAGCGGGGGTCGAAGGCGAAGAACGGCCCGTCCGAGCCGAAGGCCACGGTCGCGCCGGCGTCGAGCCAGCTGCGCACCGGGTTGGCGCGCTCGGCGCGCGCACCCAGCGAACGACGGAGTCCGGCGCCGTTGTGCCAGATGATGGACGGCTGGAGGGACGCGATCGTTCCCGACCGCGCCCCCGACGCGATGCTCTCGGCGCTCGGCTCGAGGTAGGCGTGGATGAATTGGAATCGCCGCTCCCGCACGGCCTCCCCCGCCTCCTCGTAGGCCGCGGCGACGATCGCGACGGCCGCCGAGCCGACGGCGTGGGTGCCCACTCCCCAGCCGTGCTCGGCGCACCAGGAGACGAGCCGGCCGAAGTCGCCGGTCGAGAGGCGCTGCTCGCCGCGGTATCCCGCCGCATCCCAGGGTTCTTCGAGCAGCGCTTGGCCTTTCAGCGCCTCGCCGTCGAGGTAGACCTTGATCGGCCCGATGCGCAGGCGCTCGTCACCGAATCCGGTCGAGACGCCCGTGCCGTCGAGGTGCGCGATGGCGGCGTCGACGTCGGGGATCGCCGCGGAACCGATCTCGAGGTAGGGCATGGCGACCGTGCGCATCGTGAGCGCGCCGCGACGATGCGCCTCCTGGTACCCGCGCATCTCGTCGATGGTGACGGCGGGGTCCACGATTCCGGTGAAGCCCAGCGCGTGGAAGAGGGGCTGGACCCGCTCGAGCGCGCGCACGCGGTCCTCGAAGGGCGGAGCGACCGGGCCGTCGTCGTCGAAGCTGTCGCGCATCGCCTCGATGTAGCGGTCGACGCCGTCGGTGTCGGACAGGTAGTCGAGCGCCTTCAACCCGGCGCGCTCCATGTGCAGGTGGGCGTCGATGAGCCCAGGGAGCACCACGCCGTCGAGGCGTTGCTCCTGAGTGCCGTCGGGCACGGCGGCGCGCACCTCGGCGGCCGTGCCGACGGCCACGATCCGATCTCCCTGCACGGCGAACGCCTCGGCACGGGGCCGATCGGGGTCCATCGTGACGATCGGAGCGAGGTAGACGATGGTCTGGATCACGGGGTTCCTTACTCGGGCGGCTCGTCGAGCAGCGATCGGCGGTCAGGTGCGCAGGAGTCCGCGCGGGATGCGGGAGAGCGGCGCCAGGCCGTCCTCGGTGGCGAGCACCGTGTCGATCGCAGCGGCCTCGAACCCGGCGTCCCGATCGAACAGCACGGTCTCGAAGTTCGAGACGTAGCCGGGCGCGAGGTCAGCGCGGTGGGGTCCATCATCGGCCAGATAGGTGTGGCCGACCCAGCTGGGCGGGAAGGCGAGACCGAATCCGTATCCGCCGACCCACCAGATGTTCCGGCTCGGAACCCTCTCGCGCAGCTCCCGCTCGGCCGCCGCCATGGCGCCCGCGGGGCTCTCGCCGTTCCGAGCCTCCCGGCACAGGGTGGCCAGGCTCGCCGCGCCCGCTTGGAGGTACTCCTCGGCCCTGTCGTTCCAGCCGTCCACGACGAACGCGCGGCTGAGGTTCGCGTGATAGCGATCGACGACACCGGAGGCGTCGACCGAGACGATGTCGCCCCGCTCGATCACGCGTCGCGACGGGAAGGCGTGCACGTCCGCCCACGCCGTCGGGCCGGATGAGACCAGCGCGTGCTGCGCGGGGACCTCCGACCCGCGTTCGGCCAGGAGCGAGGTGATGAGAGCCGACACTTCGAGCTCGGTCATGCCCGGGCGGAGTCTCTCGCGCAGTTCCTCGAAGGCACCGTCGGCCATCTCGGCGGCGCGGACGATCTTCGCCTGCTCTGCGGGGGACTTGTACACCCGCAGATCGTCGACGAGGTAGTCGCCCTCGACGAGCTCGGCGCCGATCGCGCGGAGCCCCTCGGCCAGATCGCGCACGATCCCGGCGACCGGATTGGGGGCGTGCCACTCGATCGCGACGACCCCCTCGTGCCAGCCCCGGCGTCGCACCGCCTGCACGACCTCGCTCGCGGCGGTGCCGTAGTCGATGAGCTCGATCGCGTCGTGGATCGCGGTCAGCGGGATGTAGTCGACGTGCCGCGACCAGTCGACGATCACGAGCTCGGGCTCGGCCGCCCGGATGAGTGCGCCGATCGGCAGCCGCGGCGCGTACCAGCTCGCGACGTACCCGGTGAGGTAGCAGAGATTCGCAGGCGAGGTGACGAAGAGGGTGTCGATTCCTCGCGCCGTCATCTCCGCACGGAGCACGCCGTGACGGGCCTCGTACTCGTCGAGGGGGAACGGCAGCCCCTGGGGGACGACTCGGGTCATACCGCACCTCCGGTCGGGCGGATTCCGATCGCAATGCGCCGTTACCCACGGGAAACGGATTGGATCCTAACATTACCTTGTTGGATCCATAAAAAGGGAGAGTGTCATGGGGATACGAAGAAGACGCAGGATGCTGGTCGCCGGTGCGCTGGCCGTCGTCGCGCTGGCGACGACGGCGTGCGCGAGCGGGGAGACCGCTCCGACGAGCTCGGACGACCCGGCCGCGGTATCCGGCCAGATCGTCTGGGCCGACTACGGGGGCCCGACGAACGAGGCCTTCCAAGAGGTCTTCTTCGCGCCCTTCACGGAGGAGACCGGTGTCGAGGTGGTCGCGACGACCCTCGCCGCGAGCGTGCAGTACCAGATGCTCGAAGGAGAGGAGGGCGACTACGACACGATGATGACGGGCATGGCGGAGGTCGTGCTCTACTCCGACAACCTCGTCGCGCTCCCCGAGAGCGTCCCCCGATCCGACCAGCTCTCGGCGGATGTCGCCGAGTACACGATCGCGACGCCCATCATCGGGTACGCCCAGGGCTATCTCGCATCGACCTTCCCCGACGGGGGCCCGCAGACCTGGGCGGACTTCTGGGACACGGAGACCTACCCCGGCAAGCGCGCGGTGCCGGGAGAGTACTCCGACTTCATGTTCGAAGCCGCCCTCCTCGCCGACGGCGTCGCCCCCGACGACCTCTACCCGCTGGACCTCGACCGCGCGACCGCGAAGCTCGACGAGTTGAAGCCCGACATGGTGTTCTACACCGAGTACCCGCAGGTGCAGCAGCTGCTGAGCGCCGGCGGCGCGTCCATCGCGTTCTCCCCGAACGGGCAGTTCGCAGCCCTCAAGAACGCGGGACTCGACGTGACCGTGTCGTGGGACCAGGCGCTCGTCGAGGCCAACCCCTTCGTCGTCCCCTCCAGCGCGAAGAACCCGTCCGCCACCTTCGCGCTCGCGGAGTTCCTCGCCGATCCGGAGCTCCAGGCCGAGTTCTCGCGCCGCACGAACTACGGGCCCTCGAGCTCGGCGGCGTTCGAGTACCTCTCCGACGACGAGATCGCGGCGCTGCCCAACGCCCCGGAGCACACGGAGATCATCTGGGCCGACGCCGACAACCGCGCCGAACTGTACGACGAGATGAACGACCGCTACACCGAGTGGCTCACGAGCTGATGACGTGACCGGCGAGGGGCGGCCGACTCGACGTCGTGTAGGGACGGCCGCCTCTCAGACGGCGGGCCGGCGCGCCATCACATCTCCGACGGCGCTCTCCCAGGTCAGGGCGAACTCGAGCAGGAGACGGTCGCCGCGGTACGGCCCGACGAACTGCACACCGATCGGGAGGCCGCCGCGCGAGAAGGTCATCGGCATCGACACCGCGGGCATCGCCGTCGCCGTGATGCGGCTGCACGAGCGCTGCCAGGTGTAGTAGCGCTCCATCGCCACGCCCTCGATCTCGGTCGGGTACTCCCATTCGATCGGGAACGGCAGCACCTGCGTCGTCGGACCGAGCAGCATGTCGTATTCGGCGAGAAGCGACTGGAAGCGCCGGAACAGACGCGTTCGAGCGCCCGCCGCACGGTTGAGCAGACGCGCGTCGATGCCATCGGCCCAGGAGACGTCGTCGCGAACGGTCTGCTTGACGAGGTCGGGGTGGAGCGCCGCATCCTCTCCGTGTGCGTCGAGGAACTCCAGCGAGCGGAACGTCTCGAAGACGAGGTCGGCCTCCGTCAGGTCGATGTCGACCTCGACGACCTCGGCACCGAGGTCGCTCGCGAGACGCGCGGCCGCGGCGGTCGCCTCGCGCACCTCGGGATCGAGCGGGAGACCGCCGAGGTCGGGAGAGTAGGCGATCCGCGCGCCTCGGAACGACCGGGGCGCGAGCGAGAGGAAGAGATCGGGGTCTTCGTCGATCGACAGGGGCGCGCGACGCTCGGGACCGGAGATCACCGAGAGGAACAGAGCGGTGTCGGCCACATCGCGCGTGAGGGCGCCGAGCACCGATCCGGGGTCCCACGCATTGCCCGGCCGCGCGGAGGCGACGCGTCCCGCAGTCGGTCGGAGCCCCACGAGGTTTCCGAACGAGGCGGGATTGCGGATGCTGCCCCCGAGATCGGATCCGTCGGCGAAGGGCAGCATCCCCGTCGTGACCGCCGCGGCGGCTCCCCCGCTGCTGCCCCCGGCGCTCCGGGTGATGTCGTAGGGATTGCGCGTCGGGCCGAACACCTCGTTGAAGGTGTGCGACCCCGCCCCGAACTCGGGGGTGTTCGTCTTGCCGACGAACACGACGCCGGCCTCGCGCAGCCGGGAGGCGATGACGCTGTCGTCGGCGGCGACCCGGCCCGCGTAGATCCGCGACCCATGGCTGGTGGGCAGCCCCGCCACGTCCATGAGGTCTTTCACCGCTATCGGCAGACCGTGCATCGGCCCGCGGATCACGCCCCGAGCGAGTTCGCGATCGCGTTCGCGCGCGGTCTCGAGGGCGACCTCGGGCTGAAAGGCGACGATCGCGTTGATCGCGGGGTTCAGCTCGTCGATCCGGGCGAGGTGAGCGGCCACGACCTCCTCCGACGAGAGCCGCCGGGTGCGGATCGCCTCGGCGAGCGCGCGTGCGCTGAGGGCGGTGATCTGGTCGGTCATGCGGTGGCCTCCTCGAGCAGCAGGGCCGCGACCTTCTCCCCCATCACGACCGATGGCATCGCGGTCGTCGCGCGGGGGATGCGCGGCATGATCGACGCATCGGCGACGCGGAGTCCCTCGATGCCGTGGACGCGGGCGCGCTCGTCGACGACGGCGCCCGGATCCCCGGCGACCCCCATCCGGCACGTGCCCACGGGGTGCCAGTAGTTGTCGGGGTGCCGGTAGAGGTGGGCGGCGAGCGCGTCGCGGGCGAACGTCTCGGGACCGGGATGGATCTCGGCGCCGACCAGCGGCGACAGGGCGGCGGTCGCGGCGAGCTCTCGCAGCATGACCGCTCCTTCGATCAGCATGGCCACGTCGGCGCCCTCCGCGTCCGAGAGGAACCGGTGGTCGATCCACGGCTTCGCCTCCGGGTCGGCGCTGCGCAGGCGCACGAACCCTCGTGACCGCGGCAGCAGCGCCGAGGTGCCGATGCTCCAGCGCTTGTCGTCACCGCGGTGCGTCGGACTGTAGGGGAGGAAGTGCAGGTCGAACGCCTCGGTCTCGAGGCTGGACGCAGCCTTCCCCATCGCCTGCTCGTCGGGGGTCCAGCCGGCCGCGCGTGCGGCGTCCATCTCGGCCGCCATCCGGTCGGACCCGGCGAAGCTCATCAGGAGGAACGGCTGGTCGTGCAGATTCTCGCCGACACCCGGCAGATGGTGGACGAGCGGGATGCCCAGCGGCGCGAGCTGCGCGAAGGGGCCGATGCCCGATCGCAGGAGGATGGTCGGGGAGTTGTAGGCGCCGCCGGCGAGCACGACGGTGCCCGCCCGAACGGTCGCGATCTCGCCGTGGTGGTGCACCACGACACCGGTCGCCACCCCGCGCTCGACCACGACGCGGTCCACGAGCGCATCGCCGACGATCCGCAGGTGCGGCAGCCCGCGCACCGGGTCGAGGTACGCGAAGGAGGCGTTGATGCGCACGCCGTCCTGGATGTTCATCGCTTCGGGGGCGAACCCGGCCGCCTCATCGAGGTCGTTCAGGCTCGTCAGTCGCGGCATGCCCACCGCGGGCGCGGCGTCGTACCAGGCATGCTGCCAGGGCGTCAGCTCGTCCGCCGTGAACTGGCGCACCCGCATCCGCTCCATGCCGCCGGCGAACAGCGGCGCGAGGTCGTCGGCGGCCCAGCCGGTGAGGCCCGCCTCGGCCCACGCGTCGTAATCGCGCCGGTGACCCCACGTCTGCGTGCACCCGTTCACGTCGGAGCTTCCTCCGATCGCCCGCGCGCGCTCGAACCCGACCGTCCACGGGTAGGTGTCGCCCGAGTCGTAGCCCCAGTCGTGCGAGCGGCCGAGCCGCGTCGCGTCGACGAAGTCCGCGGGCCAGGACGCCTCGCCCTGGGGACCGAAGTCGGGGCCGGCCTCGAGCACGAGCACGTCGTGCCCGGCTTCGGCCAGACGCGCGGCGACCGCGCTCCCCGCCGTGCCGCCTCCGACGACGACGTACTCCGCGGCCTCGGGCAGGAGCCCGGCCCGGCGTGGATCGGTCATCGCATCGGCACCGGGTCGGCGCCGGACGCTGCAGCCTCGGTCTCGGTCTCGAAGAACGCGAGCACGTCGGCGGTGTCGACGAGGGCGTCGCGCTGCAGGTACGAGATGGCCTCGAGCGATGCCGTGTGCGCGCGTTCGCTCGAGCCGCCGACGGCGTCCTGGATCACCCGCACGCGGTAGTCGTGCTGGTGCGCGTCGACGAAGGTGTAGTGGATGCAGACGTCGGTGAGCCCCCCGATGAGGATCAGGGTCTCGGCCTTGTACGCCTTCAGCACGATCTCCAGCTCCGTCCCGAAGAACGCCGAGTAGCGGCGCTTGCGCACCACGAACTCCTCGGGGCGCGGCTCGAGCCAGGAGGCCAGCTCCGTGCCGTCGTCTCCCTCGATGCAGTGCGGCCCCTCGACGCCGTCGAGCTCGCGACCGATGTCGATGAGGGAGGGCTTGTGCACCTCCTGGATGAAGACGACCGGAACGCCGGCGGCGCGGGCGGCGTCGACGAGGGCGCGCTGGCGAGGCCCTCTCTCGGCTCGGCCGCCCATGATCGGGATACCGCCCTCGCCGGGCGCGGATTGACCCGAACCGCCCTGGATGTCGACGACGACGAGCACGGGCTGCCCGACGATGTGCGCGTTCTGCGGCGCAGAGGATGCGAGGGGGGTGGTCATGGCCGCTCCAGGAGTCGTCTCGGGGTGTGGATGAGGATCTGATCGACGGTCGCCGGATCGCCGGCGATCTCGGCGATCGCGGGTCCGATGCGCCGGAAGAGGTGATCGTAGCCGTTGCCGCCGTTGCGGCGGAGGTTGGCCTGGGCCCAGACGTCCTGCGCGATGACGAGCTGCGACCCATAGCCCTCCGACAGCAGCCACTCGACCATGTCGAGCCGCTCCGCATCGGTGGGGTTGCGGAGTTTCGCGCTGCCGTAGTGGAAGTCCGACCCGAAGGTGTCGTACGCCAGCACGGCGCCGGCCTGTGCGATCTCGCGGTGGTACCCGGGATCCCAGAACTCGTCGAGGTGTCCGATGATCACGCGGTCGGGGCTCATCCCCTCCGCGAGGATCGCGTCGAGCACGCTCGTGCCGCCCTTTCCGCGGAACGACTGGTGGGTGTACACGGCGGCACCCGTCTCGGCTCCCGCCCGGGCGGCGGCGCGTACGACGCGCCACTCGGCGTCGGTGACGGGCCAGCTGGTGCCGATCTCGCCGAGCAGGGCGGGGCGGATGCCGGTGTCGCCGATGCCGTCGGTGAGCTCGCCGATGAGGCGCTGGGTCAACACGTCGATCGAGGCGGTCTTGACGTCCTCGGCCATCGTGTCCTCGACGTAGAAGCCCGCGCCGACCATGACGTGCACCCCCGAGCGTCGTGAGATCTCGGGCAGCTCCGCGAGGCGGCGTCCCATGCCGTCGAGGGTCAGTTCGAGCACGCCCGACCCGCCCGCGCTGCGCACGTGCGCGAGTTCCTGCGCGGCCACGTCGGCGTCGTGGAGAACGATGTTCTCCGGCACCGACAGGAAGTTCCACCGGAGGTAGGCCATGAGCTCCGGCCCCATCGGCACTCCCTCGGGAGGAAGCTCCTTCGGAGGCTTCGCCCAGATGCGCAGGTCGCTGAGCAGGTGCTCGTGCATCGAGGTGGGTCCGAGGTCGGCGGCGGCGATCGGCCCGAGAACGGTATGGATGGGCATGGGTCTACTCCCCGAAGACGGCGCGACGCGGGTTGTCGCGGTGGATGGCGTCGAGCGTCTCGGCGGCGATCCCCGCCTCGATCGCGAGGGCTCGGAACTCCTCGAAGAGGAAGGTGTACCCGGGGCCGCCCGCCGCGCGCAGGTGCGAGCGCTGGCAGACGTCGTGGGAGAGCAGGATGCTGCCGGCGTAGCCCGCGTCGATGAGCTGCCGCAGATACGACAGCCGCCGGTCGATCTGGGGGCGGACGAGCACGCCCCCGACCCGGCAGGTCATCAGGCAGTCGAACTGCACGAACGCCCCGCGCCGCGCGATCTCGAGCGAATAGTCGACGCTCTTGACCGTGTCGGCGTGGCCGATCGCGACCCGGGAGGGGTCGACGCCCTCCTCGCGGAGGATGTCGAGTTGCGCGAGACCGGTCGGAAAGGTCGGCGCGTGGGTGGAGATCAGCATGCCCGTCTCGCGGCCCGCTCTCCCGGCTGCTCGGAACGACCGCTCCTCGGTCGCGGAGATGTGGGAGAGGTCGGACGCGATCTCTCCGATGACCCCCGCCCGCACGCCCGTGCCGGGGATCTCGTCGAGAAGATCGGCGATGAGGTAGTCGGCGATCAGGTTCGTCGGTGTGCGGTCGAACCAGAGCCGGTCGAGGTAGGTCTCGTAGTAGTGCCCCGTGCCGAGGATCACCTGCACCCCGGTGCGCTCGGACACCTCCTTCGTCGCGAGCACGTTCGCGACCGATCTCGAGCCGGTGGTCGGGTTCTGCTGCATCGCTCGCAGGTCGTTGCTCCACCCGACGGGCGCCGCGTAGTCGCTGAGCTCGCCGTTGGTCAGATCGATGACGGTGGCGCCGCCGGCCGCCGCGAAGAGCGCGAGCTCGGCATCCGCCTCGGCGGCCACGTTGAGGTACCCGTCCTGCGGCGTCGTGCGCGTCATGTTGATGTAGACGTGCTCGTGCGGGAGCGTGATCCCGAGGTCGGCGGGACCGATGGGTCCCGTGACCGTGTGCACCGTGTCGACCACGGATGCCCCTTTCCCCGCCGTGCGGCGTGCTAGATCGCGATGACGACGCTCTTGGACTCGCAGAAGCCCAGAAGGCCCTCGTCGCCCAGGTCGCGGCCGAGCCCCGACTCCCCGACGCCGCCGAACGACAGCGCGGGATCGAAGACGTTGTAGGTGTTGATCCACACCGTGCCGGCGTCGATGGCGGCCGCCATGCGGTGCGCGCGCGACAGGTCGCGGGTCCACACCCCGGCGGCGAGGCCGTACCGGGTGTCGTTCGCGATGCGCACGGCGTCGGCCTCGTCGTCGAACGCGATGATCCCGACCACCGGGCCGAAGATCTCCTCGCGGGCGATGGTCATGTCATTGGTGACACCCGAGAACAGCGTCGGCTCGACGTAGAAGCCCGGCTCGCGGGTGCCGCCGCCGGCGACGAGGGTCGCGCCCTCGTCGATGCCCTTCTCGATATAGCCGAGCACGCGCTGACGCTGCTCCTCCGAGACGAGCGGGCCGACGGTGATCCCGCCGTCGAGCCCGTCTCCGACGGGCACCCGTCGGACGGCCGCGGCGAGGCGCTCGGTCATCTCCTCGAGGATGGAGCGCTGCACGAGCAGGCGGCTTCCCGCCGTGCACATCTGCCCCGAATGCCCGAAGGACGCCCGCATGGCGGTCAGCACCGCAGCATCCAGATCCGCGTCCTCGAAGACGATGTTCGGACTCTTGCCGCCGAGCTCGAGGGTGACACGGGTGAAGTCGTCGGCGGCGGCATGGGCGACGAGCCGGCCGACCTCCGTCGAGCCCGTGAAGCTGATCTTCGCGATCCCCGGGTGGGCGGAGAGGGCGGCGCCCACCTCGCCGTCGCCGGTCAGCACGCTCACGACACCGTCGGGCACGCCCGCCTCCTGCAGGATCTTCGCCAGGCGCAGGAGCGTCAGGGGGGTGTCCTCCGCAGGCTTCGCGACCACGGGGCAGCCCGCGGCCAGCGCCGGAGCGAGCTTGAAGGCGGCGGTCATGATCGGGAAGTTCCACGGCAGGATGATCGCCACCGGGCCGATCGGCTCGAGCACTGTGTAGACGTGGTGCGCGCCGCCGTCGATCGGGATGACCGATCCGCCCAGACGAGACGGCGCACCGGCGAAGTGCCGGAAGGTGCGTGCGGCGCTGGCCGTATCGGCGCGCGAGCGTTCGATCGGCTTGCCGTTGTCGCGGGTCTCGAGGATCGCAAGCTCCTCCAGGTCGGCCTCGATGAGGTCGGCGACGCGGTTCAGGATGCGGGCGCGATCCAGCGGCGCCATCCCCCGCCAACGCCGATCGGCGTGGGCCGCGACGGCGGCGGCCACCGCGGCATCGACGTCGGCGGCCGTCGCATCGGCGACGGTGGTGAGCACCTCCTGCGTCGCGGGGTCGACGACCTCGCGGAGGGCGCGATCACCGGCCGGGATCCACTCCCCCGCGAGCAGGAACGGCTCGTGGGCCGGCAGGGTGCCGACACGGGATCTGATGCTCATGCGTGCTCTCTTCCTCGGCGCGGGATCACAGGATCCCGAAGTATTCGCGCTGCTCCCAGTCGGAGACGTGTCGGAGGTACCGATCGAACTCGGCGCGTTTGATCGTCGCGTACCAGTGCACCACCGTCTCCCCGAGCGCCGACCGGAACGCGGCGTCGTCGACGAGCGCGGCGACGGCGTCGCCGAGCGACGCCGGCAGCGCCGGCGCCTCGGTGCGGTAGGGATCGAGGGTGGGGGCGGGCGGGACGAGTCCGCGCTCCATGCCGTCCATCCCGCTGATCAGCTGCGACGCGATGTAGAGGTACGGGTTCGCCGCCGGCTCGCCGGAACGGTTCTCGAGCCGGGTCGCCGGATCGCCCACCCCGCCGACCGCGCGGATCATCGCGCCCTTGTTGTCGATGCCCCAGGCCACGCGATCGGGCGCGAGCGAGAACGGCTGATACCGCTTGTACCCGTTGACGGTGGGGGTCGTGAAGGCCGCCGCAGCAGGGGCGTGGGCGAGGAGTCCGGCGAGGTACGCCGACCCCACGAGACTCAGGGTCGTCCCCTCCGCCTCGGGGACGAAGGCCGCCGCCCCCGTCGACAGCTCGTAGAGCGACTGGTGCAGATGCCAGCCGGTCGAAGCGCCCTCCGCGCCCTGGGGGCGCGACATGAACGTCGCGTGGTAGCCGAGACCGCGGGCGACGCGGCGCACCGCCATGCGGCACAGCACGATCGCATCGGCGATCCGCGCAGCATCCCCCGCCTCCATCGTGATCTCGAACTGGCTGTGCCCGAACTCCAGCTCGATGGAGCGCAGCGGGAGGTCGAGCAGGGTCAAGGTGCGATAGAGCGCGTCGACCAGGGGCTGCATCGCGTCCAGCGACTCCTCGTGCAGCAGCTGCGCCCCGCGCGTCGTGGGGGCGCACACCATCGCATCCCCCGGACGGCCGGGGGCGGCGACGTGGGCCGTCCCGAGCTCCTCGTCGGAGAGCCGGAAGACGTGGAACTCCAGCTCGGCGCCCACCGTCATGCCGTACCCGCGCGAGGCGAGGGTCGCGAGCTCGGTGCGCAGGATCGACCGCGTGCAGAACGGCACCGGGGCGCCGTCGGGGAAGCGGAGATCGCAGAGGATCCAGGCAGTGTTCTCGGTCCACGGCAGCACGCGGAAGGTCGCGGGGTCGGGCACGAGCACGATGTCGCCGGCGCCGCTGAAGCCGTCGACGCCCACCCCGGTGTCGGCGGAGAAGACGGAGAACACCGACTGGCCCGAGGTGTCCTTCAGCAGCAGCGAGCTCGGCACCGTCAGGCCAGAGCGCATCGCCGCGGCGACGCCGGCCCGCGTGATGGTCTTGCCGCGCAGGATCCCGTGCTGGTCGACGAACGAGAACCGCACCATCTCGATGCCGATCTCATCCATCACCCGGCGCATCTGGCCCGCGGCCGCGTACTGCGCCTCGCTCCAGAGGTCGTGGCGGGAGATGAAGCCGTCGCGCTCGGCCGCGAGCATCGGCCGCGCCGAGACGCCCCCGCCGTTCTCGGAGACGGGGCGCTCGTCGACGTTGCGCTCACGCATCGACGGTGGCTTCCGCGGTGGCGAGGGGACCCGCCCACGGCGACGCGTCGCGGCGCTCCTGCTCGCGCTCGACCCAGCGGGTCTGCCACGCGTCGTTCGCGGCGATCGTGTCCATCGCGATGGGACCGGTCAGTTCCGCGGCCTCGGTGTCGCTGAGCGGATGCGACGGGGTGCGCGCCCCGGACGCGAACGCCTCGATCGCCCGGAGCAGCAGGCGGCGGTTGGCGCTCACTGCGCGGTCGGAGACCCCCAGGCGCTCGACCGTGCGGTCCTGGATGGCTCCCATGCTCTCCACCGCCCACTGGTCGTGGACGTTGATGTCCAGGCCCATGCCGGTGTAGGTGAGCTCCTTCTGCTCGACCGGGTCGAACCCCCAGTTGTTGCTGCGATTGCGCAGCGGCCGGTACTCCGGAAGGCTCACGCCCTCGAGCCGCTGCTGGAGGAGCGTCTCCTTGTCGGTGGGCTCGGCGAAGTCGTAGAAGATCATGTACCAGTACGAGGTCTCGTCATCGATCGGCACGTGCCACTGCGTGAACACCTTCGAGTTGCCGAACGGCACGACGAACGCATTCGGGAAGAGCAGGTTCGTCACCCGCACGTGCTTGATGTCCTCGGTGAGCTGGCGCAGGGCGTACACGCGCAGGCCGTGGTCGGCGTTCTCGACCTCGATGTCGGGGCGGTAGCTCTCACCGACGAGCATCGAGAGCTTCTTGCCCGTGCCCTCGACCTCCTCGGCGAACTGCTGCCCGTACATCTCGCGCGGGTCCTCCTCGATGAAGCGGTGGAGGAACGACACGTGACTGGGATCGATGCCGCCCTCGAGTCCCTGCAGCCAGTTGCACTCCCACAGCCCCTTGAACGCGAAGGTGTACTCCTCCGGCGCGACGAAGCAGTCGTAGTGCGGGAACGGCGGCGGGTCGCCCGCGCCCATGTAGGTGAAGATGATGCCGTTGCGCTCGACGCACGGGTAGTTGGCGATCCGCACCTTGCCGAGGAACTGGCTGTGGTCGGGTTCGGCGGGCTGTTCGACGCAGCGACCCTCGCCGTTGTAGAGCCACCCGTGGTACAGGCAGCGGATGCCGTCCTCCTCGAGGCGCCCGTACGACAGGTCGACGCCCCGGTGGGCGCAGTAGCGGCTGATCAGCCCCCAGCCCTCGCGCTTCTTGAACAGCACGAGGTCTTCGTTCATGATGCGCACCTGCTTCACCGGACGCTCGCCCGGCATCTCCGACACCAGAGCGGCCGGCTGCCAGTACGAGCGCAGCAGATTGCCCAGCGGAGTGCCGGGCCCCGATCGGGTGATCTTCTCGTTGTCTTCCTGCTTGAGCATGCGATGCGCTCCTTCAGTGCGGTTCGGTCGGTGAGGTTCAGGCGTCGAGGACGAGCAGCGGGCACGAGGCGCGGGAGACGCAGACCATGAGGCAGTCGCCGTTCGCCTTCTCCTGCGCCGTGAGGACGAAGTCGCGGTGCTCGGGCTGGCCCTCGACGACGCGGGTCTCGCAGCTGCCGCAGATGCCCTCCTCGCAGTCGGACAGCACCTCCACGCCGGCGCCGCGCATGACCTCGAGGATCGACTCCTCCGGGGTCACCTCGAGCTCGAGGCCGCTGCGATCGAGGCGGATGCGGAAGGGGCCGCCCGGCTCGTACGCGATCTCGGGGGCCGAGAAGTACTCGAGCCGGAGACGGGCATCGGCGTCGGGCACCGCCTCGGCCAGGGCCGTCAGCATCCGTTCCGGTCCGCAGGCGTAGACGAGTGCGTCGGGGGATGCGGCGACCTCGGCGATCAGGTCGGCCCGCGTCCCCTCGTCGCGGGCGACGACGGCGACGTCTCCGCCGAGGGCGGCGAGCTCGTCGAGGAACGGCATGCGCTCGCGCGAGCCGCCGAGGTAGAGCAGCCGCCAGCGGGCTCCGGCCGCCTGCGCCTGGCGCACCATGGGCAGGAGGGGCGTGATGCCGATACCGCCGGCGATGAAGAGGTACTGCTCGGCGGGCTCCAGCGCGAAGTGGTTGCGCGGCTCGCGGACGACGATCTCATCGCCCGGGCGCAGTCGTTCGTGCACGGCCCGGGATCCGCCGCGGCTGTCGCTCTCGCGCAGCACGGCGATCCGGTACCGCGGCGCCGACGGATCGCCGCAGAGCGAGTACTGCCGCACGGGCGCCCCGGGCACGACGAGGTCGATGTGCGCGCCGGCGGTCCAGGAGGGGAGCGCTCCGCCGAGGGGTTCGAGCTCCACCGACAGCACGCCCTCGGCCTCGCGGGCGAGCCCGCGCACCCGGACGCGGATGTCCGTCATCACTTCCAGCCCTGACATACGTGGATCCTAACATCATGAGTATGGATCCAATGTTACTCACCTGGGCGACGTTCCGGCCCGTTCGGGGTCCACGAGAACGAGTTCTGGTACCGTTCCGAGGTGCCGCAGCACCATCTGCGTCGGTGAGGAGACACACCCGAATGGCTGATGAGACGATCGAAGCGTCCTCCGCTCACGCTCTCGTCGATGAGATCGCGGCGAAGATCCGAGCGCGGATCATGAGCGGCGACATCCCCATCGGGGCGCAGCTGCGCCAGGCCGAGCTCGCGAGCGATTTCGGCGTCAGTCGCACCCCGGTGCGCGAGGCGCTCCGTCAGCTGCAGACCGGCGGGCTCATCGACGTGGTCCCCAACCGCGGCGCGGTCGTTCGCGTCCCCGCCCCCTGGGAGGTGCGCGAGGCCTACGAGGTGCGCGCCGAGCTCGAAGCCCTCGCCGCCGCGCGCGCCGTCAGCCGCATCTCGCACGGCGACCTCGACCGGCTCCGCGCCGCCAACCAGGAGATGTACGACCGCTCGGTCGACGGCGGCGCCCCCGCGCGCGCCCTCGACAGCCGTCAGGAGAACGACGTCTTCCACAACACGATCGTGCTCGCGTCGGCCAACGCGCGCCTCGGACGCGCGATCGCCGAGATCAACGAGACCTTCCCCCGCAACGTCTCCGCGCAGCTGCTGGTCAACGACGAGCGCCACCGCGAGGAGAACTACCAGGAGCACCTGCGCATCATCGAGGCCATCGAGCGCGGCGACGCCGAGGCCGCGAGCGCGCAGATGCGCGCCCACGTGCACGGAGCGGGCGAGCAGCTCGCGCGCTGGTACGAGCGCCGCAGCTCGACCGTCTTCACCGGCTGAGGTCGACTCCCCACCAAACACACCCATCGGCCGAGACACCACGCCAGGCGGCGCGTCTCGGCCGATCCGCGCGTGCGGGACCCACGACGGCGGGTGCGCTCGACGTTTCCACAGGGCGACCCGTTACCGACAGCGTGTCGTATGTTTGTTCTAGAATGTAGACATGTTCTCGAACGGCGATACCCCGGCTGGCGGCGAGACGCGGCGTGATGCCGATGCCCCGCAGCCGGAGGCCGACGGCTCGGAGTGGCCCGAGGCGCCGGAGTGGTTCGAGGAGCGGGAGTGGTTCGACGCCGACGCCGATCCTGTCGCGGCGGGGCGTGACGGCCTGGATGCGGTGTCGGATGTGTCGACGTTGATGTCGGTGTTCGCGGCGCAACGGTTCGAGCCCGTCGAGAGCGTCCGCCGGGAGGCGATGGCCGAAGCCGCGGTGTTCCGGGGAAAGACGACAGAGATCCTGATGCGGTCCCTCCGGTTGGAGCTCGCGGCGGTGTTGCAGGTCACGGAGCACACGGCGGAGCGGATGCTGGTGACCGCCGATGGCCTGGTGAACCGGTACCCGACCATGCTCGACGCGCTCTCCCATGCCCGGACGACGGAGCGGCACGCGGATGTGTTCGTCGAACTCGTCGATCAGGTCGAACCGGAGCTGCGTGACCAGGTCGTGCCGCTCGCCGTCGACCTCGCCACCACACACGCACTCGGGTCGTTTCGTCGCCTGCTGCGCAAGCTCGTCGATACGGTGCGGGCGGCGACGCTGAGTGAGCGGCATGCGGAGGCGATTCGGGAGCGGCGGGTGGTGGTGCAGCCGGCGGAGGACGGGATGAGCTGGGTGATGCTCTACACCTCCGCGGTGAAAGCGCACGCGGTTCACAACCGATCAACCGCGATCGCAAAGACCCTCGGCGACCGGGAGGGCGAGGAACGCTCCCTCGACGAACTGCGCGCGGACGTCATGGTCGATCTTCTCGTCGACGGCGACGTCCCGGCCCACCCCGACGCGGCCCGCGTAATCCACGCGATTGTTGCGGTCACCGTCCCCGCACTGTCGCTGCTCGACGACGAGCACGCGCAGACCGCACCGGGAGTGGTGGAGGGGGTCGGGCCGATCCCCATCGACCACGCCCGGGAACTCTGCGGTAGCGCCGACGGGTGGATGCGGGTGCTCACCCACCCCGAGACGGGGATGGTGCTCTCCGTCGGGCGAGACCAATACCGCACCCCGTTGCCGCTGCGCCGGCTGGTGGAGTGGCGGGCCGAGACCTGCATGGCACCCGGATGCGGAACACCGGCCCGCCGGTGCCAGATCGACCATCAACTCGCCTGGGAACACGGCGGCACCACGGAACTCGCCAACCTCGCGCCCCTGTGCGTCGGGCATCACACGATCAAGCATCACGGCGGGTGGCGGGTCACCCAGATCCCCGACAGCGGGGGCGCCCTCGAATGGACCTCCCCGGGCGGGAGACGCTTCGCCGTGCAACCGCAACGGAAGGTGCCGGTCTTCCGGCCCGCACCCGACGACGATCACCCACCCGAAGCCGCGGCACCCTTCTGAGTCGCATACCGGTACGCGAACCTTGGGCTCAGCCGAGGGCCGCGCCGGCGAGGAGCAGCAGCGAGACGGCCATGCTGACGTACTGCACCCGCTCGAGCAGGTGCGCGCGACGCAGGCGCGTCGCCGACCAGGCCGCGTACAGGGCGATCGCGGCGACCAGCGGCAGCACGAGCGAAGCGACCGAACCGCCGTGGTGCGACCCGCTGGTCACGACCGGTCCGCCCGACATCGCCAGCATCAGCCCCGCCATGAGGATCGCCCCGATCGCGGAGTGCACGCGCATCCCCACGACCGCCGCGGGCTCGGTCGGACGCCGCCGCCTCGCCCCGAGCGCCATGGCGAGGGCGACGGTCAGCGCACTCCACCCGACCACGGGCACGAGGTGCGCGGCCGTGACGACGTCGAGCATCGCCAGGAACATCACGATCGACAGCGACAGCTCTCGCAGCCGCGGTCGCGGAGCATCGAGGGCGACGCAGCAGGTTCCGAGGCCGGCAGCCCCCAACGCTCCCGCGTGCAGCAGTTCCGCCGGCATCAGTGGTGATCGTGGTGGTGCGCGTGCGGGTCGTCGCTGCCGTGCTGCACGTGAGCGTGACCGTCGTGGTCGTGACCGTCGTGGCCGTTCGCGCCGGTCGGCGCGTGGCAGGCGGCCTCCTCGGACGGCGGGACGTCGAGCGACGGGTTTCGCACGAAGAAGCCGTCGGGCTCGAGGCGGAGTCCGATCTTGTGGGCCGGCATGATCGGCCACTCCTCGGGCTTCGGGTAGTGGTGCACACCGACGATCGGCCACACCACGAGCTCGGCGCCGTCGAGCGGACGGTCGGCCTGCTGCCAGGCCGTGATGCCCTCGGCCTCGAGGGGCGCCTGGTTCGGATACTCCCCCGCGATGAACCGCTCCGAGGCGTCGTAGGCGGTGGCCCACAGGTGCTTGCCGACGAAGGGCGCCTTGCGCGCCACGATGCTCCCGGGCTTGGCGAACAGGCGCGTGGTGTTGAGCACCGACAGGCGGTACGCCGTGGACTCTCCGAAGCGGTTGGTGTTCTCGGTGTTCTCGATACGCCAGTGCAGGGCACGGGACGCATCGGCCATGCGCGCCGCATCCTTCTCCGACGAGATGGTCTCCGACACCATCTTCACCGCGTTCCCCCAGGGGTTCAGCTCGTCGTCCTCCTCGACCTCCGCGTGCACCTCGACGAGCCGGTTCAACGGCCCGTCGACGGCGGTGTCGAGACGGATGGCGAAGTAGTGCTGGTGGGTCGGCGCCTGCACGTTCGGACTCACCATGCGCCCGAAGGAGGGCATCTTGCCGTCGTCGATGCCGGAGACCGACAGGATGCCGGTGAGCTTGATCTCCAGCTCGATGTTCCCGTCCTGGTAGAGCGACCAGTAGAACCCGTAGTCGTAGTTCGCCACCGTCGCGAAGAACGAGATCACCAGCCGGCGCGAACGGCGCACGTCGGCCTCGCCGGTGCGGGTGTTCACGTGCTTCCAGAGGATCGAGTGGTCCTCCTCGTGCAGGCAGATGCCGTTGGAGATCGTCATCGCCTCGCCGTTGCCGTCGAGCACGTGCGCGTCGAAGTAGCGGATCTCGCCGAGGCAGTCGCACCCCAGTTCGAGGGAGGCGGTGAGGGGCCCGGCGCCGTACTCGCCCCAGTCGAAGAAGTTCTTGCGGTACGCGGTCGGGTCGGAGTCGAGGTAGGGCACGTACATCTCGTTGATCGACGCCCGGCGCATCACCGAGCGGTCGACGTCGCCGTCCCGGTAGGAGATGTCGTGCAGCACGAGACCCTCGCGGTGGGTGAACCCGATGTTGAACGACCAGTTCTGCCAGGTGACGCGGTGCCCGTCCACGTCGAATCCGGGCCCCTGCGGCTGGGTGATCTCCAGCGGGGCGACCTCGCGGTCGGGGCCCCAGGTGCCCGAGCGGTAGTTGCCCGACTCGCTGGCCATCGGGATCACGCCGTGGTCTTCGATGCGGATGACGTCGAGGGTCTCGAGATCGAGGATCGGCACGAGACCCGCCACGGGCCGCGCGTAACCGTTGTCGTCGACGCTCTCGCGGTACCAGACCGTTCCCCACGACAGCCGGCGGTCGGCGAGGTCCTCGGGTTCGAAGCCCGTGATCGACTCGGGGTCGACCCACACGAGCGAGGTGTCGTGGATGCCGCGTTTGGCGAGTGCTTCGACGATGAGCGGGTGGTTGCGTGCCGCCTGAGCGATCGCCCGCGCCTCATCCGATGAGACGCCCGGGCGCTTGGCGTCGACGTCGGCCCACCCGGAGAGCACCGCGTCGCGGTCGGTGCCCGACGTCCACCCGGTGACCTCCCACGCAGCGTGCGCGTCGGGGTTCATGACCACCAGTCGCACCGGGCGCCCCTGACCCGGCGCGAGAGCACGGGCCAGCCCCTCCTCCACGGCGATGCCCCAGAACCGCGGGCGCTCGCCGATGCGCGCGTCTGCGCGCACCAGCGCAGTGATCTCGTCGATCTCGGTAGGCGTGAGCGGGTCGCTCCAGATGCGTGAGGTCATGGGGTTCTCCTCCAGTGTCAAAGGGTGACGACGCCGACACCGTCGGCTCGGGGGTCGCTCGCGGCGTCGAGTAGGTGGCCGTCGCGTCGCCGCACGAGCTGCACGTGCCCGGCGACGTCGGCGAGGGCGGGCAGGTCGGCGACGGGGATGCCCGCGGCACGAGCGCCGTCGAGCGCCTCGGGCACGATTCCGGGCTCGGCGGCCAGGGTGAGCCGATCGAACCCGAGGTCGACGTCGCCGACGATCCAGCGGGGCCGGGCGAGCAGCGCGTCGAACGGTTCTCGCATCGACGACCGGGCGGCGAAGAGCTGCGCGAGGATCCAGGGCTGCGCGCGGCCGCCTTGGCAACCGGCGACCACGAGGTTCTCGGCGTCCTCCACGATGAGGGGGCACAGGGTGTGAGGTGGGCGCGCGCCCGCGCGCACGGCCGCGGGCGATGCCGGGTCGGTGCTGAACGCGCTCCCGCGGTTGTGGAACAGCACGCCCGTCGCGGGGTCGAGGAAGCCGGCGCCGAAGGTGAAGTAGACGCTCTGGACGATCGTGACCGCCCATCCGGCGTCGTCGATCGCGGCCACCGATGCCGTGTCGCCGCTCGCGCGTGACTCCCCGACCGTCGAACCGGCGCCCGCCGCGAGGTCGAGCAGGGCATCGACGTCGATCGGTCCCATCCGCGGATCGCCGAGGTGCGCGCCGCGGGCGGCGACGCCGCGTGCGCTCGCGGCCACGAGGGCCGCAGCATCCGGGTTCCCCTCCGCGTCGAGACCTGCGGACACCACACCCGGCACGAGGGCGCCCGCCGACGGCGGCGGCGCGACCGACCAGGTGCGCCCGTCGAGGTCGGTCGACAGCGCGGGCGTCATCTCGGGGGCGTAGCCGGCGAAGTCGGCGAGGGCGTGCGCGCCGCCCGCTCCGCGGAGGGCCTCGACGAGCATGTCGGCGGTCGCACCGGAGTAGAAGTCGGTCGGATCCTCGGCGAGGCGGTCGAACGTGTCGGCGAGAGCCGGCTGCAGGTAGGTGTCGCCGTCGGTCAGCAGGGCACCCCGCGGTGCGAAGACGGCGGACAGCCCGGGGTCGGCGAGGATGCCCTCGGCCCTCGACGCGATGGCGCGCGCGAGCCCCGCGCTGACGGTGACGCCCTCTCGGGCCGTGTCTGCGGCACGGCGGAAGGCCGGTGCGAGACCGTGCACGGCGCCGAGCGCGGCGATGGCCTCCCAGCCCGCGACCATCCCGGGCACGGTGACGGAATGCGCGCCCTGGCGGGGCACCGCCTCCCACTCCGCCGACACCGTCTCGATCGCCGCAGGCGCGGTGCCCGCGGCGATCACGGCGGTCGTGGCACCCGACGGATCGCGCACGAGGGCGATGAGGTCTCCGCCGACGGCGCACTGGTGGGGATAGACGACCGTCAGCATCGCTGCGGCGGCGAGCGCCGCGTCGAGCGCGTTGCCGCCGGCGGCGATCGCCTGCTCGCCCGCGATGACGGCGGCGCGGTGAGGGGCGGCGAGAGCGACGGCCATCTCAGAGCCCTCGTCTCGCGGTCGAGATGAACGACAGGTCGTCGCGCGACCGGCCTTCGTGCAGGTCGGCGACCGCGTCGCCGACGGCCGCACCGAACTTGAACCCGTGTCCCGAACATGCCGAGACGGCGATGACCTCGGGACCGTCGGCGAGCGGTCCGAGGACGAACCTCTTGTCCTCGGTCATCGTGTACAGGCACGCCGCGGCCTCGACGACGGAGGTGTCGATGCCCGGGACGAAGTCCGACATCAGCGCGCGCAGTGCATCGATCTCAGCGGGGGTCGCGGGAGCGACGGGCTCTTCGGGGTCCCACACCGGTCCGGCGTCGACGCCGATCTTGAGTCCGTTCCCGGCGGCATCGGGGATGCCGAAGACGAGCCCCTCGGGTCGATCGATCGAGAAGGCGCCGAGCCGCGGCGGCATCGCGACGGGCTGTCCGGCGGCGACGGTGAGGGTGAGGATGCGCCAGACCTCGACCAGCGGCGCGAGGGCCGGCAGCATCCGTGCCGCCCAGGAGCCCGGCGCCACGACCAGGCGCTCGGCGCGGATCTCGTCGTCGCCCGTGCGCACGACGACCCCGGACGACGTCGTGTCCCAGCCGTCGACCCGCGCACCGAAGCGCAGGTCGGCGCCGTTGCGCACCGCGCTCGTCCGGAGCGCGTCGAGAGCGTCCTCGGCCTCCAGGACCCCGGCGTTCGGGTCGTAGACGGCGCCGTACCCCTCGGGGATCCGCAGGCCGGGGAACACCTCGGCGACGGCGGCGGCATCGGGGAGCGCGACGCAGTCGGGACCCTGCAGCTGCGAGGCGCCCTCGTGGGCGTACACGCCACCGGTGCGATGGATCAGCGTGCGGCCGCTCTCGCGCTCGAGTGCCGCCCACGCCTCGTAGGCCTCGGCCACGAAACCGTTCCAGACGGGGTTCGGATAGGCGCGTCGGATCATGCGGGTGCGACCGTGCGACGACCCGCGCACGTGGCCCGTTGCGAAGCGCTCCACCCCGATGACCCGGTGCCCGCGACGCGCGAGGCTCGCGACCGCCGCCGAGCCGTGCACTCCGAGTCCGAGCACGACGACATCGGTCTCCACCACGCTCATGCCCCTCCCGCCCGATGCGTCCGAGCGATGTTGGCGACCCGGTCGATGAGGGTCGCGAGGTCATTCTCGTCGTTGTAGACGTGCACCGAGGCACGCACGACCGCCGAGATGCCGCGGTCGCCGAGATCCCACTGGCCGTGGGTGGCAGGCACCGACACCACGCGCACGCGGTCGCGGGCGAGCTCGGTCACGACGGTGGCGGAGGGCACGCCCTCGACGACGAAGGTCACGATCGCCGACGGAGTGTCGATCGCCTCGCCGAGCGCGACGCCGTCGATCTCGGCCAACGCCGCGCGGACGGCGCGTCCGGTCGCGGTGAGCCACTCCTGGGTCTGCGGCATGCCGCGCTCCAGCGCCTCGTCGATGGCGACGCCGAGACCCAACCGACCGGCGATCGAGGCCTCCCAGGTCTCGAAGCGCCGGGCGGACTCGTCGACATGCCAGTCGGACGCGGACGTCCACTGCGCGCCGCGCACGTCGGGCGCCGTGGGCAGGAGGCGCTCGAACGCGCTCGCTCCGACGTAGGCGAAGCCCGTCCCCCGGGGCGCCCGGAGGAACTTGCGGCCGGTCGTCACGAGCACGTCGCATCCGATCTCTCGCACATCGGTGTCGAGGTGGCCGACCGACTGGGTGGCGTCGAGCAGGAAGAAGCCGCCGTACGAGCGCACGAGCGCGCCGATCGCGGCGACGGGTTCGACCAGCCCCGACGAGGTGGGCACGTGCGCCGCCGTGACGATCGCGGGCGGGCCTTCGGCCAGCATCCTCTCGAGCGCATCGAGGTCGAGGAGGCGGTCGGCTCCGGCCGGCACGATCTCGAGGTCGACCCCGTCTTCGCGGGCGAGGGTCATGAGGTGCAAGGCGTGGCTCACATAGGTGCTGCGCGAGGCGATGATGCGGGCTCCGGCACGGGGCCGGAGGGCGTCGAGCACGACCCGCAGCCCCGTCGACGCGCTGTCGAGGAGCGCGATCTCGTGGCGTTCGGCGCCGACGAGGCGCGCCGCCGAGTCGTAGACGGCCTCGATGCGGGGCTTGACCTCGATCGCCGCTTCGTAGCCGCCGATCGCCTCCTCGAGCCGCAGGTGCTCGACCGTGGTCGTCACGACCTGCAGCGACGGGAGGGCCGCGCCCGCGGCGTTGAAGTGCCGCGCGTTCCACGAACCGGCCGTCCGGGCCCGCTCTCGCGCCACATCGATCGGCTGCGAGGCAGGGGTCTCGGCGGAGGTCGTCGACGGCGAATTCGCCACGGGCATCGAGTTCATGGACCTTCCCAGGGGAGCAGTAGGATCCAAACGTAACATAACTGGATCCAATGTGAAGGTGGCCGGATGTCGAGGATGCTGGGGACGATCGCCCCGCACCCGATGACGCCCGGCGCCGCCCTCGGCGCGACACTGTTGAGCGCGTTCCTCGACCTCTCGACGCTTCATGCCGACGGGTGGGGGTACGCCCGGACCGCCGCCGCCGATGACTCACTCCTCGTCCGCACCGGCCTCACTCCCGCCCACGACGCTCCTCTCGTCGAGTCCGCCGAGGTCTCTCTGATCTATCTGCGCTTCGCCAGCGCCGGCACCGCGGTCGCCCCGGAGAACCTGCAGCCCTTCGTCGCGGACGACGTCGCCTTCGCGCACAACGGAGCGCTCGTGCCCCGCGCGCACGCGCTCGACACTCTGACCACCCGCGAACGGGACGGACTGCGGGGCACCACCGACAGCGAGGTGTACTTCGCTGTCGTGCGGCGCGAGCTGCGCTCATCCGTCTCACCCGAGTCGGGTATCGCGGCCGCGGTGGTTCGGGTACGGGAGCTCTATCCGTCCGCGTGCCTGAACGCGATGCTCATCGTCGACGGGACGCTCGTCGTCGTGCACTGCCCGGGCACCGTCGATCCGCCGCTGCCCGCCTTCGCTCGTCGCGGGGTCGCTCAGGCCCACCTGCCGCCCGGGCATGACGACGCCTACAACGTGCTGGCGACGACCGTTCTCCCCACCGGGGCGCGGGTCGTGGCGACATCCGGCGTCGACACCGCCGGGTGGGAGCGCCTCGCCGACGATGCGGTGCACGTCTTCGAGCGCGACGGATCCGCACGCTCGATCCCGCTCTGACGCCGAGCACACGGATTATGCCCGAGCGCACGGGCTGCGTGCGGACTCAGACCGTGCGCTCGGGCACAGCCCGTGCACGTGCGGCGTCGTCCGGCTGCAGGGCGTTCTCCGGCTGCACGGCGCCGTCCGGCTGCGCGGGGTCGTCCGTGGGCGATCCGACGGCGGATGAGGGCGCTGCGGCCGCGGAGACGGCCGCGGCGATGCGAGCCTGCACGCGCGCTTCCGACCGCGTCCGGGCGCGCACGATCAGTACGACGACCAGCGCGGCCACGGCGAGCAGGGCGAGCTGCGACCAGGGGATCGTCCAGACCGTGAACGGTGTCGCGGACGCGACGAGAGCGGCCTGCACGGCGTCCTCGCCCACGATCGTCGGCACCGCGGCCACCTCGCCCCAGGCGAAGAAGACCGGCCACACCGCGACTGTCGCCGAGGCGGCCGTCTGCTGGCGGGGCAGGATCTCGCGCTGCTCGCCCGCGGCACTCGCGCCCCCGATGCCGAACAGGCCCGCGGCCTGCGTCGTCGTGGTCGCACCGAGGCGCACGTTGCCCTCGTTGGAGATGACGTAATCCACCGTCAGCGTGCCGGGGGCGAACGGGTTCCACGACGGCGAATACGACGTGGTGATCGAGCCGGGAACGACGGATGCGACCACATCGCCCGCCACGCGGAGGTGCAGTCGCACCCCGACGCGCGAGGCGACCTGCACCGATTCGCCGTCGCCGCGGGCGAGCTCGGCCACGACGCCGGCCGGATGATCGCCGGGCGTCGCCTCTTCGGGGACGTCGACGCGGAGAGGGACGAGCGTGGTCGCGCCGGCGGGCACGTCGATGACGATCCCGCCACCGTCACGGGGAGTCGCCCCCTCCACCTCGCCGATGCTCACCCACGTGCCGCTGTCGACG
Organism: Microbacterium hatanonis; assembly: GCF_008017415.1. NCBI lineage: Bacteria > Bacillati > Actinomycetota > Actinomycetes > Micrococcales > Microbacteriaceae > Microbacterium > Microbacterium hatanonis. The sequence goes on along the minus strand of NZ_VRSV01000002.1, from coordinate 918,433 downwards.
GGGGCCTCACCCGACGGCAGGAGGTCGAAATTGCCGGCCTCCGTGACGACCCCGTCGCTCGCGTAGATCGCGAACGGCGCGGCGGCGGCGCTGAAGTTCGTCACCGCGACGAACTCCTCCACCGACCCTCCCGGATCGATCGTGTGCCGGAACGACACCCGCCCGTCCGGGCCCTCCGCCGACGCCGGGGCCACCGCCCAGGTCGTGCTGGTCTCGGCGGTCGCGCTCGCGGGTGCATCCAGCGCGGTCGCAGCGGGCGCACCCCCGAGCAGGGCCGCGAGGGCGAGCGACGCGACGATCATCGGGCGGGTCCGCAGCATCCGCGGTTCTCCTATCTGTGCGGGGGTGAGGCCGAAGCCCCACCCCCGCGTCGGTCGATCAGTCGGTCGGGAACAGCGACAGCGTCAGTCGCGCCGAGTAGTCGCCCTCGGCGGTTCCGAGCGGCGCGTCGAGGTACAGCCACGCGTTCACATCGGTCACGCCGCGGCGTCCCTCGGGCGTCGCCGAGGCCAGCACTGAAGCGACCGCGAGGCCCGTGCCGCCGTCGACGGCGGTCGCGACCTGCGGCCCCGCCGACACCCCGTCGCGGGGGGTCACCAGGTTCGGGGCCCATCCGAGGTTCTCGGCGCCGATCGTGGACGTGCCCGAGACGAACGCCGACGACTGGCCGGACGCCGCCCACCCGCTGGCACCCGCCTGGGTGGCGTTGCGCGAGTCCGAGACCTTGACGGTCGGGAGCCCCGCGGTGAAGCGCCACCGATCGGTGAAGCCCGACTCCTGGGTGAGGCGCACCGACTCGCCGAAGTCGGCGACGGTGAGCGCGAGAGCGCCCGGTGCGTCGACGATCGACACGTCGATCGGCACGCCGTCGGCATCGGTCGGGCCGTCGGCGGTCAGCCCGCGCTGCCACTCGAGGAGGTCGGCGATCTTCGCGTCGAGAGCGTCGTCGTCGAGACCGGCCGCGGCGCGCTGCGCCTGGAGCAGCGACGCGATCGCGTCGGCGTGGGCGTCGGCGGCATCCGCCGTCTTCGCCGCGGCGAGGTGGCCCTGCACGGCAGCCTTGACCGCTTCGTCACCGGCCGCGCCGGCCAGCACTCCGTCGACCTCGGGGAACGTGACGCAGTCGCCGCCGCCCGAGACGAGTCCTGCTGTCCATTCCAGTCCGCGCAGGATGTGCTCGAGGAAGACGGGGTCGGTCCACGAAGCATCCGTGTGGCCGGCACCCTCGTACCAGGAGCGCCCGCCCTCGAAGTTCTGGCACCACGCGATCGGGTGGTCGGCGCCCATGCGGCCGTTGCCCGGGTTGTAGGTCGTCTCGTCGAGGGTGATGAGCACGTGCACGTCTTCGCGCGGGTTGGTCGTGAAGTTGTACCACTCGTCGTAGCGCGACCACTCGGTCGGCAGCATCGTCGTCGAGGGGTGACCGGGGTTCTCGACCCTCATCGTGGCCTGCTGCTGCGCGGGGTGGTTGCGGAAACGTGCGCCCCCGCCGGTCAGCTCGCTGTACCAGGGCACGGCGTGCATGGTGTCGGTGGCGGCGTGCAGACCGAGATAGCCTCCGCCACCGCGGATGTAGCCCTGGAAAGCGGCGAGCTCGGAGTCGTCGAGCAGTCGGGGGCTGGCGGGGTTCTGGCTGTTGGTCCCGTCTACGGGCGAGGCGAAGACGATGGTGGCGTACTGATCGAGGTCGGCGGTGCTGGTGAAGGGCGTCGTCGCGAGCGACAGCGCCGGCTGACCGGGCGAGTTTCCGATCGCCGGATCCCAGACGTCGACCGTGAACCCGTTCTGCTGGCCCAGCAGGATGAGCGCGTTGGTCGTGTCGTCGATGTGCGAGTGCCGGAACCCGAGGGTCTTCCCGACGACGAGCACCTTGTAGTCCTCTTCCTCCGGTTCCGCGAAGGCGGCGGTCGGCGTGACGCCGAGGCTGATGGCGACGCCGGCGGCGGCTGCCACGGCCCCCCACCGGTAGACGGGTCGCTTCATGTGCAATCTCCCTTGAGTGCATGGCTGGAACGGTCGGGCACAAATGTTGCCTGCCCCGACATATCGTGGCGAGGCTATCGGCGATTCTGTGCACCGTCAATGAATCGGATGCTGCGCGCCCGCGCCCTTCTGACGGCGCAGCGCCTCGGGCCGACACCCGCCGGGACAACCCGCGATCCAGAACGCGAGGTCTTCCGCTCAGCGGAACACGACAGGGCGGAGATGGCAGGTTTTGCGCGCAGCTCCGACAAAACAGCAGTCTCATGACCCCCGAAAGCGAGAACTTTCGCCGAAACCGGCGCGGGAGTACGGGAGAAGAATCATGTCTCGGTCGAGACGACCCGCCGCGCCCTTCCGAGCCACGGAAAGGGGAGACGATGCGCAGCCACCCGGCGCTCGGAAACCCCCCAGCTTCCACGACGCAACGCGCACGTAACACCGCGCGTGCAGACTCGGTCCTGCAACGTAAGCCGTTGCGGGCCGCCGGGCCAAAAGATCTCGGTGGTGTGGGAGACCTGGATCAGCGCTCGGCAGCGACCGCGCCGCATCCCGTCTCCGTTATTCCTGTCAATCGGACCGGACGAGACCGGCGCGCACCAGCCGCGTCACCTCTCGTCGGCGTCGATTGCGCTCATCGATAGGAGGAAACACCATGTCTGATTCGCTCTTCGCTCCCCCGACCATCGACGCCCGCGTCTTCCGCGACACCCTGGGGCACTATGCGTCCGGGATCACCGTGGTCAGCGGAATCGCCGACGGCGAACCCGTGGGCTTCACGTGCCAGTCGTTCTACAGCGTCTCGGTCGACCCGCCGCTGGTCTCGTTCAGCGTCATGCGCACCTCGACGACGTATCCGCGCATCGCCGCCGGCGGTCGCTTCACGGTGAATGTTCTCGCGCACGACCAGCACCACATCTCCAACCAGTTCGCCCGGAGGGGCACCGACAAGTGGGCCGGCATCGCCTGGCGCCCCGCCCTCTCCGGCAACCCCGTCATCGACGACACGCTCATGTGGGTCGACTGCGAGGCATGGGCGGAGTACGAGGCGGGCGACCACCTCGTGATCATCGGCCGCGTCGTCGAGATGAGCGCGCCCGAGTGGCACACCGGGTCACCGCTCCTCTACTTCAAGGGCGGATACCGCCATCTGCAGGAGCTCGCGGGCTGAGGCGGGAGTGGTCGGTGCACTGACCGCGACGGGCGGAACGCGGGGGTCGGGCTGCAGATCGACACGCCGCACGCCGCAGCCGGTGCAGCGCACGTAGAGCAGACGCCCCTCGCTCGTGCGGTGCGCGGACTCCGTCTCCCAGGCGTGCTCGTGGAGGTCGACGGACGAGGGCGAGAAGCGGACGGGATCGAGCGGCAGGGCATCCATGACTCCACTGTGATGTCATGGTCTTATGCATCTCAACCCTTACGGAGAGTACGCGGTGCTGCTCGCGGCATCGCTCGCCAACGACTGGCCTGCCGACCGCGAGGGCATCGAGGCTCGCACTCGCGAGTTCGGTATGACCATGGAGTTCACTCTCGGCCCCGACGATCACGCGCGCACGCGCCACGTGCTGGACGGCTGGCTCCGGGTCGTCGATGCCCGCACCCCCGAAGCCCGCGCGATCGTGCTGAACGGGCGGATGGCGGCGATCGCCGCCTACCCGCGCTTGACCGATCACGACGGCGAGGGGTGGCACCTCCACTACCGCGACCAGGAGCAGTCTCTCGCCCACGTCCTCGACGCCGTCATCTCCGTCGGGACCGCCTTGCATCTCACCACCCGGGGGATGACGCGCCTCCGGCGCTGCGAGGCGGGGGACGAACCCGGAGACCCGTGCAGGAATGTCGTCGTCGACGTGACCCGCAACGGTCGCCAGCGGTACTGCTCGGTGCGGTGCGCGAATCGTGCGGCGGTGCGGCGGCACCGGCGCCGCACCGCCGCGACATAGTTTTTGCATCATTGATCACAGAGTGCAATACTGCACTCCGTGATTGATAGTGCAAACGACCGCCGGGACCAGCGCCGGCTCGATGTGACGCGCGCACTCATCGGCGCCGCCCGCGTCCTCACCGCCGAACGCGGACTGTCCGGCTTCACCGTCGAGGACGTCGCCGCAGCGGCGGACGTCTCGCGTCGCACGTTCTTCAACTACTTCGCCTCCAAGGAGGACGCGGTGCTGGGTTTCCCGATCCAGCGATCCGACGACGCCGCCATCGAGGCCTTCCTGTTGAGGAAGGACGACGCCGGCGCCGCCCTCTCCCCCTCGCTCCTGCTGGACCTCGCCCTCCTGCACGAAGCCCGCTGGCACACCCTCGACATCGCGCCCGACACGGTCGCGCAGCTCGTCGCCGCGGTGGACCGCGAGCCCCGGCTGCTGGGGCGGATGCTGGAGGTCGTCGTGCAGGGCGAGCAGTTCGACGCCGAGCTGATCGAGAAGCGCGAGAACCTCGCCCCCGGCGACCTGCGCGCCCAGGCCGCCGCCCAGATCGTCGGCACCCTCTCGCGCGCCACGACTCACGAGTTCATGCAGCCGAGCAACACCGACCCGTACCTCGCCATCTTCGAGCGTCGCGTCTCCGCGGCCCTCGCCCTGTTCGCCAGCCAGAACCCCTCGATCGGACGCCCATGACCACCGACACCGTGAAGACCGTCCGCGCGGCCGATGCCCCGATGCTGCTGACCAAGCGGCGCATCTGGATCATCTTCTCCGCGCTCATCGCCGGGATGCTGCTCGCCAGCCTCGACCAGACGATCGTCTCGACCGCGATGCCGACCATCGTCGGCGAGCTGGGCGGCGTCTCGCACCAGGTGTGGATCACCACCGCCTACATCCTCGCGACGACCATCGTCATGCCCATCTACGGCAAGTTCGGCGACGTGCTCGGCCGGCGACGGCTGTTCATGATCGCCATCGCGATCTTCACGCTCGCCTCGATCGGCTGCGCGTTCGCGACCGACTTCTGGATGTTCGTGGTCTTCCGCGCCCTCCAGGGTCTCGGCGGCGGCGGCCTGATGATCCTGTCGCAGGCGATCATCGCCGACATCGTCCCCGCCTCCGAGCGCGGCAAGTACCTCGGCCCGCTGGGCGCCGTCTTCGGCCTCGCCGCGGTCGGCGGGCCGCTGCTCGGCGGCTTCTTCGTCGACCACCTCACCTGGCAGTGGGCGTTCTACATCAACATCCCGGTCGGCATCGCGGCCTTCCTCGTGGCCGTCTTCGCCCTGAAGCTGCCCACGAAGCGTCGCACCAAGCCCATCGACTGGCTCGGCGTGCTGTTCCTGTCGACCGCCACCACCTGCCTCATCTTCTTCACCGACTTCGGCGGCGACACGGAGTTCGGCTGGACGTCGACGGTCACCTGGGCCTGGGGACTCGGCCTCGTCGCGTCGGCGGCGCTGTTCATCTTCACCGAGTCGCGCGCCGCCGACCCGATCATGCCGCTGTCGATGTTCAAGAACCGGGTGTTCGTCAACGCGACCGCGATCGGGCTCGCCCTCGGCATCGGCATGTTCGCCGCCATCGGGTTCGTACCGACGTTCCTGCAGATGTCGTCGGGCACCTCGGCCGCAGCATCCGGCCTGCTCATGCTGCCGATGATGGTGGGCCTGCTCGGCACCTCCATCGCCTCGGGCCTGCTCATCACGAAGACCGGTCGCTACAAGATCTTCCCGATCGTCGGCACGATCACCACCGGCATCGCGATGGTCGCGATGACGACGCTCGCCGCCTCCACCCCGATCTGGCTCATCTGCGTCTACCTCTTCGTCTTCGGCGCGGGGCTCGGCCTCATCATGCAGGTCGTCGTGCTCGTCGTGCAGAACGCCGTCCCCGCGTCCGACGTGGGAACCGCCACGAGCACGAACAACTACTTCCGCGAGGTGGGCGCCGCCCTCGGCACCGCCGTGTTCGGCACGCTGTTCACCACGCGACTGACCGAGAACCTCACGGCGGTCTTCACCGACGCCGGCGCGAGCGCCGAGCAGGCGGGCGAGGCCACCGCGACGATCGATCCGTCGGTGCTGAACGGGCTGCCCGACGCCCTGCGCGAGGGGGTGGTGACGGCGTACGCCGATGCCCTGGCCCCGGTGTTCTGGTACCTCGTGCCGTTCATCGCCATCGCCCTCGTGCTCGCGATCTTCCTCAAGCAGATCCCGCTGTCCGACGTCGCCGGGCTCGTCGCCCGCGGCGAGGCGATCAGCGGCGACGAGGCGGAACGCCTCGAGGCCGAGCAGCGCGCGCACTCCCGCACCGGTGCCACGCGAGGCGAGACGGCGAGCGCGGACGCAGCGGACGACGCTCCGACCGACCCCTCGGGCGACCAGCGCCGGTAGGGCCCCCGCCTCTCGAGCAACCGGAACGAAGAAATCCCCCGAGTGATCGGGGGATTCTCTGGCGGAGACGGAGGGATTTGAACCCTCGGTCCCCGTGAGGGGACTCCACCTTAGCAGGGTGGTGCACTAGGCCGAACTATGCGACGTCTCCAGGCTTCCGACGCCGAAACGGCGGACGCACCCACCCATAGTAACGGGTGGCGCAGGCCTCGCCGAACCTGCGCCGCCCGCCACATCCGAGCACCTCGTCGGTTCCGGTGGCGCCGGGTCAGCCGATGCCTGTCAGGTTCCCGTTCGAGCACGTCTCCTGCGCCGCCGTGACACCGGCGATCGAGTCGGGAAGAGCGACAGCGGACTCGGTCGGCGCGGGGGCCTCGGTCGCGCCCTCGGTCGGGGCGGGCGCCTCGGTGGCGGCATCCGTCGGCTCTTCGGTCGGAGCCTCCGTCGGGTCGACCACGACCACGCCGTCGCCCTGGCTGGCCTCGCCGGTCAGCTCGAGCGGCTGGTTGGTCGCGAGGGCGTCCCAGAGCGCCGTCGCGGCGGACTTGTTCGGGATCACGCGGTTCGCGTCGGCGGGATCGGCCACGGTCGGGTACTGGATGAACGTGATCTCGTCGAACGGCACGTCCTTCACCGCGAGGGCGATCTGCGCGAGCGTCAGCGGGTTCGTGAGCGACGTCGACGGGTCGATGCTGCTGAGCGCGGTCGACGCGAGCTTGTAGAGCGTCGCCGGGTTCGACAGCACGTCTTCGCTCACGAGCTTCTTCACCAGGCGCGACATGTACTGCTGCTGGTTCGAGATGCGGCCGAGGTCTCCGCCGTCGCCGACGCCGTGGCGGGTGCGCAGGAACTGCAGCGCCTCCACGCCCTGGATCGTGTGCATCCCGGGGGTGAGGTCGAGCCCGGTGTACCGGTCGCGGATGCCGCCCGAGACGCAGACGTCGACGCCGCCGATCGCGTTGGTGATCTCGATGACACCGCCCCAGGTCACGGTGGCGGCGAAGGGGATGTCCTGTCCGCTGAGTTCGGAGATCGTCTTCACGGTGCACGAGAGGCCGCCGTAGGAGAAGGTCGTGTTGATCTGCTGCTTGCTCATCGCCGACGACGTGTTGCCGTCCGCGTCGGTGCACGACGGGATCGGCACCATCAGGTCGCGCGGGAAGGAGATGACCGTCACCCGGCGCGGCTCGTCGGAGATGTGCACGAGCATGTTCACGTCGTTGAGCTCGCTGCCCGAGTCGGGCCCGGTGCAGCGATCGCCGAAGATGTCGGCGTACTCGGGCTCGCACTTGTCGGTGCCGGCGATGAAGAGGTTCACGCCTCCCTCGATCGCGCCGATGTCGGGCGGGACATCCGACTGCCCTTCGAGCTCGACCGCGTCGGCGGTGTAGCTCTGCGTCAGGTCGTACAGCACGTAGCCGCCGACCCCGAGGCCCGCGACGAGCACGACCGCCACGGCGACGGCCAGCACCTTCATCAGTTGCGCGAACGGATGCGGCGAGGTGAGGCGTCCGTGACGCGCCACCGTGCGGCGGCCGCGCTTGGCGGGCTTGATCGTACTCACTCGGGTCCTCTCGGGGCGGATCGTTCTCGCCGACCCCCAGGTCCGGCGGAGTGTGCAGATGCTCTTGCGGAGGGTGTGGGATTCGAACCCACGGGACATCTCTGCCCACTGGTTTTCAAGACCAGGTCCATCGGCCGCTCGGACAACCCTCCCGACAGCGTGCTTCGCAGCACCGTCGAACGGCGTCGAGTCTATCGAGTACCTGGCCGCCATTCTGACGTGCCGGTCTGGACAAGCCCTGATAGACGCGCCAAACGGATGCGGCGCCCCACCCGCCCCACCCCACAAGGTTCGCGACGGCGGGGGCCTATAGCGCGCGGAGGATCGCGGCCACGCCGCCCTCGTCGACCGACAGGCCGATCTCGCTGGCCGCCTCGTGCACCTCGGCGGGGCCTTGGCGCATGGCGATGGCGCGACCGCCGTGCTGCACCGCCCACTCGAACATGCCGATGTCGTTGCGGCCGTCGCCCATGACGAGAACGCGCTCGGGGGCGATGCCGAGCCAGCCCCGCACGAGCTCGAGCGCCGTCGACTTGTCGACGCCCATCGGGGCGATGTCGAGCCAGGCCGTCCACCCGATCGCGTACGACACCTGGTTCAGGCCGATGCGCGCCACGAGATCGACGAAGTCCTCGTCGCTCTTGCCGGGCGAGACGACGACGACGCGGCAGACGGGCTGGTGGCTGAGCTCCTCGAAGCTCACGTGCCCCGCACCGCGCAGGTTCCAGTCCTCGAGGTACTCGGTGTACAGGCGGGTGCCGTCGGGCAGCTCGACCATGTAGCGGGCATCCGCGAGGTGCTCACGCAGCAGCGTCAGCACCTCCGACGCGTCGAAGGTCTCGGTGTGGGCGCGCTCGTATCCGTGGGCGTCGCCGCCCCCGACGCGTTTCATGACGATCGCGCCGTTGGAGCACACCGCGTACTCGGGCCAGATGCCCAGGCGCTCCATGATCGTGTGCGTGCTGTCCCAGCTGCGGCCCGTTGCGAGCATCACCTCGTGACCGCGCGATCGCGCGAACTCCACGGCTTCGACCACACCGGGAGAGAGCGTCTCGTCCTCGAGGATCACGGTTCCGTCGACGTCGAGGGCGATCAGCATCCGCTCGGCGAGACCGTCTTCGGCGAGATCCTCCACCAGGTCGGCGGCGTCCTCCTGCTCGACGATGTCGACGCTGCCGGTGTCGGGGAGCGTCACTCGACGGGCTCCATGACCTCGAGGCCCCCGAGGTAGGGCCGCAGCACCTCGGGCACCGTCACCGAGCCGTCGGCGCGCTGGTGCGTCTCGAGCAGGGCGACGATCCAGCGGGTGGTGGCGAGCGTGCCGTTGAGGGTCGCGACCGGCGACGTCTTGCCGCCCTCGGGGCGGAAGCGGATGTCGAGGCGACGGGCCTGGTAGGTCGTGCAGTTCGAGGTCGAGGTGAGCTCGCGGTACGCGCCCTGCGTCGGCACCCATGCCTCGATGTCGTACTTGCGGGCGGCGCTCGACCCGAGGTCGCCGGCGGCCACGTCGATCACCCGGTACGACAGACCGAGGTCCTGAAGCATCCCCTCCTGCATCGCGACGAGACGCAGGTGCTCGGCCTCGGCCTCTTCGGGGGTCGTGTAGACGAACATCTCGAGCTTGTTGAACTGGTGCACGCGGATGATGCCGCGCGTGTCCTTGCCGTACGAGCCGGCCTCGCGGCGGTAGCAGGTCGACCAGCCGGCGTAGCGCTTGGCGCCCCGTTCGAAGTCGAGGATCTCGTCCATGTGGTACCCGGCGAGGGGCACCTCGCTCGTGCCGACGAGGTAGAGGTCGTCGTCTTCGAGGTGGTAGACCTCGTCGCCGTGCTGCCCGAGGAAGCCGGTGCCGCGCATGACCTCGGGGCGCACGAGGGTCGGCGGGATGATCGGGGTGAACCCGGCGGCGAGCGCCCGGTCGAGGGCGAGGGTCATGAGGGCGAGCTCGAGGCGCGCTCCGATGCCGGTGAGGAAGTAGAAGCGGCTGCCCGAGACCTTCGTGCCGCGCTCCATGTCGATCGCGCCGAGCTTCTCACCGAGGGCGAGGTGGTCGAGCGGCTCGAAGTCGTAGGCGGGCACGTCGCCGTGCGTACGGAGGGTGACGAAGTTGTCCTCGCCGCCGGCGGGCACGCCGTCGATGACGATGTTCTCGATCTTCGACAGCGCGAGATCGGCGGATGCTTCGGCCTCGGTCACCGCGTGCTGAGCGGCCTTGACGCGCTCGCTCAGTTCCTTCGCCTCGGCCACCAGGGCGGCCTTCTCGTCTTTGGGCGCCTGAGCGACGCGCTTGCCGTGGGCGTTCTGCGAAGCCCTCAGCTCCTCGAAGGCCGTGATCGCGGCGCGGCGGCCCCGATCGGCCGCCAGGGCATCGTCGACGGTCTCCGGAGACTCGCCCCGGGCCATCTGGGAGCGCTTGACGAGCTCGGGATCTTCACGCAGCAGGGTCACGTCGATCACGCGATCAGTCTAGAGTCCGCGAGCGCCGACCTCACCCGCGGCGGGCCCGTCCGCGCGCGGAGCCCCCGCCCCTAGGGTGGGAGCCATGGCTCCAGCCCCCGCAGTCCCCGGCGACGACGATCCCGGCGCGGGCGAGCACGAGCCGGTCACCGCGGCATCCGACGCCCCCGGTCCCCGAGGCGCCGACGACGACTCCCCCGCGCCCGCCGACGCCGCCGCACCCGACGACGTCATCCGCCAGCCCGACGACATCGCGCCCGACTCGTCGGCCGAGGAGGCGGGCGAGGCGTGCCGCGTCGACGCACAGGGCAACCCCGCACCGATCGCGGCACCGCGGGGGACGGGCAAGCGCGCGGCCCTCGTGTACAACCCGACCAAGGTGAACCCCGCGACTCTGCGCGCGAAGGTCGTCGCCCTGTCGTCGGAGGCGGAGTGGGACGCACCCCTCTTCTTCGAGACCACGGTCGACGACCTCGGCGACGACGCCACCCGCGCGGCGGTCGACGACGGTGTCGACGCCGTGCTCGTGGCCGGCGGCGACGGCACGGTGCGCGCGGTGGCCGAGACCCTCACCGACACGGGCATGCCGTTGTCGATCATCCCGAGCGGCACGGGCAACCTCCTCGCGCGCAACCTCAACCTGCCGCTGACCGATCCCGACGCGATGATCCGCGCGACGTTCCACGGCGACATCCATCCCACCGACGCCGGCGTCGCACGCCTCCGACGCCCCGACGGCACGACGGAGGAGCACGGTTTCGTCGTCATGGCCGGGATGGGCCTGGATGCGGCGATGATCGCCAACACGAACTCGCAGCTGAAGAAGACGGTCGGCTGGGTCGCCTACGTCGACGGCGCGGCGCGATCGCTCGTGAAGGCGCAGCCGTTCCGCATCATGTACCAGGTCGACGATCGGCGCCTCCACGGGGCGAAGATCCAGAGCATCCTGTTCGCGAACTGCGGCACCCTGCCGGCCGGCATCTCGCTCATCCCGGGCGCCTCGATCGGCGACGGCCTCATGGACGTGGCGATCATCCAGCCCACCGGGCCGTTCGGCTGGCTCGGCGTCTGGCGCAAGGTCGCCTGGGACAACTCGGTGCTCCGACGCTTCCGCGCCGGTCGACGGGTGCTCGAGCGTCGGCGCGATTCCTCCGTGCGCTACCTCCGCGGCCACGAGATCGAGACCGCCACCTCCCCCGCCCAGCCCGTCGAGCTCGACGGTGACGAGTTCGGCGAGGCCACCCGCATCCACTGCCGCATCGTGGCGGGCGGGCTGCGGCTCGTGGTCCCGAAGGGCCACGACACCTCCAAGCTCTAGGCGGGTGTCAAGCCCGACGGCGGGGCGGGGCGCCGCCGATAGCGTGGCAGGATGGTGAGCCCCTCCGTCGTCTGGTTCCGCGACGATCTGCGGATCGCCGACAACCCCGCGCTGCGAGCCGCCGTCGACCGAGGCGAGCCGATCATCTGCCTCTACGTCCTCGAGGGTGACGCCGACGGGATGCGCGAGCTCGGCGGAGCGGCGAAGTGGTGGCTGCACCACAGCCTCGACTCCCTCGGCGAGCGCCTACGCGAACGCGGCGGCGCTCTCGTGCTGCGGCGCGGCCGGGCGGCCGACATCGTTCCGGCGGTGGTGGCGGACGCCTCCGCGGGGGCTGTCTTCTGGAACCGCCGCTACGGCGGGGCCGAGCGCGAGATCGACGCCGGTATCAAGACCGCCCTGCGCGACGACGGGGTCGAGGTGGCTTCCTTCGCCGCATCCGTCCTCTTCGAGCCGTGGACCGTGCAGACCGGGTCCGGCACCCCCTACTCCGTGTTCACCCCGTTCTGGCGAGCCTGCCAAGACCTGCCGGCCCCGCGAGCACCGCTTCCCGCGCCCCGCGAGGTCCACGCCCCGTCGGGCGCGCCCGACTCCGACGATCTCGACGCGTGGGGGCTGCTGCCCACGAAGCCCGACTGGGCCGGCGGGTTGCGGGAGGCATGGGAGCCCGGGGAGCCCGCGGCCCTCCGACGACTGAAGGGCTTCCTCTACGACGACCTCGGCGACTACGACCGCTCCCGCGACGAACCGGCGGGCGAGGCGACGTCCCACCTCTCCCCCTACCTGCGATGGGGCGAGGTCAGCCCCTACCAGGTGTGGCACGAGACGGTGAAGAACCGCGGCACCGGTGCCCACGCGGCATCCGCCTCGCGATTCCTCTCCGAGATCGGCTGGCGCGAATTCGCCTGCCACACGCTCTACCACTTCCCCGATCTGGCGACGAAGAACTGGCGCAGCGGCTTCGACGCCTTCCCGTGGCCGCGGCTGAACCGCGCGCACCTCGAGGCGTGGCAGCAGGGGCGCACCGGGGTCGCCCTCGTCGATGCCGGCATGCGCGAGCTCTGGCACTCGGGCGCGATGCACAATCGCGTGCGCATGGTGACGGCGTCGTACCTCATCAAGAACCTGATGATCGACTGGCGCCTCGGCGAGCAGTGGTTCTGGGACACGCTGGTCGACGCAGACGGGGCGAGCAATCCGTTCAACTGGCAGTGGGTCGCCGGTTCCGGGGCGGACGCCGCCCCGTACTTCCGCATCTTCAACCCCGAGCTGCAGCGCAAGAAGTTCGACGCGCACGACGAGTACATCCGCCGATGGGCGCCCGACCACCTGGACGGCGACGCACCGGAACCGCTCGTCGACCTCGGCGACACGCGTCGCCAGGCCCTCGCTGCGTACGAGGACGTCAAGCGCGCGCGCTGAGCCTCAGTCGACGGCGGTGAGCGAGAGCACCAGCGCGTTGCCCGGAAGCAGCAGGGGCATGGGCAGGCCCACCGCCGACAGCGCGCTCCCCGAGAGCGTCACGCCGTCGGCCAGCCACGGGGGCGGCGCGTCCTGCAGGGTGAGCGGAGATGCGCCGAGGTCGACGGGTTCGACCCGGTAGCGACGAACGGGGTCGAGCCCCGGCAGCGCGAACCGCGGCGGCAGGGCGGCCTCCACCCCGTCGGTGGTGACGTAGGCCGCCAGCGCCTCCCGACCGTCGGGCGAGACGACGCCGTGCACGAGCACGCCCGGCTCGGGGAGGTCGGCGCGCACGGTACGACCGGTGTGCAGCAGCCCCCGGTAGAGGCGGTAGGCGTCGGCCCAGGTGCGCACGGCCGAGAGCTCCTCCTCCGACGCACGCGTGAGGTCCCACTCGATGCCGGCGCTCGCGAACAGGGCCGTGGCGAGGCGGAACGACAGCGACGACGCGCGACCGGTCGTGTGCGCGTGGGCGTCGCCGAGGTGCGATCCGACGTACTCGGGGGGAACGAGCACCCCGGTCCACCGCTGCACGGCCTGCCGCTCGAGGGGGTCGTTGGTGTCGCTCGCCCACACCCGGTCGGTGCGGCGCAGCATCTCGAGGTCGATGCGCGCCCCGCCCGAGGCGCACGACTCGATCTCGACGCCCGGGTGCGCGGCGCGCAGGTCGTCGAGCAGGCCGTACAGGGCGACGACCTGGTCATGCGCGTCGTCGACGAGGAGGTCGCGGTTGTGGTCCCACTTGAGGAAGGCGATCGGATGCTGCGACAGCAGCGCGTCGAGCCGCTCGAAGAGGTGTGCGCGCACCGGCTCCTGCGACAGGTCGAGCACGTGCTGCCATCGCCAGGTCACGCCGTCGGCGGGGCTGAGGAGCCAGTCGGGGTGGGCCCGTGCGAGGTCGGAGTCGAGGCTGACCATCTCGGGCTCGACCCAGAGGCCGAACTCCATGCCGGCCGACTGGACGCTCTGGATGAGGGGGGCGAGGCCCTGGGGCCAGGTGCCCGGGTCGACGGTCCAGTCGCCCAACGCACGGCGGTCGTCACGGCGGCCGAGGAACCAGCCGTCGTCGAGCACGAACCGTTCGACCCCGACCTCGGCGGCGCAATCGATGAGGGGTTGCAGCCGCTCGAGCGATTGATCGAAGTAGACGGCCTCCCACGTGTTGAGCGTGAGCGGCCGAGGCGTGCGGATCGTCGACCACGAGCGCACCCACGGGTGGAGGCGGTCGCTCACACCGTCGAGTCCGTGATCCGACCAGGCGCCCACCAGGGTCGGCGTCGTGTAGCCCTCGCCCGGCGCCAGTTCGACGAGCCCGATGCGCTCGCCCCCGCCGACGACCGTGCGGCCGAGGGCCGTGCGTTCGAACCACGCCGCGGTGTCGCCGCTCCACGCGACATGGGTCGCCCACACCTCGCCCGAGCGGAATCCGAAGCCGGGCATGCCCGCGGCGAGGAGGAAGGCGTCGTCGTGCCCGCCGCGACCGTGACGCGACTCGCGCATCCACGTCCCGTGTCCGGGGCGGATGCGCTGGGGCGAGCGCTCCCGTGCCCACCGGCCGGTGAAGTCGAGGAGCTCGACCGCGCGGTCGGGAAGGGGGAGGACGACGCCGGCCGAGACGAGCGCGGCGGGTGCGGCGCCGTCGTTGCGCACCTCGTGCCGGGCGAGGAGCACCCCCTCGGGGGTGAGGACGAGGGTGGTGACGACCGCGACGTCGCCGATGCGCGACGAGATCGTCAGCCGTGAGCCGTCGCGCTCGACCGCATCGAGGAGCGCGCGACCGTTCCCCCGCGGGAGGCCGAGGGCCGGTCGCCCCGACCAGCCGTCGGCGAGGTCGGGGAGCAGGGTGAGCCGCAGCGGCTCGTCGATGGAGCTCGGCGGGATCGCCGGCACGAGCGTGTCGGCGAGGGTGGAGAGGTCGTCGTGCGAGAGGTCTCCGAGATCCGCTCCCCAATGAAGGAGAGCGGGCACCCCCGTACCGCGGGCGTCGACGATGAGGCTGACGCCCGCGGCACGGAGGTGATGGATCACGGCGATGCTTCCTATTCTGCGACGGGGATCGACTGCGCCTTGAGGGTGGAGATCGTCGACGACTGCGCCGATTCGAGCGCCTCGAGGAGCGTCCCCTGCCCGGTGACGGCCTTCTGGAAGCCGTCCGACACGTCGGCGTAGGTCTGCGTCATGGTGGGACCCCACACGAAGTCGGGGTTGACCTCGGCGGCCGCCTCGGCGAACACGTCGTAGATCGCCTGCCCGCCGTAGAACTCCACGCCCTCCTGCAGCGAGGGGAGCTCCAGGCCCGCGGTGGTCGCGGGGTAGATGTTCGCCGACTCGTTCAGAGCGGTGAGCGCCTCCTCCGACGTGTTCAGCCACAGCGCGAACTTCGCCGCTTCGTAGACGTGCTCGCTGCCCTTGAAGACGGCGACGGACGAGCCGCCCCAGTTACCGGCCGCGCTCTCGCCGGCCTTCCACTGCGGGGCGGGAGCGACCGACCATTTGCCGGCGGTGTCGGGAGCGCCGCTGGAGATCGAGTTGGCACCCCAGACGGCCGACGTCCAGCTCCAGACCTCGCTGGAGTTGTAGGCGTTGTTCCACTCCTCGGTCCAGGCCGGGTAGGTCGCGACGAGGTCCTCGTCCAGCAGCTCCTGCCAGTAGTCCGCGACGGTCTTCGACGCGTCGCCGGACAGGTCGACCGACCAGGCGTCCCCGTCGTTGGTGAACCAGTCGCCGTTGGCCTGCCACACGAAGCCCGCGAACTGGTTGATGTCGGCGGTGGAGAAGTTGGTGATGTAGCCGCCGAGCGCGCGGATCTTCTTCGCCGCATCCTTGTACTCGTCCCACGTCGTGGGGACGGCGATGCCGTTCTGCTCGAACAGGTCGGAGCGGTAGAACAGCGCCATGGGGCCGGAGTCCTGCGGGATGCCGTAGACGCCGTCGCCGCCCAGGGTGACCTGGTTCCAGGTCCACGGGATGAAGTCGGCCTCGGCGGCCACGACGTCCTCGCAGTTGGAGAGGTCTTCCAGGCCGTCCTGCACGCGGAAGCTCGACAGCGCGTCGTACTCGATCTGACCGAGGTCGGGGGCGTTGCCCGCCTCGAGCTGGCTGAAGAAGTTCTGGTAGGTGCCGGAGTTGCCGTTCGGGCCGGTCTGCACCTGCACCTGGATGCCGGGGTTCTCGGCGTTCCAGATCGCCGCGGCGTCTTCGATGCCGGGGATCCACGACGTGAATTCGAGCGTGACGTCGCCCTCGGACGGCGCGCAGGCGGCTGCTTCGCCGCTGGTGCCGGTGGAACCGGTCGAGCATCCGGCCAGCGCGATCGCGCTGAGCAGTGCGACGCCCATGGCGACTGCCCTCTTGGTGTGCTGCATGTTCTTCCTCACTGTTGGGTGGTGCGGGGTGGGGAGGCCCTCGGGCGGAGCCGTCGGGACGGGGTCGTGCGGCGGTCTACTTCACGGACCCGCTGCCGAGTCCGTTGCGCCAGAACCGCTGGAGCAGAAGGAACGTGATGATGAGCGGGATGATGCTCAGGAGCGATCCGACGAGCACGTAGGTGCGCAGCTCCGGGATCTGGTTCAGCTGGGTGTTCCAGGCGTAGAGGCCGTAGGTCACGGGGAAGAACTCCTCGCTGCGCAGCATGATCAGCGGCAGGAAGAAGTTGTTCCAGATCGCGACGAACTGGAAGAGGAACACCGTGATCAGCGCCGGCGTCATCAGGCGCACCGACACCGTGAAGAAGGTACGCACCTCCCCCGCGCCGTCGAGTCGGCTCGCCTCGATGAGCTCGTCGGGTACGCTCGCGGCCGCGTAGATGCGGCTGAGGTAGACGCCGAACGGGCTGACGATGCTGGGGAGCAGCACCGCCCAGTACGTGTTCGTGAGGTTCACCTGGCTGAAGAGCAGGAACAGCGGCAGGGCGAGCGCGGTCGCCGGCACGAGCACCCCGCCGAGGACCACGTTGAAGAACAGCTCGCGCCCCGGGAAGCGGTACTTCGCCAGCGCGTACCCGGCCATGCTGGCCACGACCGTCGCCAGCAGCGCGCCGAGACCGGCGTAGCCGAGGCTGTTGAGCAGCCACCGGAAGTAGATGCCGTCGCCGTACGACGCCAGGGCGCCGATGTTCTCGAAGAGGTTGAAGTCGGCGAACCACAGCGACGGGGTCGTCAGCAGCTGCCCGCGGTCCTTCGTCGAGGCGATGAACAGCCACCAGATGGGAAGCAGGAAGTAGAGCGTGAACACGCCCATGACGATGAGCGCGGCCGAGCGCGACAGCAGGCTCTCGCGGGGGCCCTTCCGTCCGCTCGCGGTCGCATCGTCGGCCGTCGCACCTGCGGTGCGCGTGAGGAGACTCATCGGTCCGCCTTCCGCTGGGTGAGCTTCAAGAAGGCGAACGACAGCACGAACGTCGCGAGCGCCAGAACGACGGAGAAGGCCGCCGCCAGATTGATGTTGGGGATCGAGTTCGTCGCGTACACGGTCATGTTCGGGGTGAACGTGCTCGAGACGGCCGAGCTGAACGAACGGAAGACCTGCGGCTCGGCGAGCAGCTGGAGGGTGCCGATGATCGAGAAGATCGCCGTCAGCACGATCGCCGGGGCGACCATCGGGATCTTGATCGACCAGGCGATGCGGATCTGCCCTGCGCCGTCGAGACGGGCGGCCTCGTAGATCTCCTGCGGGATCGCCAGCAGTGCGGAGTAGATGATCAGCATGTTGTAACCGACGTAGACCCACGTCACGACGTTCGCGATCGCCCACAGCACGAGCTCCGGCGAGAGGAAGTCGATCGACTGGGTCACCCCGGTGAAGGGAGAGAGGTTCGGCGAGAAAAGGAACCCCCACATGATCGCGGCGATCACGCCCGGCACCGCGTAGGGCACGAAGAACGCCAGCCGGAAGAAGCGCTTGCCCTTCAACGCGGGCGAGTCGAGCAGCAGCGCGAACAGCAGCGCGAGACCGAGCATCACCGGCACCTGCACGACGCCGAAGAGCAGCACGCGTCCGACCGACTCCCAGAACGGGCCGTTCTGCAGCACGAGGGCGTACTGGGTGAACCAGCCGAACACCTGACGGGGTGCGCCGTACGTCCCATCGCGCTCGACGACGAGCAGCGACTGCCAGATCGCGTATCCGATGGGCAGCAGGTAGAACAGACCGAACAGCACGCCGAACGGTGTGAGGAACATGCCGATGGCGCCCTTGTGGGCGACCCGTCGTCGGCGTTCCTTCGGGGGGCGGCTCTTCGCCCTGACAGCGACGCTCATACCAGCGACTCCTCTCGGATGATACGGACGCTTCCGCCCGGGATCTCGATCTCGCCCGACACCGCAGCATCCGTCACCAGGTCGTGCCCGGTGGCTTCGACGACCGCGGCATCGTGGCCGTGGTTGATCACGAACACGTAGGCGGCGTCCTCACCGCGACGACGCACCGTCTCGACGTCTGCGCCCGCACTCACCCGCACCGACGGCGCGACTCCGGCCTCCGCGGCGACGCGTTCGAGCAGAGCACGGTAGTCGGCGGGCGAGGGCAGGGTCGCGAGGTACCAGGCCGACCCGTCGCCCCAGGCATTGCGCGTGACGGCGGGGCCGCCCGCCGAGGGACCGTCGGCGAACGCGTCGACCTCCGTCGCGGTGGTCACGTGCATCCGCTCCGACCACAGCGACGCGGTCGCCCCCGACGTCAGTCGCAGCGGCTCGTCGGCGGCGACGGGCGCGAACTCCTCGACGGCGACGCCGAGCGCCTCGCGGAACGGTCCGGTGTAGCCCCCGGTGTACACCCGGTCGTTCTCGTCGACGGTTCCCGAGAAGAAGGTGACCACGGCGGTGCCTCCGGCGGCGATCCAGTCGGTGATCGCCGACGCGTCGGCGGCGCGCACGAGGTGCAGGCCCGGTACGACGACCAGGCGGTAGGGCGACAGGTCGGCGCCCGGTGCGATCACGTCGACGGTCAGCCCCTGGGAATGGAGCGCTGCGTAGGCGGCGTGCACCTGGTCGAGGTAGCCGAGGGCGTGGCTGGGGCGCGACTCGGTGCCGGCGGCCCACCACGACTCCCACGAGAAGACGATCGCGACGTCGGAGTCGACCCGCGATCCCGCCACCTCTCCGAGTCGGTCGACGATCCCGCCGAGCTCCACGACCTCGCGCCACAGCGCGGTGTCGGTGCCGGCGTGGGGAAGCATCGCGGAGTGGAACTTCTCGCTCCCCTGCACCGACGCCCTCCACTGGAAGAAGCACACCGCGTCGGCTCCTCGGGCGACGTGCGTCAGAGAGTTGCGGATCAGCTGGCCGGGCGCCTTGGCCCGGTTCAGGGGCTGCCAGTTCACCGCGCCGGTGGAGTGCTCCATGAGCAGCCAGGGGGCGCCGCCCGCGAGTCCCCGCGACAGGTCGGCGGCGAACGAGAGCTCCGTGCGCGGGTCGGCGAGGCGGTTATCGAGGTAGTGGTCGTTCGCGATCACGTCCATGTCGGCGGCCCACGACCAGTAGTCGAGGTTCTCGATGTGCGCCGTCACCATGAAGTTCGTCGTGACGGGCTTGTCGCTGATCGCGCGGATGATCTCGGCTTCGGCGCGGAAGTAGTCCAGCAACGCGTCGGAGCTGAACCGGTGGAAGTCGAGCTGCTGGCCCGGATTGCGCGTCGACAGGTTCGCCATCGGCGGGAGGATCTCGCCCCACTCGCGGTAGGTCTGGCTCCAGAACGCCGTTCCCCACGCCGCGTTGAGCGCGTCGATCGTGCCGTAGCGGGCTTCGAGCCAGTCGCGGAACGCCGCAGCACTGGTCTCGCAGAAGCACAGGGCGTTGTGGCAGCCGAGCTCGTTCGAGACGTGCCAGAGCTCGACCGCGGGGTGCGAGCCGTAGCGGCGCGCGACCGCGTCGACGAGGGCGAGCGCCGCGTCGCGGAAGACGGGCGAGCTCGGGCACCATGCCTGACGTCCCCCCGGGTAGCGGGTGGTGCCGTCCTCGGTGACGGGGAGGATCTCGGGGTGGAGCCGCGTCAGCCACGGCGGAGGCGATGCCGTTCCGGTGCCGAGGTTCACCTTGATGCCCGCGTCGTCGAGCAGGTCGATCACCCGGTCGAGCGAGGCGAAGTCGAACTCGCCGTTGCGCGGCTCGACGTGCGACCAGCCGAACACGTTGATCGCGACCAGGTCGACGCCGGCGTCGCGCATCAGGGCGACGTCCTCGGACCAGACGGTCGGATCCCACTGCTCCGGGTTGTAGTCGCAGCCGTAGGCGATCCCGTCGTGGACGAACGGGCGGCGGGCGGATGTCATCGTGCTCCTCGGTGTGTGAACGTACACAGGCCGAGGCGCTGTTCCTCCGCGCTGAGGGCTCTGTGAACGTGAACAGAGTAAGTGGATCGCAAACGACCTGTCAACACGGAATGACTGACATGTGCGCGTGCACATACGATGGCAACCATGGAGGGGACGAGGCGACGACGCGCGACAGTGAACGACGTGGCGATCGAGGCCGGCGTCTCGCGCGGCACCGTCAGCCGGGTGCTCAACGGTCAGCGCTACGTCTCCGACGACGCCCGGGCGGCCATCGACGCGGCGATCGCGAAAGTCGGGTTCGTGCCCAACCGCGCCGCGCGCAGCCTGGTCGTCCAGCGTTCTCAGGCGGTCGGCCTCATCGTGCACGAACCGCACTCGCTGTTCGTCGAAGACCCCAACATCGCGTCGATCCTCCTCGGAGCGAACTCCGCGCTCTCCGAGGCCGACTACCAGATGGCCTGTCTCATCGCCGACTCCGCCCGCGACGTCGACCGACTCACCCACTACCTCAGCGGCGGACTGATCGACGGCGTCATCGTCGTCTCGGCGCGCGTCGGCGACCCGATCACCCGCGCGGTGCGCGACCTCGGCCTGCCCGCGGCGTTCGTCGGCCACCCCCGCGACCTCGGATCGGCGGCCTACGCCGCCATCGACAACCGCAACGCCGCACGAGAGATCACGACTCGCCTCATCGGCACGGGCCGGCGCCGGGTCGGCATGATCGCCGCGGCCCTCGACCGCGACTCCGGTGCGGATCGCCTCGCCGGGTTCGTCGACGCGCTCGGCGGAGATTTCGACCCCTCGCTCGTGCAGCGGATCCCGCTGTACTCCTACTCCGACGGGCAGGCGGGCATGCGGGCGCTGCTCGAGCGCGCCCCCGACATCGACGGGATCTTCGCGTCGAGCGACGCGGTGGCCGCCGGCGCGATGGAGGTACTGCAGTCGTCGGGCCGCAGCATCCCGGGCGACGTCGGCGTCGTCGGATTCGACGACAGCTCGTGGGCGCTGCGCTGCGATCCCCCGCTGTCGACCGTCCATCAGCCGGCGACCGAGCTCGGCCGCGCCGCGGCGGAATCGGTGCTGCGCCAGCTCGCCGGCGCCGACCCCGAGCCGATCGTGCTCGAGTGCCCCGTGGTCTGGCGCGCGTCGGCCTGAGCCTGCGCCGCCCGCGGGTTCGGGGCGCGACCCGGAATGCGAGCGGATGCTGCGTCGTTGCATCCGGCGATGACTACTCCGCCGCTCGCCCTCTCCGTCCTCGATCTCATCCCGGTCCGAGCCGGCCAGTCGAGCGCGCAGGCCGTCTCCGCCTCCCTCGACCTCGTCGTCCGCGCCGAGGAGCTCGGCTACCGCCGCTACTGGTTCGCCGAGCACCACAACATGCCCGCCGTCGCCTCGACGACGCCGCCGGTGCTGATCGCGGCGGCCGCCGGACGCACCAGCCGCATCCGCGTCGGGTCGGGCGGCGTCATGCTGCCGAACCATTCGCCGCTGGTCGTCGCCGAGCAGTTCGCCGCGCTCGAGGCGGTCGCCCCCGGAAGGGTCGACCTCGGCATGGGTCGTGCCCCCGGCTCCGACCCCGTCATCACGCAGCTGCTCTTCCGCTCGGGCACGACGAGCGACGTCGACCGATTCCCCGAGCACATCCGCGACATCCTCGCGCTCACCTCCCCGGAGGGCGCGACCGTGCGCTTCAGCTCCGGCGGCGAGTACACCGTGCACGCGACGCCCGCCGCATCCGGCTCGCCCGAGGTCTGGCTGCTCGGCTCGAGCGACTACTCCGCGGCGCTCGCGGCCGCGCTCGGCCTGCCGTACGTCTTCGCGAACCACTTCTCCGGCCACGGCCTCGAGCGGGCGCTCGACCTCTACCGCACCGGTTTCCAACCGAGCGAGACCCTCGCCGCCCCCCGCACGTTCCTCACGGTGAATGCGGTCGCCGCTCCGACCGTCGACGAGGCCGAGGCGCGCGCGCTGCCGCAGCTGCGGATGATGGCGCGCCTGCGCTCGAACATGCCGCTCGTCCCGCTCGAGACCGTCGAGCAGGCCCGCGCTCTGCCGTTCGACGCCATGGCCGACTCGCTGATGTCGCAGACGCGCGCGACCTGGTTCGTCGGCACGGGCGACTCCGTCGCCGCCGAGCTCACCGCGTTCGCCGCCCGCCACGGGGTCGACGAGGTCATGCTCTCCCCGATCGCGGGCGCCTTCGACGGTGAGCCGCTCGACTCGGCCGACGGCCGCGTGCAGACGCTGTCGCAGGTCGCCGACGCGCTCGTTCCCGTCGCCGCCTGACGCGCCGCATCCGGTCGCTGAGACCTCTCACCCGGCTGAGACACCCCGCCTGGCGCGGTGTCTCGGCCGATAGCAGGGTCTCAGCGGTCGCTACGCCTCGGGAGCGCCGCTGATGAGCGAGCGCAACCAGTCGCGCGCCTCGACGAAGACGTCGTCGGAGTAACGGTCGGGGTAGCGGACGATCGCGCGGTCGGCCCGCGCGTACGACCCGAGGAAGATCATCTTCGGGCTGAACCGGCGCAGCCCCAGCAGGGCGTCGGCCATGCGCTCGTCGTACACGTGGCCGTCGGCGTCGATGACGAAGCGGTAGCGCCCGAGGGCATCGCCGATCGGGCGCGACGCCAGCAGGCTGAGGTTGATACCGCGCGTGGCGAACTGCTCCAGGAGTTCGAGCAGGGCACCCGGATGATCCTCGGGCAGTTCGACGATCAGCGACGTCTTGTCGGCACCGGTCGGCGGGGCCGGTGCGACCGTGCGGCTGACGAGCACGAACCGGGTGACGGCATTGGGGTTGTCGCCGATGCTCTCGGCGAGCACGGCGAGATCGTGGTGGGCGACGATGCCGGGGGCGGCGATCGCGGCGTCGGCGTCGCTCGTGCCGTCGAGGATCCCGAGGGCGCTCGCGACGTTGCTGGCCGCGGGGATGTGCGCGTGGGCGGGCAGCGCGTCGGTCAGCCAGCCGAGGCACTGGGCGTAGGCGACCGGATGGCCCGCGACCAGCGATACGTCTTCGAGCCGGGTGCCCGGTCGCCCGACCAGCACGAAGTTCACCGGCACGAGGTACTCGCCGACGATCCGAAGACCGGCCATCGTGGCCAGCGCGTCCTGCGCGGTCGAGACCCCGCCGTCGACGGAGTTCTCGATCGCGATCATCGCGGCATCCGATCGACCCTCGACGACGTCGGCGAGCGCCTCACCGACGTTCCTCACCGCGCGCCAGTGCTGGTCGCGGGCCTCGGGCACCTGCGCGAGCGCGGCCTCCGTGAAGGTTCCCGCCGGCCCCAGGTAGCTGTATGTGCGGCGGGTGGGGGCGGTCTCGGGCATCACGGCGATCAGCCTAGCCCCCACCGACCGCCCCACCCGCCCACCGGAGGCCCCCCTGGGCTCCGGGAGAAGCAGCATCTCGACGCGGGTCCGCGAGGGCGGTCCGTGGTGCCGACGGATACGCCTGCGGCGCCGGGATGCTGCTTCGTCCGAGCCGCGGCGCGAGGTCGTACGCACCGCGGGAGTATGCGTCGCATCCGGCATCCGAGTCCGACGGGCGCACAGCAGGTTGCTGCGGGAAGGTGGTCGCGCCCGTGAGGGCTCGAGCATCGGTGCGACTCGGTACACGCTACGGAAGCCCCCGGGCCGCGTCCGGCGACGCCGACCACCGAAAAGGGTGGTTTTGCGCCGGCGGCCACAACTACCGGAAACAGTGGTCCGACGCCGTCTCGGGCCGGGTGATCCGGGTCGACAATGTGTCGCGGCCTCCTAACCGAGGACCAGCCGCCCGACAGATCCGCGCCGACGCGTCCCCGAGCCGCGCGGACGAAAGGTCACGCCGCCATGACCCGATCAGCCTCCGGCCGCTCGCGCACCTCCCCTGCGAAGCGCCCCCGCCGACGCGAACGCGCGAACACCGCCCGCACCCAGCCGGCGATGCACGCGCGCCCGGGTCGAGCGGTGATCGTGCGCGCCCGATTCGCCGTGGCGCTGTGCGCGGGCCTGTGGGCGCTGTACATGACCACCGTCGCCGTCACGCTGGCACGCGGCGAGGCCCTCACCTCCGTCTGGCATCTCCTCGGCACGATCCTGTTCCTGGCCTCGGTGACCGTCCTCACCTTCTCGGCGTGCATGTATCTCCTCGCCCGCGCCGGCGCCCTTCCGCGGTTCGAGAACCACCGCCGCGCGCGCCGGGCCGACATCGACACGTTCTCCGCCGAGAACCCGGTGCGGGTCCTCGCGCTCGTGCCCTCCTACGCCGAGGATCCCGCCCTGGTCCGGATGAGCCTGTGGTCGGCGGCCTTGCAGGAGGTTCCCCACCTCCGCGTCGTGCTCCTGCTCGACGATCCCCCGGCGTCGTCCGACCCGGCTGTCACCGAACGGCTCGATGCCACCCGCGCGCTCGCCGTCGAGATCGCCGAGGCGCTGCATCCCGTCCGCACCGCGGCGCGGGCGGTGATCGACGACATCGTCTGGCACCCCGATGCCGTCGTCGACGTCGCCCGCGTGGCCGATGTCTACGATCGGGCCACCGCCTGGCTGCGTCGGATGGCCGCTTCCGAACCCGCGGCGACGAACGTCGAGCGATTCTTCGTCGAGCGCGTGCTGCGCTCGCTGGCCGACGACCTCGACGCATCGGCTGCGGCACTGCGCGAGGCCGGAGAAGACCCGGGCTACGCGCTCGACAAGCGGCGCGCCCTCCAACTGCTGCGTCGGGTGTCGTCGATCTTCTCCGTGGAGACCGATGTCTTCGAACGCAAGCGCTACGCATCCCTGTCGCACGAGGCCACCAAGGCGATGAACCTCAACGCCTACCTCGGCCTCGTCGGCGGGCGCCACCGGCTGCGCGTCGCCGGCGCCGCCGCGACCGAATCGCTCCGCTCGCCCGAGGAACGGTATGAGATCGTCGAGGTTCCGGAATGCGACCTCGTTCTCACGCTCGACGCGGATTCGCAGCTGTTGCCCGAGTACGCGCTACGGCTGATCCACCAGCTCCACCAGCCCGGCAACGAGCGGGTCGCCGTCATCCAGACGCCGTACTCGGCCTACCGCGGCACCCAGACGCGGATCGAGCGTCTGGCCGGCGCGACGACCGACCTGCAGCACATCGTCCACCAGGGACTCACCGCGTTCTCGGCGACGTTCTGGGTCGGCGCCAACGCGATCATCCGTCGCGCGGCGCTCGAAGACCTGCGACGCAGCACGGTCGAGGACGGCATCGAGGTCGTGCGGTTCATCCAGGGGGTGACCGTGATCGAAGACACCGAGTCGAGCATCGACATCGTCGACCACGGCTGGAGTCTGTGGAACTACCCCGAGCGGCTGAGCTACAGCACGACACCCTCCGACTTCGGGTCGCTCGTCATCCAGCGCCGCCGCTGGGCCAACGGCGGCCTGCTCGTGCTGCCCCGCCTGCACGCGCTCGCCTTCCAGCGTCGCGCATCCGGCCATCCGCTCACCCTGATCGAGCGGATGCTGCGGGCCAACTACCTCGGATCCATAGCCTGGGTGACGGTGGGCCTGCTGGTGCTGATGACCGTGCTGCCGCTCGACGGCGAGCTGGTCAGCGCCGTCCTGCTCCTGATCGCGCTGCCGTACTTCATCGAGATGGCCCGCGACCTGCGCTATCTCGGCTATCGACGGATCGATGTGATCGGGATCTACGGGTTGAACCTCCTGCTCGTCGCCGTGAACCTCGCAGGAACGATGGCTTCCATCGCGCAGGCGCTGTCCGGCGGCACGTCGGCCTTCGCCCGCACTCCGAAGGTGGACACCCGCACCCCGGCGGGTGCCCTCTACGTGCTCGCGCCGCTGGCGATCGGCGCCGGCTCGGCGTTGGTCGGCGTCCGCGCGGCATCCGAGGGCGCCTGGCCGGCCGCGGCCTTCGCCGCGCTCACGGCACTGTGCATCGGCGGGGCGGTGGTCCGGCTGATCGGGGTGAGGTCGGCGATCTCGGACATCTGGAACGGGTGGCTGGAGTGGATCTGGGTGGACGCGCCCGTGCCGACCCGCGAGCCGCAAGGCGAGCACGCCCGCCAGCCCTGGCGCCGCGTGCTCGAGGACGGCGTGCTCGAGCCGACCGGAGCCCTCCGGTGAGCGTTCGCGGTGCTCGCCCCCGAGCGCGCTTCGCGGGTCGGCGCCTCTCGCCGATCCGGGCGGTGTCGACCGTCGTGGCCGCCCTCGCCGCCGCGGCGGTCGCCGTCGGCGCCGCGGTCGCTCCGTTCCTCCCCGCCGACGTGGCGGGAGCGAACGAACACCGCTGGTTCGCCGGGTACTACGACGTCACCCTCGAGGACGGCGAGAAACTCGCTCGCAGCAACCTCGCCGACGGCGACGGGGGCGTCGTGCTCGCCTTCGTCGTCGCCGCCGATGACGACGACTGCACGCCAACGTGGGGGAAGGTCTACGGGCTGGACGACGCCGCCGGCCGGTTCGAACTCGACCGCCGTGTCGCACGGTTGATCGGCGAGGGGCGGCCGGTGGCGGTCTCGTTCGGCGGCGCGGTCAACACCGAGCTCGCCGTGGCGTGCACCGACACCGCCGCTCTCACCGGGGCCTACCGCGACGTCGTCGATCGATACGGGGTCGACACGATCGATCTCGACATCGAGGGCGACACGCTCTCCGACACCGCGGCGTCAAGACGGCGGGCCGAGGCGATCGCGACGCTGCAGCGGGAACGCGCCGACGACGACCGAGGGCTGGCGGTGTGGCTGACGCTGCCCGTCGCGCCCGACGGGCTCACCTCCGAGGGGCTCGCTCTGGTCGAGGACATGCTCGACGCCGGCGTCAAGATCGCGGGGGTCAACGCGATGACCATGAACTACGGCGACGGGGGAACCGCCTCGCTCATCGATCTCAGCACGGGCGCTCTCGATGCGACCGCCGCCCAGCTGCGCGAGACCTGGGCCGCGCGCGACCTCGCGCTCCCGGCGGACGGCGTGTGGAGCATGATCGGGGCGACCCCCATGATCGGGCGCAATGACGTTCCCGGGGAGGTGTTCTCGACCGACGACGCCCGCGCGCTGAACGCCTTCGCCGCGGAGCGCGGCATGGCCCGGTTGTCGATGTGGTCGATCAACCGTGATCGCACGTGCGGCTCGAACTACGTCTACACGGGAGTCGTGTCGAACGAGTGCAGCGGAGTGGAGCAGGCCGGCGAGAAGTTCGCCGATCTCCTCGCCGAGGGGTACGTCCCGACGGCGACGGCAACCGCCGCGCCGCGCACGCCCACGATCGCCGATGATCCCGCGACGAGTCCTTACCCCCTCTGGACGTCGACGAGCTACTACTCCGCCGGAGTCACCGTGGTCTGGAACGGATCGGTCTACATCTCCAAATGGTGGAACGAAGACGGCCCCGCGCCCGACGATCCGGGCCTGGATCTCGACGCGTCGGCGTGGACGTATCTCGGACCGGTGCTCGCGACCGACCGCCCGTTCACCCTCCCGACCCTCCCCGACGGCACCTACCCCGACTGGGATCCGGCAGCCCTCTACGACCAGGGCGATCGTGTCATGTGGGAGGGCACCGGGTACGAGGCCCGCTGGTGGTCGCAGGGGAAGCGGCCCGACCGCTCGGTGCTCGACCGCGACTACTCGCCGTGGAAGATGCTGACCGAGCCCTGATCACCCGCCGAACGTCGACGGGCGTCCGTCCACGAGTGCCTGCGCGCGATGCGGACGGTCGGCCGGCAGGAGCCGCCCGACGAACTTGCGCTCGGCGCGCGCCAGCTCGACGGACATCCAGTCGGTGATCGAGGGGAGGTCGGTGTCGCCCGGGATCGCATCGCCCGCGTCGTCGAGCAGCACCACGTCGACCCCGCGGATGCGGGCGGACATGGCCGCGTCGATCATCGCCTCGCTCAGGAGGCGCCCCGCGCGGTAGCCGTCGCGCAACCTGCCCTCGACCGCCCGTGCCAGCGCCCGGTCGGCGTGGTCGAGACTCTCCCCTCTCGCGACGCGCTCCAGGAGGGGGCGCGCGAAGCGGTCCACCTCGTGCGCGTGGATGTCGAGTTC
The DNA here is from genome assembly GCF_008017415.1 of Microbacterium hatanonis. Classification (NCBI taxonomy): domain Bacteria; kingdom Bacillati; phylum Actinomycetota; class Actinomycetes; order Micrococcales; family Microbacteriaceae; genus Microbacterium; species Microbacterium hatanonis. Next base: position 890,050 of record NZ_VRSV01000002.1, on the reverse strand, counting down.
GCGCTGCACAGCGGCGTCCCACGCTCGACGTCGCGCGACCTGCAGAGCCTTGTCGGCCACCGCGATCGTGGATCGCCGCAGACGCGCGAGCGCGAAGGCCGCCGTGGCGCCGAGACCGACCACGACGGCCGTGCGCACACCGGCGCTGATCAGCTGCACCGGCGCTCCACCGCGCACCGCCGCGTCGGCGGCGAGCACCAGCAGCATCGCCGCAGCGCCGCCCACGGCGATCATGGGCCTGCCGCGCAGCGCGACGAAGACGAGCACGAATCCCGCCGCGGGGAGGAACCACCCCGTGCCGTACGTGATGGGAGCCGGGGTCGCGACGAGGGCCGCCGCGACCACGACCCACAGCAGAGCCGCCGTCACCGAGGCCCGGACGACGGACAGCGTCGACCGCGGGGCTCGGCGGATGACTTCGGCGGCGGCGACCAGCCCCGCGAGCGTGACGGCCGACGCGAGCGGCCAGGTGCTTCCGATCGCCGCGGCCGCCGCGATGAACGTCTGGGCGATAAGGAACAGCCCCGCCACCGCCGTCATGCGCACTCGCACCGCGCCCCGGGACCGATCGCCGGAGTCGGGGACGGGGAGGGGAGGCCGCCAGGTGAGCAGGACCGATGTGCCGTGGCCCGGCGTCGACCGCAGCATCGCGTCCCCGCCGGACACCGCACGCATGACGCCGACGATGCTCAGTGCGATGCCCAGACGGTCGGCGGCGACCGCCGCGGGATCGAACCCCGACCCGTCGTCGCCGATCTCGACGCGCGCGCCCTCGGCGTCGACCGCGACCCGCAGGTGCCGACGGCTCGCGCCGGCATGGCGGATGCTGTTGTCCAGCGCTTGCCGCGAGGCCGTCACCAGCGCGTGCGCGACGTCGTCCTCGACGGTGAGCGCATCGGGTGCCACCGACACATCGACCCGCGCATCGGCGCGGATGGCCGCTGCCCGAAGATCCGCGAGCCAGTCCGTCTCCCCGTCGCCGGCATCGACGATCCCCGTGGCGCGGAGCGCCTGACGGCGGACGGCGTCGGCGGTCAGGGGCAGAGCGTCCGCCGCGCCGCGCAGAGCGGCCAGCACCTCGTCGTGCACGAACGCGGCGGCACGCGCACGCGCGGCCAGCCGACCTCGCTCCGTCGCCTCCCGACTGACGGCGTCCGCGGCGCGGTCGGTCGCCGCATCCAACTCCACCGCGGCGCGCAGCACGCTCGCACCGATCACGCAGAGGATGCCCGCGGACATCATCGCCTGCGCGTCGTTGACGAAACCGTTCAGCGAATACCCGCCCAGCATCACCCGATACACCGCGATCATGACCGACCACGAGGCGATGACCGCCCATCCGAGGCGTTCACCGCCGGCGACGACCGTCGCCAGCGCGACGACGCCGATGCTCGTCATCGACCACGGCACGGTTCCCCCGCCGCTGACGAGACCGGTCGCCGGCGCGAAGGAGAACATGCCGATCGCGTAGGCGGCCACCCCGATACCGGCTCCCGCCCGCACCACCCGCGCCGACGACCACGGCGCCGCCGCCGCGACGAGGACGAGGACGGCGTACGCCCCGCCGGTCAGCGCCGGTTGCCAGGACGGCACCCCCGCTCGCCCCGACGGGTCGGCGACGAGCACGCCGACGAGCATCGACACGACCGCCGAGAGTCCGACGGCGACCATCAGCAGTCGGAGGGTGGCCAACTCCGCGCGGCCGACGTTCATCGAGCGGTCAGCCGCGACTCGGGACGGGCACGAAGCCGTCCTCGATACCGCGTCGATAGAGATCGACCTTCGTCGTGGCCGGGCGCCCGATCAGGCGGTAGACCGACCGGATGCGGCGCAGATGGTCGTTCACGGTGTTCTCGCTCACGAAGAGCGCCGCGGCGACCTCACGCGCGCCCATCCCGGAGGCGTACAGCGACAGCACCTCGCGCTCGCGACGGGTCAGCGGCGCGGCGTGCAGGGTCGGATCGGTGTCCAGCGCCGACGCCCACTCTGTGCTCGGGACGTGCTCGCCGGCGGCGGCCGCGGTCATGACGGCCACGAGCTCGTCGCCCGGCGCGGACTTCCGCGCGATCCCGAGCGCCTCGGTGCGGGAGGCCTCGCGGATGAGGAACGGGTTCTCCGCCGATGTGAGCACGAGAACGTGAGCGCCCCACGCGCGCAGCGTGCCGACGTTGCGGTCGGGGGTCGTGTCGTCGCGCAGGCTGAGATCGAGCAGCACCAGATCCGCGTCGCGGGGCTGCGCCACCATGTCGGCGACCGATCGCTCGTGCCGCGCGAAGACGAGCCCCGCCGCCGCGTCGACCAGGCTGCGAACGGCCAGCCCCACCAGTTCATGATCGTCGACGATCGCGATGCGCGCCGGCCCCGCCCCTTGCCCCATTTGACCGAGTATGGCGTAACGCGAGCGTCGGCGCGGAGCGGGAAACCACCAGTTCGTGTCAAAGGCGTCCCGCAACGGGCTCTCACCGGGCAGACTAATGGAATGAGCAGTCGCGCAGGACGCCCCGCCGAAGCATCCGATCTCATCGACATCGATGAACTGATCTCGGCCTATTACGACCGCAAGCCCGATGTGGCGATCCCGGAGCAGCGCGTCGCGTTCGGCACGAGCGGCCACCGCGGCTCGTCGCTGTCGACGAGCTTCAACGAGAACCACATCCTCGCCACCACCCAGGCCATCGTCGACTACCGTGCGGCGCAGGGGATCCGCGGGCCCCTCTTCCTCGGCCGCGACACGCACGGGCTGTCGCTGCCCGCCGAGCGCAGCGCGATCGAGGTGCTCGTCGCGAACGGCGTCGACGTGCGCATCGACGCGCGCGACTCGTGGGTGCCCACCCCGGCGCTGAGCCTGGCGATCCTCAACCACAACCGCGGCAAGGAGCTCGACGACCCGACCCGCGGCGACGGCATCGTCGTCACCCCCAGCCACAACCCGCCCCGCGACGGCGGCTTCAAGTACAACCCGCCGCACGGCGGCCCCGCCGACACCGACGCGACGAGCTGGATCGCGAACCGCGCGAACGAGCTCATCGCCGCCGGCCTCGAGGGCGTGCAGCGCACGCGGTATGCCGACATCGACGGCGACGCGCTCGGCGAGTACGACTTCCGCGAGGCGTACGTGCGCGACCTCGAGGGGATCATCGACATCGAGGCGATCAAGCGCGCCGGCGTCCGCATCGGCGCCGACCCGCTCGGCGGCGCATCGGTGGAGTACTGGCAGCTCATCGGGGAGCATTACGGCCTCGACCTCACGGTCGTGAACCCCGACGTCGACCCGACCTGGCGTTTCATGACGCTCGACTGGGACGAGAAGATCCGGATGGATCCCTCGTCGCCGTCGGCGATGGCCGCTCTCGTCGCCCGCCGCGAGGAGTACGACATCCTCACCGGCAACGACGCCGACGCCGACCGCCACGGCATCGTCACCCCCGACGCGGGCCTGATGAACCCGAACCACTACCTCGCCGTCGCGATCGACTATCTCTTCGCGCACCGCCCGGGCTGGCCGGCCGACGCCGCCGTCGGAAAGACGCTCGTCTCGTCGATGATCATCGACAAGGTCGCCGCGTCGCTCGGCCGCACCCTCCTGGAAGTGCCGGTGGGCTTCAAGTGGTTCGTGCCGGGCCTCCTCGACGGCTCGGTCGCCTTCGGCGGCGAGGAATCGGCCGGAGCGTCGTTCCTGCGCACCGACGGCACCGTCTGGACGACCGACAAGGACGGCATCCTGCTCGCCCTGCTCGCCGCCGAGATCCTCGCGGTGACCGGCAAGACGCCGTCGCAGCGCTACGCGGAGCTCGAAGACACCTACGGCTCATCCGCCTACCAGCGGGTCGACGCACCCGCCACCCCCGCGCAGAAGGCGGCGCTCGCGAAGCTCTCCCCCGACGCGGTCACCGCGACCGAGCTCGCCGGCGAGCTCATCACCGCCAAGCTCTCGCACGCTCCGGGCAACGGTGCCGCGATCGGCGGCCTCAAGGTGCAGACCGAGGACGCCTGGTTCGCTGCGCGCCCCTCCGGCACCGAAGACGTCTACAAGCTCTACGCGGAGTCGCTCCGCGGCGAAGGCCACCTCCGCGAGGTGCAGGAGCAGGCGCGCGCGGTCGTCGCCGAGGCCCTCGGCGGCGCCTGACCCCGCAGCATCCACTCGCCCGGTCTCGGCTCCGCCGGCCCGCCCCCGCGCACAACTTCGGACAACCTCGACGGCACGCCGCCCCCACCCGGCGGGCGGACGGCGTGTCGGCGCACACGTCCGAAGTTGTGCGCCGCCGACCACGCAGCGGGCGGTGGGTCAGATGGTGGCCGCGTCGATCACGAAGCGGTACCGCACGTCGCTGGCGAGCACCCGCTCGTACGCCTCGTTGATCTGGGCCGCGTCGATGAGCTCGACCTCGGGCGCGATGCCGTGCTCGGCGCAGAAGTCGAGCATCTCCTGCGTCTCGCGGATGCCGCCGATGCTGGATCCGGCGAACGACCGACGGTTCGAGAACAGCGTGAACACCTGGATCGGCAGCGGCTCGGGCGGAGCGCCGACGTTCACCATCGTTCCGTCGAGCGAGAGCAGGCCGAGGTACTGCTTCAGGTCGAGCGGCGCACTGACGGTGTTGACGATGAGATCGAAGCCGTTCTTCAGCGCACGGAACGTCTCGGGGTCGCTCGTGGCGTAGTAGTGGTCGGCCCCCATCGCGAGGCCGTCGTCCTTCTTGCGCAGGCTCTGCGAGAGCACGGTGACCTCGGCACCCATGGCGTGCGCGATCTTGACGGCCATGTGCCCGAGCCCACCGAGGCCCACGACGGCGACCTTCTTGCCGGGTCCGGCGTTCCAGTGGTGCAGCGGCGAGTAGGTCGTGATGCCGGCGCAGAGCAGGGGCGCCGCCTTCTCGTACGGGATCGCCTCGGGCACGCGCAGCACGAAGTCCTCGTCGACGACGACCTTCTGCGAGTAGCCGCCCTGGGTGATGGAACCGTCGCGATCGACGTTGGCGTAGGTTCCGACGTTGCCCTCGAGGCAGTACTGCTCCTCGCCGGCCAAGCAGTTCTCGCACTCGCGGCACGAGTTCACCATGCAGCCGACGCCCACGCGGTCGCCGACGGCGTGGCGGGTGACGTCGGAGCCGACTTCTGCGACGGTGCCGACGATCTCGTGCCCGACCGTGAGCGGGTAGGCGACCTCGCCCCACTCGCCGCGGATCGTGTGGATGTCGGAGTGGCAGATGCCGGCATAGGCGATGTCGATGAGCACGTCGCGGGGGCCGACCTCGCGGCGGTCGATCGTCGTGGGCTCGAGAGGGGAGGTGGCGGATGCGGCGGCGTACGCGCGAACGGTGGTCATGGGGCTCCTCGGGGGTGGGGTTCGAGCGTATCGGCGAGCCTGGCCCCCGCCGCGCGGATTGACACGACGGGCTCGATCATCGCCGCAGCGGCCGACCCGGCGATCTCGGCCAGCGACACGGTCGCCGTGAAGGCCGACAGGTCGGCATCGGAGGAGATCCGACCGGCGACGAGCGCCGTGCGGCCGGGAGCGAGCGCCGCGACGAGCGCCGGCACCTTGCCCGCGGCCGACTGCCGGTCGTAGGCCCCTTCGCCCGTGATGACGAGGTCGGCGGATGCTGCGGCCTCTGCCAGTCCCGTCACCGCGGCGATCTCCGGCGCGCCCGCGACCAGGTCGGCACCCCAGACGAGGAGCGCCCACCCCGTGCCACCCGCGGCCCCGGCCCCAGGAGCAGCCGCGTCGACCCCGGGCGCGAACGACGCCAGACGGGCGAGTGCGGCGTCGGCGCGGGCGACGCCCGCAGCATCCAGGCCCTTCTGCGGACCGAACACGCGGGCCGCACCGCGCGCGCCGAGGAGAGGGTTCTCGACGTCGGTGAGCACGCGCACTCCCCCGGACGGCAGCGGCGCGAGTCGGGCGAGGTCGACGGCGGCGAGGCGCTGCAGCCCTTCGGCCCCCTCGGGGATCGGGTCGCCCGCCGCATCGGTGAACCTCGCACCGAGCGCGCGGAGGAGGCCGGCCCCGCCGTCGGTCGAAGCGCTGGAGCCGATCGCGAGCACGAGCTGCGAGACCCCCGCGGCGAGAGCAGCGACGACGGCGCGACCGAATCCGAGGGTGGAGGCCGTCCACGGTCGGAGCTCCCCGTGCAGCAGCTCGATACCCGACGTCTGCGCGAGCTCCACCACCCCGATCCCCGCCGGCGCGTCGGCTGTGGCGGGCAGGCGCAGCCACACTGCCTCGACGGGCGCTCCCTCCGGACCGGGCACGATAACGGGCACGCGCACCGCGCCCCGAACGGCCGCCGCCACGGCCTCGAGCGTGCCCTCCCCGCCGTCGGCCATGGGTGAGAGGACGATCTCGTCACGGGGACGAACCGCGCGCCAGCCCGCGGCGAGCGCGGCTGCCGCATCCGGAGCAGTGACCGTGCCCTTGAAGCTGTCGGGCGCCATCACGATCCGGGTCATGCCTCCATCCTGTCCCCGCCGCACCCGATCCGGGCGTGACGAACGGCGACGGGCCGGCCCCCGGAAGGGAGACCGACCCGTCGCACTCGCACCGCGGGACTACTCGGCGGTGCCGCGCGGGCGACGGCGCACGAGCAGCACGACTCCGGCGGCGGCCACCGCCGCACCGAGGAGGGCGGGAGCCACCCAGATGCTCGCGTCCGCCCCGGTCGCGGCGAGAGCACCGGAACCCGTGCCGGATGCGGCGGGACCGCCCGCATTCGGCACCGCGCTCGGCGACGTGCTCGACACGAGGCTCGGCGACGGGGAAGCACCGGGCCCGGACGGCTCGGGAGAGGGCTGCGGCCCCGTGCCCGCGCGCTCGATCGTCACGGTGTAGGTGCGCTCCGACCCGTCGGGCGCGGTCACCGTCACCGTCCCGGTGCCGTCCCCGGCGTCGGGCTGGGTGATGCGCACGGCGGCGTCACGGTCGACCGCGATCGCGGCCAGCCGCGGCCACCCGGTCCCCTCGACGACGACCCGGTACTCGGTCGTGTCGGCCGCGAAGCCCGCGACGGGCTCGCCGTCGACGGTCAGGCGCGCCAGGTCGGAGACCGGCGACGCCGAGGGACGCAGCCCGAAGATCTGCACCTCCGACACCACGATGTGCGTCGCGGGGCGGGCCTCCATCACCACGCGCACCTCATCGGCGTCGACGTCGCCGAGCGGCACGTCGATCAGGGGCGCACCGGCGTCCTGGGCGGGGACGTCCACCCACGAGCCGGTCGACCATTCACCGCCGGTGAGACGGTGCTCGACGCGCAGGCGCTGGGGCCAGGTCGCACCACCGTCGCGATAGAACTGCACGCTCGCGTGACGCACCTGGGTGCGCTCGGCGAGGTCATAGCTCAGCGTGTCGGTGGTGTTCTTCGTGCCCGACCGCCAGTTCGACCACCCCTTGTCACCGGTCACCCCGTTGATGGTGCGCTCGACGCCGTACGACGGGCTCTCGGGGGTCAGGGCGCGTGCGGAGGTCAGCGCGGCGCGGAACTCGCGCGAACGACCAGCTCGGTCGGCACGAGCACACGCGCGTCGATCGGCTCGTCGCCCTCGATCTCACCCAGAAGCGCGCGCATCGCCTGGTCGCCCACGCGGGCGAAGTGCTGGCGCACCGTCGTCAACGGCGGCCAGTAGTTCGCCGCATCCGGGGCGTCGTCGAACCCGACCACGCTCACGTCCGCGGGAACGCGGCGCCCCGCCTCGTGGAGTGCGCGGATGACGCCGAGCGCCATCTGGTCGTTCGCGGCGAAGATCGCCGTCGCATCGGGCTCGTTCGCCAATCGCCGGCCGATCGCATGCCCGGAATCGGCCGTCCAATCGCCGACGACGACCTCGGGAACCGCCCTCCCCCGCTCGACGAGGGTGGCCCGCCAGGCCTCTCGACGACGTTCGGCGGCGAACGACTCCAGGGGTCCGGAGACGTGCCAGACGGTCTCGTGGCCCAGGTCGAGCAGGTGCTCCGTCGCCTGCCGCGCCCCCAGCGCCTGGTCGGTGTCGACGACCGGGTACGGGTAGTCGGCACTCGAGTCGACGACGACGACCGGCAGACCGGTGGGGAGCGCGAGCTCGGTCTCGCCCAGCCGGTGCGTCTCGATGAGGATGACCACGCCGTCCACCGCGTGCTCGGTGAGGCGCAGGAAGGCGCCCGAGACGTCGGACTGGGTGGCCGAACCGAGCGTGATGAGGGTGATCGAGTATCCCGACTGCGCGGCGATCGACGACACGGCGTCGAGGGTGCGGGAGTTGCCGTACGACGAGAGCGAGAACATGATCACGCCGATGCTGCGGAACTTCCCCGACCGCAGGGCGCGCGCGGCACTGTTGGGCCGGTACCCGAGGCGGCTCATCGCGGCGAGCACTTTGGCGCGCGTGTCGGGGTCGACGTTCGCCCGGCCGTTGGCGACCCGCGAGACGGTCTGGCCCGACACACCGGCAGCCGTCGCGACGTCGGCCATCGAAGTCTCACGACGTCGCGTGCGGGGCTCGGGCGACGCGGACTCCACTGTCTCGCTCATCGATCCTCCTCGGGATGTTGACGTTGACATGTTAGCGAAGTCCGTTTATGTTTACGTCAACATCCGAGATACCCGATCGGATAAGGCATCGATGGAGAGGCTCCCAGGACGATGACGACCACCGCGGCTCCCCCGCCCGCTGTGCGCCTGCCGCGCAGACGGCGAACACGCGTCGAAGACAGAGGATGGCTGTTCGTCGGCCCGTTCGCCGTGGTCTTCGCGCTCGTCTTCCTCGCGCCGCTGCTGTACGCGCTGTACCTCAGCTTCTTCCGCGACCAGCTCATCGGCGGCAACGCGTTCGTCGGGCTCGACAACTACGCGACGGCGCTGAGCGATCCGAACTTCTGGGACGGCTTCCTGCGGGTGCTGCTGTTCCTCATCGTCCAGGTGCCGATCATGCTGATCCTCGCTCTGGCGGCGGCCCTGGCCATCGACAGCGCGCGACTGCACGCCCCGTCGTTCTACCGCATCGTGATCTTCCTTCCCTACGCGGTCCCCGCCGTCGTCGCGGTGCTCATGTGGGGATACATCTACGGCGACCAGTTCGGTCTGACCGCGAACATCAACGACCTCCTCGGGTCGGACGTGCTGCAGCCCTTCGTGCCGCAGTGGATGCTGCTGTCCATCGGCAACATCGTCACGTGGCAGTTCGTCGGCTACAACATGCTGATCTTCTACTCCTCGCTCAAGACGATCCCCGGCGAGCTGTACGAGGCCGCCTCGATCGACGGAGCCGGCGCCTGGCGCACGATCTTCTCGATCAAGATCCCCGCCGTCCGCGGGGCGATCGTGATCGCCACGATCTTCTCGATCATCGGCAGCTTCCAGCTCTTCAACGAGCCCAACATCCTCAAGCCGCTGGCGCCCAACACGATCTCGACGTTCTACACGCCGAACATGTACGCCTACAACCTGTCGTTCGCGGGCCAGCAGTACAACTACGCGGCCACGATCGCGATCATCATGGGCGTCATCACGGCGGTCATCGCTTATGTCGTGCAGCTGCGCGGCTCCCGTCAGGAGGTGCGATGACCACCGCAACCACCCCCGCCCGGCCGTCCGCTTCCACCGGCCGGCGCGCGGGCCGATCCCCGCGATCGTTCGCCCGCACCTCGCCCACCCGCTCGAGGCGCTCCGTGGTGCTCTCGATCGTCATGGGGCTGTACCTGCTCTACACGATCGTGCCGCTGCTGTGGCTGGTGCTCAACGCCACCAAGACCCAGGACGACCTCTTCACCACCTTCGGCCTCGGTTTCGGCAACAGCTTCGCCCTGTTCGACAACATCGCGCAGACGCTGACCTACCGCGACGGCATCTTCCTCCGCTGGCTCGGCAACACCCTGCTCTACGTGGTCGTCGGCGCCGGCGGCGCGACGATCCTGGCCACGATGGCCGGCTACGGTCTCGCGAAGTACAACTTCCGCGGACGCAAGGCGGTCTTCGCGGTCGTGCTCGGCGCGATCGCGGTGCCCGGCACGGCTCTGGCGGTGCCGACCTTCCTGCTGTTCAGCCAGATGGGTCTCACCAACACGCCCTGGGCGATCATCATCCCGTCGCTGATCAGCCCGTTCGGTCTGTACCTCGTCTGGGTGTACGCGACGGACGCGATCCCGACCGAGCTGCTGGAAGCCGCCCGCATGGACGGCGCGAGCGAGCTGCGCACGTTCTTCACGATCTCGGTCCGTCTGCTCGCCCCGGGCATCGTGACGGTGCTCCTGTTCGCCGTGGTCGCGACGTGGAACAACTACTTCCTGCCGCTCATCATGCTCAGCGACCCCGCGTGGTATCCGCTGACGGTCGGCCTCAACCAGTGGAACGCGCAGGCGACCGGCGTGGCCGCCCAGCCGATCTACAACCTCGTGATCACGGGCTCGCTCCTGTCGATCATCCCCATCGTCGTCGCGTTCCTCGTGCTGCAGCGGTACTGGCAGTCGGGGCTCAGCGCCGGAAGCGTCAAGCAGTGATGAGGGGCTCTGCCTGATACCCGACCCTCCCTCGCACCCCGGAGCGTCCTGCCCCGGATCCACAACAACGAAGTGAAGGAAATGCACATGACATCCATCCGCAAGAACCCCGCGCTGCGTCGCGCGGCGTTCATCGTGGCAGCGACCGCCCTCGTGGGCGGATCGCTGGTGGCATGCTCGTCGGGCAGCACCGACGGCGCCGCAGCCGGCAGTGCCGACGACCTCGAAGCGGCCCTCGAGCAGGGCGGCGAGATCACCTACTGGTCGTGGACCCCGTCGGCCGAGGCCCAGGTCGCCGCGTTCGAGGAGGCCTACCCGAACGTGACGGTGAACCTCGTGAACGCGGGCACCAACACCGAGGAGTACACCAAGCTCCAGAACGCGATCAAGGCCGGCTCGGGTGCACCCGACGTCGTGCAGATCGAGTACTACGCCTTCCCGCAGTTCGCACTCACCGACGGCCTCCTCGACCTCTCCTCCTACGGCTTCGGCGACCTCGAGGGCGACTACACCGCCTCGACGTGGAACTCGGTCGACTTCGACGGGAAGATCTACGGCCTGCCGCAGGACTCCGGCCCCATGGCGATGTTCTACAACAAGAGCGTCTTCGACCAGTACGGCCTGACCGTGCCCACCACCTGGGACGAGTACGTCGCCGCGGGCAAGGCGCTCACCGCCGCCGACCCGAGCAAGCACATCGCCGCCGACACCGGCGACAGCGGCTTCGCCACCAGCATGATCTGGCAGGCCGGCGGCCAGCCCTTCCAGGTCGACGGCACGAACGTCACGATCGACCTCTCCGACGAGGGCTCGCAGAAGTGGGCCGACACCTGGAACCAGCTCGTCGACAACGACCTGCTCGCAGAGACGCCCAGCTGGACCGACGAGTGGTTCAAGGGCCTCGGCGACGGATCGATCGCGACCCTCGTGACCGGCGCGTGGATGCCCGGCGTGCTCGAGTCGTCGGTCGCCGACGGTGCCGGCGACTGGCGCGTTGCCCCGATCCCGACCTACGACGGCACCCCCGTCACGGCTGAGAACGGCGGCGGCGGCCAGGCGGTCACGAAGCAGTCCAAGAACCCGGCGCTGGCCGCGGCGTTCCTCAAGTGGCTCAACAACGACGATGCGAGCCTGCAGATCTTCGCCGAGAGCGGCGGATTCCCCTCGACCACGGCTCAGCTGTCGTCCGACGACTTCGTCAACCTCGAATCGGACTACTTCGGCGGTCAGAAGATCAACGAGGTGCTCACCGCCGCCGCCGGCGAGGTGCGCGAGGGCTGGAGCTACCTGCCGTTCCAGGTGTACGCGAACAGCATCTTCGCCGACACGGTCGGCCAGTCCTACGCCTCGCAGGGCGACCTGAACGAGGGTCTGTCCACCTGGCAGGAGCAGCTCGTCGAGTACGGCAACTCGCAGGGCTTCACCGTCAACCAGTAAGAACCCTCGACGGGGCGGGTCGATCCTCGCGATCGGCCCGCCCCGTCCTTCCTCTCCCGAACCGGAAGCCGACATGACCCGCAGCGCCCGCATCGTCCTCTCGCCCGACGTTCTCGTCGCCCCCGTCCCGCGTCGCCTGTTCGGCACTTTCGTCGAGCACATGGGCCGGTGCGTCTACGACGGCATCTACGAGCCCGGGCACGCGGCCGCGGGCCCCGACGGGTTCCGCGCGGACGTCGCCGACCTCGTCCGCGAGCTGGGTGCGACCGTCGTGCGCTACCCCGGCGGCAACTTCGTCTCGGGGTACCGCTGGGAAGACGGCGTCGGCCCGCGCGACGAGCGCCCGGTGCGACTGGATGCGGCGTGGCACAGCACCGAGACCAATGAGGTCGGTCTCCACGAGTTCGCCGACTGGGCAGCATCCGTGGGCCTCGAGCTCATGGAGGCGGTCAACCTCGGCACCCGCGGCGTCGCGGAGGCCGCCGACCTGCTCGAGTACGCCAACCACTCCGGCGGCACCGCCCTCAGCGATCGACGCCGCGCCAACGGTCGCGACGAACCCTTCGACATCCGCCTCTGGTGCCTCGGCAACGAGATGGACGGGCCCTGGCAGATCGGCCACAAGACCGCCGACGAGTACGGGCGTCTCGCGGCGGAGACCGCCCGCCTCATGCGTTTCGTCGACCCCCGCGTCGAGCTCGTCGCCGCGGGAAGCTCGAACCACGAGATGCCGACGTTCGGGGAGTGGGAGCGCACGGTGCTGCGTCACACCTCCGGCCTCGTCGACCACATCTCGGTGCACGCCTATTACGAGGAGTCCCCCGACGACCCGGCGAGCTTCCTCGCATCGGGCGCGGCGCTCGACCGCTACCTCGACGAGGTCGCCGAGATCATCGACGAGGTCGGCGCGAGGGCGCCTGACGGATCGCCCGTGCGGATCAGCGTCGACGAATGGAACGTCTGGAACCAGACCCGCTGGAACGAGGTCGACAAGCCGCGCGTCTTCACCGGCGACTGGCCCGTCGCTCCTCGCCTGATCGAGGACGCCTACACCGTGACCGACGCCGTCGTCGTGGGCTCGCTGCTGATCACACTGCTGCGTCAGGCCGAGCGCGTGTCGATGGCCAACCTCGCCCAGCTCGTGAACGTCATCGCCCCGATCCGCACCGAGCCCGGCGGACCCGCCTGGCGCCAGACGACCTTCTTCCCCTTCAGCCTCACCGCAGCCGCCGCGACCGGCGACGTCATCGCGGCCGACATCGACAGTGCGACGCTCCCCACCGCCCGGTACGGCGACGTCCCCTCTGTCGACGCCGTGGCCACCCGCGACGGCGACGTCGTATCCGTCTTCGTCGTGCACCGCGGTCTCGACGAGCCCGTGACGGTCGACCTCGACGTCGCGGGTCTGACCGATGACGCCACCGCCGTCGTGCTCACCGCGCCCGCGGGCGCCGACCGCCACGCGACGAACACCGCCGACGCACAGCCCGTCGCCCCCGAGCCGCTGACGATCGAACGCGCGTCGGCCGACAGCATCCGATTCGTTCTCCCGCCCCTCGCCTGGGCGCGCCTCCAGCTGCGCGTCGAGTCGACCCCGACCGGAAAGCCCTCGATCATCATGGAAAAGACCGCGTGAGCACGTTCACCATCGGCGAGACCGACTTCCTCCTCGACGGCGCACCCCACCGGGTCATCTCCGGCGCGCTGCACTACTTCCGGATCCACCCCGAGCACTGGGCCGATCGCATCCGCTCGGCGCGACTCATGGGCCTCAACACGATCGAGACCTACGTCGCCTGGAACGCGCACGAGCCCGTCCGGGGCGAATGGGACGCCACGGGCTGGAACGACCTGGGGCGCTTCCTCGACCTCATCGCCGCCGAGGGAATGCACGCGATCGTCCGCCCGGGCCCGTACATCTGCGCCGAGTGGCACAACGGCGGGCTGCCGGTGTGGCTCACCGGCCTCGACGGCATAGGCCTGCGCCGATCGGAGCCGCAGTACGTCACCGAGGTGAGCACCTACCTCCGTCGCGTCTACGACATCGTCGCCCCGCGTCAGATCGACCGCGGCGGCAACGTCGTGCTCGTGCAGATCGAGAACGAGTACGGCGCCTACGGCGACGACGCCGACTACCTCCGCACCCTCGTCGACCTGACCCGCGAGTGCGGGATCACCGTGCCGCTGACGACCGTCGACCAGCCCGAGCCGTGGATGCTCAGCGCGGGCAGCCTCCCCGAGCTGCACAAGACGGGGTCGTTCGGTTCGCGCTCGGACGAGCGCCTCGCCACGCTCCGCGAGCACCAGCCCACGGGGCCTCTCATGTGCTCGGAGTTCTGGGACGGCTGGTTCGACTGGTGGGGTGGGGTGCATCACACGACGGATGCTGCGGCCTCCGCCGCCGATCTCGATGCGCTGCTGGCGGCCGGGGCATCGGTGAACATCTACATGTTCCACGGCGGCACGAATTTCGGCCTCACCAACGGAGCGAACGACAAGGGACGCTACGCGCCGATCGTCACGTCGTACGACTACGACGCTCCGCTGGACGAGGCCGGGAACCCCACCGAGAAGTTCTTCGCGTTCCGCGACGTGATCGCGAAGTACGCCGACGTCCCCGACGAAGTACCGGCACCCGCGAGCCCTGCGCCGGCGTTCTCGGTCGACCTCGTCGCCACCGGCGACTGGCTTCCCGACGGGGCGGGTGCGCCGCATCCGACCCTCCGCACGTTCGAAGACGAGGCCCACCTCGGGGCGCTGATGCGATACGACGTCGACCTCGATACCGTCGCCGGCTCGCACGCGCTGCTCACCTTCGACGACGTGCGCGACATGGCCTGGGTGATGGTCGACGGGGTGTTCGTCGGGCGCCTCTCGCGCTCGCTGCACGAGCGGGCGCTGACGATCCCCGCCGGCGAGCGCCTCACGGTGCTCGTCGAGGAGCAGGGACGCACCGACTACGGCCCGCGTCTGGGCGAGGCGAAGGGCCTGTTCGGGCCGGTGAGGCTCGGCGACCGTGAGCTGACCGGCTGGCGCTCGGTGCCGATCGACCTGGCCGATGTCGCCACCTCGATCGCAGCGGGTGGCGCAACGGTCCCCACCGGGCGCACCGGCTTGCGCGGCACGTTCGACCTCGCAGCGCCGTGCGATCTCTTCCTCGACACGGATGCGTGGGGCAAGGGCTTCGCGTTCGTCAACGGCTTCCTGCTCGGCCGCTACTGGCGCAACGGCCCGCAGCGCACGCTCTTCGTTCCCGCCGGCGCCACCCGCGCCGGGGAGAACGAGATCGTGGTCGTCGAGCTCGAGCAGGCCGCCCCGCGCGCCGACTTCGTCGAGGCCGCGTCGCTCGGCCACCTCGAGGAGTAGCCCCGTCTCATCCTGGGTGCACTGCGGAGGTGATGTGCGCACCGGAGGGCGCTGCGGCTCGCAGCGTCCTCCCCACCGCACATCGCCTCCCGTGCGCACGCGGGTCTGAGGTCAGACCGGCTCGGTCGTGCGGATCAGACCGCAGTTCACGCACGACCATGCCACCAGGAACCGCTCGTCGTCGAGGATCTCGAACGTCAGCGGATCGCCGCAGGTCGGGCACGACCGCGGGTCGGGGGCCTGCGCGCTCATCCCGCCAGCCTACGGACCGGCTGACACGCCGCAATCCGGGGTTTCAGGGCCGGGCGTGACCCCGGGTTGCGGCACCTCACGGGCGGGAGCGCGATCAGAGCGATGAGCTCGACCGCACCACGAGCGTGGGCGGGAGCGACACCAGGGGGGCGACCTCGCGGCCCTCTATCAGCGCGATGAGGGTCGCGACGGCACGCGCGCCGAGCTCGTCGAAGTCCTGGCGGACGGTTGTGAGGGGCGGACGGAACTCCGCCGCATCCACGATGTCGTCGAAGCCCACGACGGCGACGTCGTCGGGCACTCGTCGGCCGGCGTCGGCGAATGCGCGCAGGGCGCCGAGCGCCATCTGGTCGTTCGCGACGAACACCGCCGTGGCATCGAGAAGATCGGATGCTGCGGCATGCCCCGACCGCGAGGTCCAGTCACCGCGGGCCACCGGGCGCGGGGTGGCCCCGGCGGCGGAGAGCGCCTCTCGCCAGCCGCGCTCGCGCTCGACGGCGGCGAAGGAATCCGCGGGCCCCGCCAGGTGGTGCACCGTCGCGCGCCCGAGCTCGAGCAGGTGCCGGGTTGCGGCGGCCGCGCCGGCGGCGTGGTCCGTCTGCACGAGGGCGAAGCGGTCGTCGGGGGCCGAGTCCACCGCGACCAGCCGCATGCCCGCCGGCACCGCGGCCTCGCGCGTGAGGGGGGTCGCCTCGTTCAACACGATGGCGCCGTCGACGCCCTCGTCGTGGAGGCGGGCGAACGCCTCGAGCATGCCCCGCTCGCCTCGGGCGGTGGCGACCGTGAGAGCGTAGTCGCCCGCGGCCGCGACCTCGGCGATGGACTGCAGCATCCGGGAGTTGCCGACGGTCGCGAGCGTCGAGACGATGAGCCCGATCGTGCGGCTCTGCCCCGTGCGCAGCGCGCGAGCGGCGCGGTGCATGCGGTAGCCCAGATCGCTCATCGCGCGCTCGACGCGGGCTCGGGTCTCGGGATCGACGCGCGGACTGTCGTTCGCGACCCGCGAGACGGTCTGCGCCGACACCCCCGCGCGCTCGGCGACATCCGCCATCGACACTCGCAGCATCACGACCTCCTCGTGCATGTTGACGATATCACGCCCGCAGGCTAGCGTGTTATCGTGAACACGCAACGCATCGACGCGGTCCCCCTCGGCGCGGGAGTCGTGAAACGCTCCACCCGCCTCGCCGACGGTCGCGAACTCATCTACTTCGACGACCCGGGCACGGCCCTGGGCCCTGATCGCGCGATCGACGAGCGCACCCTCGACCCCCGACCGGCGACGGCGACGATGCGGCAGGACGTGCTCACCGGAGACTGGATCTCGATCGCCTCCGCCCGTCAGAACCGCGCATTCCTTCCCCCCGCGAACCTCGACCCGCTGGCACCGCAGACACCGACCAACCCGTCGGAGATCCCCTCGCTCTACGACGTCGCCGTCTTCGAGAACAAGTCGCCCTCCTTCGGCCCCGCGCTCGCCCGGGCCACCGGCGACGCACCCGCCGGAGACGACGCCCCCGCGGGTGATGACGACCTCGTCGAGCTCGGCCTCGGCCGCAGCCGCACGTCGGTCGGCCGATGCGAGGTCGTCTGCTTCAGCCCCGCCCACGAGGGGTCGTTCGGCTCGCTCGGCGTCGTCCGCGCCCGCACGGTGATCGAGGCCTGGGCCGACCGCACCGCCGCACTGTCGGCACTCCCCGGCATCGAGCAGGTCTTCCCGTTCGAGAACCGCGGCGAGCAGATCGGCGTCACCCTCGCTCACCCGCACGGCCAGATCTACTCCTACCCCTATGTCACCCCGCGCACGCGCCGTCAGCTCGACGCCGTCGAGAAGGTCGGGGGCGACCTGTTCGCCCGCATCCTCGAGTCGGAGCAGGAGTCGGAGCGGGTCGTGCTACAGGGCGAGCACTGGACGGCGTTCGTGCCGTTCGCCGCGCGATGGCCCATCGAGGTGCACCTGCTCCCCCACCGCCACGTCCCCGACCTCGCCGCGACCAGCGACGCCGAACGCGACGAGCTCGCCCCGCTCTACCTGCGCCTGTTGCGCGGCATCGACGCGCTGTACGACACCCCGACGCCGTACATCGCCGCCTGGCACCAGGCGCCGGTGCGCGTCGGCCGCGACGGCATCCGCCTGCACCTGCAGCTGACGTCACCGCGGCGCGCGGCCGACAAGCTCAAGTTCCTCGCCGGCAGCGAATCGGCCATGGGCGCATGGATCGCCGACGTCACCCCCGAGTCCCAGGCCGAGCGCATCCGCGCCGCCATCGCATCCGTTCCCGAGGTATCCGCATGACCGCTTCCCTCTCCGCAGCATCCGCCCTGCTGGCCACGCTCACCGACCGCGCCCCCGAGGGGGTGTGGTCGGCTCCGGGCCGCGTCAACCTCATCGGCGAGCACACCGACTACAACGAGGGCTTCGTGCTGCCGTTCGCGATCGAGCACCGCACGGCGGCGGCCCTCGCGGTGCGCGACGACGACGTCATCCGGGTCGCCAGCACGTTCTCCGACGAACCCGTCGAGGTCGCTCTCTCCGAGCTCGACGCCGCGATCGAGGCGGGCGGGCTCGATTGGGCCGCCTACCCGCTGGGCGTCGCGTGGGCGCTGCGCGCGGCCTCGACAGAGGGCATCGCGCGCGGTGTCGACATCGCCATCTCGTCCGACGTCCCCGTCGGTGCCGGGCTGTCGTCGTCGGCGGCGATCGAGAGCTCGGTCGCCTCGGCCCTCAACGACGTGTGGGGCGCGGGCCTCGACCGCGTCGCCCTCGCGCGCGTCGGGCGGATCGCCGAGAACGACGCGGTGGGCGCACCCACCGGGATCATGGACCAGATGGCATCGATGCTCGGCCGCCCCGACGCGGCGACCTTCCTCGACTGCCGCACTCTGGAGGCGGACTCCGTAGACCTCGGGTTCGAGGCCGCGGGGCTCGCGATCCTCGTCGTCGACACCCGCGTCGAGCACGCGCACTCCTCCGGCGGTTACCGGGAGCGCCGAGCCTCGTGCGAGGCGGGTGCCGCCGCACTCGGCGTCACCTGGCTGCGCGACGTCTCCGTCGCCGACCTCGACCGCGCACGCGCGACCCTCGACGACGAGACCTTCCGCCGGGTGCGTCACATCGTGACCGAGAACCAGCGCGTCCTCGACACGGTGGCGGCCCTCCGCGCCGACGGGCCGACGGCGATCGGCGAGCTGCTGACGGCATCGCACGCGTCGATGCGCGACGACTTCGAGATCTCCGTCCCCGAGCTCGACCTCGCCGTCGACACGGCGCTCGAGGCCGGAGCCGTCGGCGCGCGGATGACCGGCGGCGGGTTCGGCGGATCGGCGATCGCGCTGCTGCCGCAGGAGAAGATCGCGGATGCTGCGGCCGCCGTCGAGCGTGCCTTCGCCGCCGCGGGGTACACCGCCCCGCACATCTTCACCGTCGCCGCGTCGGAGGGTGCCCGGCGCGACGCCTGATCCTCCCTCCCGAAGCGCCGGAGGGCGGATGCGCATCGCAGCATCCGCCCTCCGCGCTACGCGGCGGGCGGGGCGCCGCAGCATCCGGGACCCCTCGTTCCCGGCGGCGCCCCGACCGCCCGGCGATGCCCCGCGCGCGATACTGCTTCTATGCAAGAGACCGGTTCGGGGCGACGGGGCTCCTACGCGAAGGGGGTCGCCAAGCGGGAGGAGATCCTGCGGCGCGCCCTCGATGTCATCGCCCGCGAGGGGTATCGGGGCGCTTCGGTGAAGGAGCTGGCGCACGCCGTCGGCCTCAGCCAAGCCGGCCTGCTCCACTACTTCGACAGCAAGGAGGAGCTCTTCACCGAGATCCTCCGCAAACGCGATGAGATCGACGCCGACATCGGCGCAGACCCCGCCCGAGCGGGCATCGGCGACGAGGACGACCAGCCGATCGACGTGCGGGCGGGTTTCCTCGACGTCATCCGCCACAACGCCGACGTTCCCGGGCTCGTGGACCTCTACGCCCGGCTCTCGGTCGACGCCGCCGACCCCGCGCACCCGGCGCACGACTACTTCGTCGAACGCGGCGAGGGGCTCCGGGCCTACGCGGCGACGGCCATCGCCGCACAGCAGGCTGCCGGCCTGATCGACGACCGGGTCGATCCCGCCACCATCGCCCGCCTCATCCAGGCGGTCGCCGACGGCATGCAGGTGCAGTGGATGCTGGAGCCGGACATCGATATGGCGGCCACCGTCGACGCGCTGTTCGAGCTGCTCGCCGTGCCCGTGCACGCGCGGGGCGCGTCCTCGTGAGCGACGCGGCGACCCCGACACGTCACGTCGAGGGCGACACCGTCACCGGCCGGGTGCGGGGGGTATGGCGCGGCGAGCCGGGCGCCGGTGGTTCCGCGGCATTCCTCGGTATCCCGTTCGCGAAGCCGCCGGTGGGCGCGCTGCGCTTCGCCGCCCCCGAGCCCGCCGAGGCGTGGGAGGGCGTGCGCGATGCGCTCGAGTTCGCCCCCACCGCGCAGCGGGGAGACCCCGGGGTGACGCTCATCCCCGAGCCGTCCGTCCCGGGCGAGGCGACGCTCAACGTGAACGTCTTCACACCGTCGCCGCGACGATCGGATGCTGCGCTCCCCGTCCTCGTGTGGATCCACGGGGGCGGCTACTTCGCCGGCTCGCCCGCGAGCCCCTGGTACGACGGGCGCTCGTTCAACCGCGACGGCGTGGTCACCGTGACGATCTCGTACCGCCTCGGCTTCGACGGATTCGGGTGGATCGAGGACGCCCCCTCGAACCGAGGGGTGCGCGACTGGCTGCTCGCGCTGCAGTGGGTGCAGGACAACATCGCGAACTTCGGCGGAGACCCGTCGCGCGTCACCCTCGCGGGGCAGTCCGCGGGCGGGGGCGCCGTGCTCACCCTGCTCGGCATGCCGGCCGCCCAGCATCTGTTCCACGCGGCGTGGGCGATGTCGGGCGCGACGGCCGACGCCTCCGCCGCCGACGCGCAAGCCCTCGGCCGCGACATCGCCCGCCGCGCCGGGGTCGCACCAAACCGGGACGCCCTCGCACGCGTGCCCGAGGCGCGCATCATCGAGGCGCAGACCGCGGCCACGCGCATCGCGGGCCCGGGCGGCATCTCGAGTCTGCTCGACACCGGACTGAGGCTGGGTCCGTCGATCGACGGCGACCTCCTCGCTCGCCCGACGCTCGCGTCCCTGGCCGCCGGCGTCGGTGCCGACAAGCCCCTCGTCCTCGGCGCAGCCGACGACGAGTTCGCCATGGCTGTGGCGGGCTCGGCGAAGATCCTCCGCTGGGTGCCGCTCGGGGTGCTGCTGGGCCGGGCCGGGCTGGCTCGCGCTCGACGCACCGCCTATCTCGAGGCGAACGGCGACGTCGCCTCGCGCGGTCACGCCGCCGTGCTCGGCCGTCACGTGAGCGACCGCCTGTTCCGCACGACCGTCGTCCGCGCCGCCCGAGCGCGCGGCACGGCGCCGACGTGGGTCTATCGTTACGCCTTCCGTTCGACGCAGCCGGGGCACGTCAACGACGCGGCCGTGCACTGCATCGACGTGCCGTTCTGGTTCGACTGCCTCGACGCGGATCGCGTCGAACCGCTCACCGGCCCCCATCCGCCGCAGGACCTCGCCGACGCGACGCACGGGGCCGCGGTCGCGCTCATCACCGGCGGCGCCCCCGGCTGGCCCGCCTGGTCGGCGTCACCCGGCACGACTCGCGTGTTCGGCGCACGCGGCGGCCCCCTCGGCCACGTGATCCGCGACGGCTACGCCGAGGTCCACCCGCTGCTCTGACGGGCGGCGGGGCAGCCGCCCACGCCACGCGACGCGCGAGCGCCGCCGCATCCGCTCGTCGCCGGATAGACCGTTCACGGCGCCCGGCGCAAGCGGCCCCTCACCGCACGGCGCCGTGCCACTGTGGAACCATGCGCATCGCACTGACGGGATCATCGGGAAAACTGGGCACGGTCGTCGCCCGCGAACTGCGGGCACACGGTCACGAGGTGATCGGCCTCGACGTGGTCGGCACCCGCGGACCGGGGTTCGTCCAGGTCGACCTCACCGACTACGGGCAGGTGATCGATGCTCTCGCCGGCGTCGGCGACCAGCACGACGGCGTCGACGCGCTCGTGCACCTGGGGGCGATCCCCGCGCCGGGCATCCGCTCCGACATCGCGACGTTCCACAACAACATCACCGCGAGCTTCAACGTGTTCTGGGCGGCCGTCCGGCTCGGCATCGACCGGATCGTCTACGCCTCGAGCGAGACGGTGCTCGGGCTGCCGTTCGACGTGCCGCCGCCGTACATCCCCGTCGACGAGGACTACCCGGCGCGCCCGGAATCGGTGTACTCCCTCGTGAAGCACCTCGAGGAGCAGCTCGCGATCGAGCTCGTGCGCTGGAACCCCCGGTTGTCGATCACCGCGCTGCGCTTCTCGAACGTCATGGCGCCCGACGACTACGACGAGTTCCCGTCGTTCGACGCCGACGCGACGACCCGCAAGTGGAACCTCTGGGGCTACATCGACGCCCGCGACGGCGCCCAGGCCGTCGAGCGCGCACTCGAGGTCGCCCCTCCCGGATTCGATCGCTTCATCATCGCCGCGGCCGACACGGTGATGGACCGCCCGAACGCGGAGCTCATCGCCGAGGTCTTCCCCGGGGTGGAGCTGCGCGGCGAATTCGGCGATCACGACACCCTGCTGTCGATCGACAAGGCCCGGCGCCTCCTCGGCTACGACCCGCAGCACTCCTGGCGCGACCCCCGCTGACTCCGCGCTGCGCCCGGACCCGCGCAGCCGCAGGGCGGGGTCAGCGGAGCGCGGGCACGACCTCGCGCTCGAAGAGGTCGACGCCGGAGCGGTCGTAGGCCGCTTCGGGGAAGTAGTGGATCGCGTAGCCCAGCCCCGCGGCGGCCCGCTCGGACAGGCGCTCGACGATCTGCTCGGGGGTGCCGAACGCGGGCGACTCACGGTAATCGCGTTCCATCTGCGCCGCCCGCTCGGCGCCGACGTGGGGCGTCAGGCGGGCGATGACCGCGTCGAGCCGGTCGGAGGCCTCCGCCTCGGTCGCGGCGATGATCGTGTTGAAGTTCGTCGACCGGGTGATCTCGTCGAAGTCACGGCCGAGCGCGTCGGTGTGACCGCGCAGCACCTCGGACTTGTGGGCGAACTCCTCGATCGAACTGCCGAAGTTCGTGTACGAGGCGTACTGGGCCGCGATCTTGAGCGTCACCTTCTCGCCGCCGCCGGCGATCCACAGCGGGATGCCGCCCTCCTGCAGCGGGAGCGGGCGGACGATCGCCCCGTCCGCCTGGTAGTAGGTGCCGTCGAGAGTCGCCGAGCCGGTCGTCCACGCCTGGTGCATGATCTCGACCCCCTCGCGGAGGCGCCCGAGGCGCTCTGCGATCGGCGGGAAGCCGTAGCCGTACGCCCGCCATTCGTGCTCGTACCAACCGCCGCCGATGCCCATCTCGGCACGCCCTCCCGAGATCAGGTCGACGGTCGCGGCGACCTTGGCGAGATACGCCGGGTTGCGGTAGCCCATGCACGTGCACATCTGACCGAGGCGGATGCGGTCGGTCGAGGCGGCGAACGCCGACATGAGGGTCCAGGCCTCGTGCGTGGCCTCCTCGCTCGGCACGGGTGTCGTGTGGAAGTGGTCGTACACCCACAGCGACTCCCACGGACCCTCGTCGGCGTCCTGCGCGAGAGAGGCCATGACGCGCCAGTGGTCGGCAGGGGCGATGTCGACGAGGTCGAAGCGCCAGCCCTGGGGAATGAAGAGTCCGAATCGCATGGACTCAGGCTACGGGGGCGGGGGCGACGTCGACCACGGTGGCGTGCGGCATCCGCTCGCGCATGACCGCGACGGCGGCGGGGTTGTCGTCGACGAGCACCGCGTGCCGACCGAGCGCCGCGGCGACCGCCCCGGTGGTGCCGCTGCCGGCGAAGAGGTCGAGCACGTGATCGCCCTCGCGGCTCGACGCCTGCACGATACGGCGGAGGATGCCCTCGGGCTTCTGCGTCGGGTAGCCGGTCTTCTCACGCCCGGTCGTCGGCACGATCGTGTGCCACCACACGTCGGTGGGGAGCTTGCCCCGCGCCACCTTCTCGGCGGTGACGAGACCCGGCGCCATGTAGGGCTCGCGGTCGACCGATTCGGAGTCGAAGTGGTACCGCTGCGGGTTCTTCACGTAGACGAGGATCGTGTCGTGCTTCGTCGGCCACCGCCGCCGGCTCTTCGCCCCGTAGTCGTACGCCCAGATGAGCTCGTTCAAGAACCGTTCCCGCCCGAACAGGGCGTCCATGAGCACCTTCGCGTAGTGGGCCTCGCGGTAGTCGAGGTGGAGGTAGAGCGTGCCGTCGTCGGCGAGCAGCCGCCAGGCCTCGGCCAGTCGCGGCTCCAGGAACCCCCAGTAGTCGTCGAACCGGTCGTCGTAGGCCCGCAGATCCCCGCGCAGCCGCTCGTACTCCCGCCCGTGGAACCCGCGCCAGACGATGGTCTCCGCAGCATCCTCGCCCGTACTCAGGACGGATGCTGCGACCTCGTCGCCGCTCGCGCGCGATGGCGCGGTTCCGGCCGCGGCGTCGACGCGTTCATCCTGGGTTATGGCTGCAGGCGAGGGCGCAGCCTCGTCAGGGGCGGTTGCCGGCGTCAACGTCCGGGCGGTCTCCACCGCTCGTTCGCGGGTGCGGCCGGTGTTGAAGGGCGGGTCGAGATAGATCAGCGTGAACGCGCCGTCGGGCATCGACGCCGCGGCGGCGAGGTTGTCTCCCGAGTGGATCTGCACCGATCCGGGGAGGGTGGCGCCGGAGGTCACGGCACCCGGTGCAGCCAGGCGTCGCTCGAGAACTTCGATTCCACGAGCGCCTCGGCCTCGGCGTACTCCTCGTCGCTGATGCGGCCGGGTTCGGCTCCGTACAGGGTGGAGAAGGTCGAGATGAAGCGGTCGATGATCTGCTCGCGCGGAAGCCCGGTCTGACTGCGGAGCGGATCGACCCGCTTCGCGGCCGAGACGGTGCCCTTGTCGCTGAGCTTCTCGCGGCCGATCCGCAGCACCTCGGTCAGCGTCTGGCCGTCCATGTCGTAGCTGAGGGTCGCGTGATGAAGCACGCCGCCGTTGGCGAGACGCTTCTGCGCGGCGCCGCCGATCTTGCCATGGGGCCCGGCGATGTCGTTGAGCGGTTGGTAAGTCGCATCGATGCCGAGCGACTGCAGCGCCTGCAGCACCCAGTCGTCGAGGAACGCGTAGGAGTCGGCGAAGGTCATTCCGGCGACGAGGGAGGCCGGCACGTAGAGCGAGTACGTCACGATCGAGTTCGCGGCCATCAGCATCGCCCCGCCGCCCGAGATGCGCCGCACGACGTCGAAGCCGTGGCGGGCCGCGGCCGCCGGGTCGACCTCGTTGCGATACGACTGGAACGATCCGATGACGACAGCGCTCTCGTCCCACTCCCACAGGCGCAGGCTGGGCCGACGTCGGCCGTCGCCGACGCGAGTGGTGAGCACCTCGTCGAGGGCGAGGTTCATGCGCGGCGAGACGGGCTTGTCGTGCAGCACCTCCCACTCGAAGTCCTTCCACCCGGGCGCGGTGATGAGCGCACGGCGCACGGCGGTGGCGACCGACTCCGGCGTGAAGCCGAGGAGCTGAGCACCCTCGGGCAGCGCCGCACGGATCGCGGCGGCGATGGTGGGCACGTCGGACTCGACGGCGAGACCGTTCACCGCCGCGTCGATGTCGTCGAGCGCGGAGTCGGGCTCGAGGAAGAAGTCGCCCGCGAGGTGGAACCCCGAGATGCGGCCGTTGACGTTGTCGAGGTCGACGACGACGAGCTTGCCGCCGGGCACCTTGTATTCGCCGTGCATAGGGAGAGCCTACGCATCCGGAGGCGGGGGTGTCAGCGGGCGGCGAGCCGCGTCGTGAGCTGGTGGGCGTGCGCGAGCAGGGTGCGGCCGAGCTCGGCCTGTCGCTCCGCACCGAAGCGGAACTCGACGCCGGTCAGGCTCAGCGCCCACTGCGGGTCGCCCTGTCTCGTGAACACCGCCGCCCCCATTCCCCAGCTCCCCTCGACGATGAGCCCGGGGTTGACCGCGTATCCGCGCTCCTGCGTCTCGCGCAGGCGGGAGCGCAGCCGGTGCTCCCCGTGGGAGGCGCCCCACCGCTCGCCGAGCTCGGGGTGCCGGCTGAGATATGCGTCCACATCGTGGGGCGGCAGGAACGCGAGGATCGCGAGCCCCGCGGACGCCACGCCGAGGGGGAAGCGCACTCCCTCGGAGAGCACGAACGACCGGATCGGGAAACTTCCCTCCTCTCGCACGAGGCACACCGTCTCGTCGCCCCGCCGCACCGACAGGAAGGCGCTCTCCTCGGTGCGCACCGCCAGCGAGCGCACGATGTCGCGGGCGGCCGCGGTGATGTCGAACCGGGCCGCGGCGACGGTGCCCATGAGGTAGAGCTCCGGGCCGGGCATCCATCGCCCGGTGTCGTCGTCGCGGTCGACGAGCCCCTCCTGGCGGAGGGCGGCGAGCAGGCGGTGCACCGTCGGGCGGGTGAGCGAGGAGCGCTCGACGAGCTCCGCGCCCGTGACGCCGTCGGCCCCTGCGGCGGTCACGAGCCGCAGCAGCCTCGCCGCCCTGGTGACCGCCTGAGTGCCGGCCACCGCATCCGCCGTTCGCCTCGTGTCCACCATATGGACGCTAGACCCGACGATCTCCACATGGCAAGAACGGATGCTGCCGCCGACGGGCCGCGCACGAAGGATGGAGAACGCACCTCGAACGAAGGAGTCGCGTGTGATCGACAAGACCGTCCCCTCCGCCGCGGAGGCCGTCCGCGACATCCCCGACGGGGCCTCTCTCGCCGTCGGAGGCTTCGGCCTCTCGGGCAACCCCATCGCCCTGATCGAGGCGCTCCTCGCGCAGGGCACCACCGACCTCTCCGTCGTGTCGAACAACTGCGGCGTCGACGACTGGGGTCTCGGGGTGCTGCTGCACGCTCATCGCATCCGCAAGATGACCTCCTCGTACGTCGGTGAGAACAAGGAGTTCGAACGCCAGTTCCTCTCGGGCGAGCTCGAACTCGAGCTCACCCCGCAGGGCACCCTCGCCGAGAAGCTCCGCGCCGGCGGCTCGGGCATCGCGGCGTTCTTCACCCAGACCGGTGTCGGCACGCAGGTCGCCGAGGGCGGGCTGCCCCGCCGCTACGACGGACACGGCGGCGTCGCGGTCGCCTCGCCCGCGAAGGACGTCCGCACCTTCGACGTCCACGGTCGCCCGCGCGAGTTCGTGCTCGAGGAGGCGATCGTCACCGACTTCTCGCTCGTCCACGCGCTCCGCGGCGACCGGCACGGCAACCTCGTCTTCAACAAGGCCGCGCGCAACTTCAATCCGCTGGCCGCGATGGCCGGGCGGGTGTGCATCGCGCAGGTCGAAGAGCTCGTCGAGCCGGGCGATCTCGAGCCCGACAGCATCCATCTCCCCGGTGTGTTCGTGCACCGGGTCGTCGAGGTCGGCACCGACATCGACAAGCGCGTCGAGAAGCGCACCGTCGCTCCCACGGGAGGGCACTGACATGGCACGCACACGGCACGAGATGGCGGCGCGCGCGGCGCTCGAGCTCGCCGACGGCGCCTACGTGAACCTCGGCATCGGCCTGCCGACGCTGGTTCCGAACTTCGTCCCCGCGGGGGTCCGCGTGGTGCTCCAGTCCGAGAACGGCATCCTCGGCGTCGGCCCCTACCCGGCGGAGGACGCCGTCGACCCCGACCTCATCAACGCGGGCAAGGAGACGGTGACCACCCTGCCGGGGGCGTCGTTCTTCGATTCGGCCCTGAGCTTCGGCATGATCCGGGGCGGCAAGATCGACGATGCGATCCTCGGCGCGATGCAGGTCTCGCGCACCGGAGATCTGGCGAACTGGATGATCCCCGGGAAGATGGTCAAGGGCCCCGGCGGCGCGATGGACCTCGTCCACGGCGCCGAGAGAGTGATCGTGCTCATGGAGCACGTCGCCCGGGACGGCAGCCCGAAGATCGTCGAATCGTGCTCGCTGCCGTTGACCGGCAAGGGCGTCGTCGACCGCATCATCACCGACCTCGCGGTGATCGATGTCACCCCCGACGGGCTCGTGCTCGTCGAGACCGCGCCGGGGGTCTCCGTCGACGAGGTCGTGGCGGCGACGGAGCCCGCCCTCATCGTCGCCGACGCACTTAGGGTGAACGCATGACCACGGACGACGTCGTTCTCGTTTCCGCCGCTCGCACCCCGCAGGGGCGCCTGAAGGGGCAGCTGTCTTCGCTCACCGCGACCGAGCTCGGCTCGATCGCGATCCGCGCGGCGCTCGAGCGCGGCGGAGTCCCCGCCGACGCGGTCGACGCCGTGCTCGCCGGCCAGGTGCTCCAGGCCGGCGCCGGCCAGAATCCCGCCCGCCAGGCGGCACTGGGGGCCGGCATCCCGTGGAGCGTGCACGCCGCGACCATCAACAAGGTGTGCCTCTCGGGGCTCACCGCCGTGATCGACGCGAAGCGCATGATCGACGCGGGAGACGCGAAGGTCGTCGTCGCCGCCGGCATGGAGTCGATGAGCCGCGCGCCGCACCTCCTGATGGGATCGCGCGAGGGGTGGGCGTACGGATCCGTCGAGGCTCTCGACCACATGGCGCACGACGGCCTCACCGACGCGACCGACAAGGAGAGCATGGGCGCCTCCACCGAGCGCGCGAACGAACGGTTCGCCGTCACCCGGGAGGCTCAGGATGCCGTGGCGGCGCGCTCGCACCAGCGTGCGGCGGCGGCGCAGGAGGCCGGGGTCTTCGATGCGGAGATCGCCGTCGTCGACGTGCCGCAGCGCAAGGGCGCTCCGATCGTCGTGTCGCGCGACGAGGGCATCCGCCCCGGCACGACCGTCGAGACGCTCGCGGGCCTGCGCCCCGCGTTCGCCGCCGGCGGATCGCTCACCGCCGGAAACTCGTCCCCCATCTCCGACGGCGCGTCGGCCGTCGTGCTGACGACCCGCTCGCACGCCGCGGAGAACGGCTGGCCGGTCCTGGCCGTCGTGGGCGCCCACGGACAGGTGGCCGGCCCCGACAACTCCCTGCACGAGCAGCCCGCGCGTGCCATCGAAGCGGCGATCGCGAAGCAGGGCATCACCGTCGCCGACCTCGACGTCGTGGAGATCAACGAGGCCTTCGGCGCCGTCGTCGCGCGCTCCCAGGCGGAGCTCGGCCTCCCCGACGACGTCGTGAACATCCACGGCGGCGGCATCGCGATCGGTCATCCGATCGGCGCGTCGGGCAACCGCCTCGTGGTGCACGCCGTGCACGAGCTCGTCCGCCGCGGCTCGGGCATCGCCGCCGTCGCCCTCTGCGGCGGGGGCGGGCAGGGCGACGCCCTCATCCTCACGCGGTAGAGGAGCCCCGCCGCATCCGCTCGCCCTGAGAGTCCAGAACACCCGGACGCGCATCTCGCGTGCTCCGGGTGTTCTGGGCTTTCGACGTGGGTGGGAGCGACGGCCACCAGTTCCAGCGACCGAGGAGCGTCATCGCCGCCGGCAGCAGCAGCCCGCGGATGAGCGTCACATCCAGGAGCACGGCCACCAGCATCCCGATGCCGATCTCCTTCATCGCGACGAGCTCGCCGACCGCGAACCCCAGGAACACGATGCAGATCGCCAGGGCGGCGGTGGTGACGACGGGTCCGGTCTGCATGATCCCGTACCTCACCGCCTCGGCGTTCGCCTCGCGCGGGTCGACGTCGGGGGCTCGGGCGATCCACCGCTCGCGGATGCGCGCGAGCAGGAAGACCTCGTAGTCCATCGTGAGCCCGAACGCGAGGAGTCCGATGAACAGCGGTGTGGTGACGTCGAGCGTGCCGAGCGGCTCGAATCCGAGCAGCGCACTCCCCCACCCCCACTGGAAGATCATGACGAGCACGCCCAGCGTCGCCGTCATCGTGAGGATGCTGAGGAGCAGAGCCTTCACCGGCACGACGACCGATCGGGTCAGGGCGAACAGCAGCGCGAAGCTGGCCACGGCGACGATGCCGACGGCGAGCGGGATGCGCTGCAGCAGGTGCTCCTGCGTGTCGACGAGCGCCGCCGCAGGGCCCGTCACCTGCACGGTCAGGTCGGAGTCGACGGCGCGCACCTCGCGCACCAGGCGCTGCGCGGCCGCACTCGTCGCGCTGTCGCCGACCGGGGTGAGGTCGGCCGCCGTGATCCCCGGAGGAAGGTCCGCGACGAGGTCGGCGTCGGCGACGTCGGGCGACGTGGCGAGCCGTTCGAGCAGAGCGACGACCGCGGGGTCGTCCACCGAGCCGTCCACGACGGCCGTGACCGGCTCGACGCCGAACCCGGTGAAGCCCGTCGTCGTCGCCTCGTAGGCGCGGCGCTCCTCGGCGGCAGGCGGCAGCGAACGGATGTCGGAACTGTCGAGCGCGAGGGAGGAGAGGGGCGCGGCCAGGGCGATGAGGACGGCAACGGCGCCGATCGCGACCCCGACGGGCCGACGCTGGGCGAGCCCGGCCGAGCGCGCGAGCCATCCCCGCGACCCGTCGGCATCGCGCCGGGACCACGGCCGTGCCCAGGTGCGGACCCCCTTCGCCGGCAGGCGGCGGTGCACCACGGCGAGCGCCGGCGGGAGGAGGGTGAGGCCCGCTGCAGTGGACAGCACCACGACGATCGCGCCGCCCAGCGCCATCCCCGACAGCAGGGGGTCGCCGAGGAGGAGCACGCCGACCAGGGCGATGAACACGGCGAGGCCCGAGACGAGCACGGCCCTGCCCGCGGAGGCCACCGTGCGGCTCATCAGGGTGTCGAGCGCCGCGTCGGGGTCGTTCTGCCGCTCCTCGCGGAAGCGCATGATGACGAGCAGGCTGTAGTCCACGGCGAGGCCCAGCCCCAGGATCGTGACGATGTTGACCGCGAACTCGTTCACGGGCATCACGGCGACCACCGCCCCAAGCGCCAAGAGCGTCACCACGATCGATGCCAGGGCGACGACGATCGGCAGGACGCCGACGCGGAATCCGCCCAGGACGACGACGAGCACCACGAGCAGCACGACGATCGCGATCCCCTCCCCGATCGCGGCGTCGGTGAGCGCGCGGTCGACGAAGGCCTGCTCCGCGAGGAGCTGCCCTCCGACGAGCACCTCGGGGGCGGCGATCGTGTGGAGACGCTCGGCGACGTCCGCGGCGACGGCGAGGGCGTCGTCCCCGATGAGCGCGCGGTCGAGTTCGACCACCACGAGCGACGATCGGCCGTCGTCTCCGATCGCGCCGCCGGAGGTGTAGGCGTCGGAGACGTCGACCACCCCCGGGATGCCGCGGATGCCGGTCACGACCGCCGTGGCGCTCTCGCGCAGCGCGGGAGAGAAGAAGTCCTCCCCGGCGATCACGGCCGTGACGAGCTCCCCCTCGGGGTCCAGCTGGTCGAGGCGCTCCTGGGCGAGCAGCGACTCGGCGCCGGCGGGTGCGTCGTCGACCGATGTCATCCGATCGAAGACGTCACCGGCGAAGACCGCCCCCACGACGATGAGGAGAGCCCACGCGCCCAGGAAGAGGAAACGGCGCCGAACGGTGGCGCGGCCGAGTGTGGCGAGCATGGGGTTCCTCACGGGCTCATCGGGACAAAGGGAGACCCTCCGGTGGCGGACACGAGGTCCGCCACCGGAGGGCGAGGGGGTGTTACCGCTAGCTGCAGCTCTTCGCGGCGTAGGCGGTCGTCGCCTCGCCGGTCCTGCTGTCGCCGGTGGCCGAGACCGTTGCCGACCCCGCGGGGACGGTGGTCTGACGGGTGGTGAAGGAGTGCGCCACCGTGGCGCCCGGCTTCACTGCCTTGACGACCTTCTCGCCGTACGCGGACGTCAGCGTGACGTCCACCGGAACCGAATCGGAGTTCGTGGCACGAACCGTTAGCGATCCCTTCCCCGCGATGCAGCGGACCTCGCTGGTCGCGCTGACCGACAGCGGCGCCGGAGCGGTCAGATCCATGACGCGGATGTTGCGGTAGGACACCGCCTCACCGCCGCCGTGGTTCTGCACGCCGACGAAGCCGTTCGCGAGGAGGCGGTTCGGATCCGTGCTCGTGAAGTCGTTCACGAGGGTGCCGTTGAGGTAGATCTTGATGTTCTTCCCCTTCACGACGATCTCGTAGCCGTTCCACGACCCGACCGGGTTCAGCGAGGCCTCGACAGCCTCCGCGTTCGCCCCCTGGAAGGTGTAGATCGCGCCCGTGGTGCGGTCCGCCGCATCCGTCGCGTCGATCTGGATCTCGTACCCCTGGTTCACCGCGACCCACGGGTCGTTGCCCGGGTTCGGGAACCCGACGAACACGCCGCCGTTGTGGTCGGCGACGAGCTTCCAGTCCAGCTTCAGGCTGTAGTCGGTCAGCTGCTCGGTGCGGTTCCACAGCAGACCCAGGCCGCCCTCGCCTCGGATGCTGCAGTCGTCCTGGCGTCCGAACCCACCGGGTCCGGCCATGCGCCAGTCGTCGAGGCTCGCGAGCGTGCCGTCGAACATGCCGCGGTAGCCGTCTTCGATCTGTGCCGGAGCGCAGATGTCGGTGGCCGAGCCGATCGACAGGACGTCGACGTTGATGTTGCCCTTGTTCCCCGTCTCGTACTTGAGGGCGATGGTGTTCGCCCCCGCGACGAGGTCGAGGTTGCGGGTGATCGTGCTCCAGGTCTTCCAGTCGCCGGTCGACGGGAACGTCCAGTTGTCGACCTTCGCGCCGTTGACGTAGAGCCCGACGTCCTTCGCCCCGGGTGCCGGGTTCGGTCCGTTCGAGTAGCGCACGTTCACGGGGAAGTTGCCCGCCGTCTCGGAGTCCACGGTGAACGTGAAGGCCGATCCCGCGTTCCACATGCCGCCGGCGAATCCGGCGCCCGAGTAGCCGCTGTGCTCCCAGTCGACCTTGGCCCCGCCCGTGAGCGTCGCCTCCTCGGCCTCGTACCAACCGCGGTCGGCCGGCGAGATGTAGCCCGGCAGGGAGTTGAGCGTGTACCAGGCCTCGGTGCTCCACAGGTCGTTGCCCGAAGCCGCCTCGAACGGTCGCGGCGAACGGATGTAGACCACGCGGTCCTGCTTCAGACCGTCGAGCTGCAGCGTCACCGTGCGCTTGTCCTCGGAGACCTGGGCGCCGGAGACGCTCAGCACCTCCTCGTCGAGCTTGGGGCCGCCGTAGGTGGAGGTCGGGAGGTAGCGCCACTGCTTGGCCTGGTAGGCCTTCGCGATGTTCGCGACGGTCTCGTCGGAGAGCGGCTCGGTGTACTCGATCTGGAATCCGCCCTCGACGACCTTCATCGAGGTCATGTCGAACGTGTCGTCGTTGATCGGGACCAGCTTCTGGAGGCCGTACGGGAGCTTGCCCGCCTCGCCCCAGTTGCCGCCCTCGCCGGTGCCGCCGATGTAGAGCGACTTGTCAGGACCCTCGATGACGCGGTTCACGCCCACCTCGAAGCCTGCCGAGTGACGGAAGACCGCACCCTGGTACTCACCCTCGACCTCTTCGAGGAAGGCACGCTGCAGACCGCCGTAGGTGACGTCGCCGAAGAGCATCTGGCCGGCGAAGGGGCCGTCCTTCAGCAGGATCGGGGTGCTCGGCGAGTTGCCGATCTCGTTCTGCGGGATCCAGACCGCCGGCTGGGTGACGGGGTTCGAATCGAACGGACCCGCGGGGTTGGTGAAGTGGTTGAAGAACCGGTCCTGCTTCACGTGGACCAGCTTCGAGCTCGGCAGCCACGCGCCCTGGTTGTCCATCGCGAACAGCTCGTCGTCGGGGCCGAAGGCGATCCCGTTCGGGGTGCGGAGGCCACCGGCGACATAGCTGATCTCGCCGGAGGCGCGGTTGATCTTCACCGTGGTGCCGCGGTTGACGGCAGGCTGGGGGTTGGTCGTCGCCCCGCCGTTGTCGATCGCGACGGAGAGGTTCACGTAGAAGTTCTCCTCGTCGTGGATGAGACCGAAGGCGAACTCGTGGAAGTTGTTCCCCGAGGGGTAGGTCGCGACCTTGCGCTTCACGTCGAACGTGCCGTCGAGGTCGGGATCGCTGAGCTCGGTGAGCTGGTAGCGCTCCGAGACGTAGATCTTGTCGCCGATGACGTCGATGCCCATCGGGTTCTGCAGGCCGTCGGCGACCTTGCGCACCGTCACGTCCTCCGGGCCGTCGGCTTCCTGCGCTCCGGAGAGGAGGAACACCTCACCGGGCTTGTCGGTCACCCATCCGCCCGCGCTGACCGAGCCCGTGGTGAGGACGGCGAGATCTCCGGCATCGGTGAAGTCGAGGCCGGCCACCTTGGGGTTGAAGCCCTCCGGTCGCAGATCGACCAGCTCGTAGTTCGGGTTCACGCCGTCGAGCCGCAGACCGTCGCCGGCGGAGTCGGCGCTGCCCTCGCAGTACTTGGTGCCGGGGGCGGTGACCCGCACCACTCCCGCTTCGGTGCTCAGAGCGCTGTTCGGCACCACGACGAACGACGAGGTTCCGGGCACCTTCCACTCGAGCTTCAGCTCCTGGCCGTTGGTGGCCTCGAACATCTCCACGAAGAGGTCGTGGACGCCCACCTCGAGGGTGGTCGTGCCTTCGACGGACTCGCTCCCGTGCAGCCCGTCGTTGTCGATCAGCAGCTTGCCGTCGAGCGTCATCCGCGACCCGTCGTCGCTGGTGAGACGGAAGGTGTAGGCGCCGGGGGTGGCGACGGTGAGGTTCGCCGTCACGTGCGTGATGAAGTTGTCGGTGCCGCCGAACTGCTCATCGGTGGTGAAGTTGATGGTCTGCATCAGCTTGTCGACGTTGGGGGTCTGGCCGGACTTCAGCGTGCAGAGCTGGGTGAGCGGTGGGGTGTTGTACGTCCTCAACGTCACCCCCTGGTCCTGCCGGGGGAGGTCCGCCGCCGAGGCGGGCACGATCGCACCGGCGGCGACGAGCGCGCCGCCGATCGCTACGGCGATCAGTGATCTCGCCACTCGGCGAGTGCTGCGCCGGCGAGCGCCGGACAAGACAGCGGGTTCGGGCATCTTTGCTCCTTTGGGTCATCGCCGCCCCAGGGCGCGGCCGGGAGGTCCTGGCGCCGAGAGCGAGCGTGGTCATCGTAGGCAGCTTTTGCCGTCGTGTCTACAAAACCTGTCGGATGAATGTTGTTTTGCGCGCCCAACCCAATTTCCGCCGGATCTTGTGGTCCGAGATACTTCACTCACATACCGAATGAAGCTTGATTTTCGGGACTTCTCCGGGCCAATGAACATTTGATGCGCAGCTGTCATCTTTTGCTTGACGGGTGTCGGTCTCGCGATTACTGTCACATCGAACCCCGAGAACCCGACCCTCGTGACAGCGCGGCCACGAAACGACTTCGTCATCGATGCCCGCTGCGCGACCGTCGGGGTCCACGTCGTTCACCGGGCTGCGCATTGGCGCCCCGCCCATCGAACACATCGCGGCCGACCCGTCGGTCGCGCCCTCGCGGGCCGTCGTCACGACGACCGCAGAACGGAGCTGAACCCATGATGACCTCCACCCGCAACGGGCTGGGCGCCCGCATCGGCGTCGCCGCGCTCGGCATCGGCATCCTCACCGCGCTCGGCTCCGGTGCCGCGATCGCCGCGACCGAGGACTCCGTCGACGTCAGCGTCGAGATCGAGCCGAATGCCGAGCCGGGCGCCCTCGCCCTGACCGTCGCCGGCGAGTCCGCAGCGCTCACCGAGACCGATTCCATCGGAACCGACCGGGTCTTCACCGGAACGCTGCCGACCGTCACCGTCACCGACACCCGGCTCGCCGAAGACGTCGACCCCGCGGCGTACTGGTACGTGCTCGGCTCGATCACCGACTTCGCCGGCGACGCCGACCAGCCCGACATCCTCGCGGACGACGCCTTCGGCTGGGCCCCGGCAATCACCGCGGGCGACCCCTCGCTCGTGAGCGAAGGCGATGTGGTGCTCCCCGGCGCACCGTTCGGGTCGGGATTCGGCGATGACCAGGAGCTGCTCGCACTGGCCGACAACTCCGCCGCAGCCGCGCCCGGCGCCTACTCCGCCAACGCCGAGCTGACGCTGCGCACCCCCGGCACCGTCGCCCCGGGCAGCTACGCCGCGACGATCACCCTTTCGCTGTTCGAGGGCTGAGACGCGCCGCCACGGCGGCACAGGGCGGAGGCGAGTCGATCTCGCCTCCGCCCTCCGTCGTTTGGGGTCGACCTGGTCGCTCCGGTCGAACGGATGCGGCGGCTCACGTCGCAGCGTCGCCCTCCGCGGGCGCGTGCCGACTCGCCGTCGACTCCACGGATGCCGGTGCGGCGGCGCTGGGGCTGCGATCCGCCGCGGGCGGCGTCTCCGGTTCGGCGATGAGCGCTTCGCGGACGATCCGGCGGGGGTCGAAACGACGGGGGTCGAGCTGACGCCAGTCGGTATCGGTGAACTCGGGTCCGAGCTCGTCCCGGATGCGGCCCTCGGCGGATCGCGCGAACACCTTCGCACGGTCGACGACGCGGCGAAGGCCCGCCGCGTAGACCGGCAACCGCGCAGGGCCGATGATCATCGCGGCGATGAAGCCAATCAGGATGAGCTTCTCGAACGTGAGGCCGAAGGTCATGCGTCGAGCTCCGAACGATCGGGTACGACGGGCAGCGCCCTGGCCTTGCGGCGATCGAGGATCAGCGAAACCCCCACGGCGGCGAAGAAGAGAGCACTGAGCACTCCCGCCAGCATCAGCATCGAGATGACGTCGGCGGCGGGCGTGGCCAGGGCGGCGAAGAGCGTGGCGACGAGGATAGCGATGCGCCACCCGCGGAGGATCTCGCGTCCGCTCATCACCCCGGCGAGGTTGAGGGCGACGAGGAACACCGGCAGCACATACGCGACACCGACGACGATCAGGAGCTTGAACACGAAGTCGTAGTAGAAGGACGCCGTGTAGAACTGCGCGCCCTGCTCGGGCACGAAAGTGGCCATGAGCTCGACGATGTGCGGAACGATCGCCAGACCCGAGGCGCAGCCGGCGAAGAAGAGCGGGATCGCCGCGGCGAGGAAGCCGACGGTGTACCGGACCTCTGAGCGGCTGAGGCCGGGCATGATAAATGCCCAGATCTGCCACAGCCAGATCGGCGCCGAGGCGAGGATGCCGATCGCGAAGGCGATGCGCATCCTCAGATCGAACCCGCTCGTCACGGTGTCGAAGTTGAGCACGGCGAAGTCGTCGCCCCGCGACGCCGCGACGACGCGGATCGGTTCGGTGATGAGGTGGATGACGGCGTCGGTGAAGATGAAGGCGCCGACCATCCCGAGCACCAGGGCGAGCGCGGCGATCATCAGCCGCCTGCGCAGCTCGACCAGATGGCCGCCCAGCGACATGCGCCGGTCGCGGCGATGCACCTTCTTCTCTATGGCCGACGCCCGGAGGGGCGCGGACACCTCTGTCTCAGCGCGTCGACGCGGGGTCGCCGACATCCGAGGCGGCGAGCGGAGACGCGGCCGCGACGGGCGAGGGCGATGCGACGTCGCTCTGCTCCTCGGACTTCATCGCCTTCATCTCACCCTTGAAGACGCGGGCGGACTGCCCGACGCTCTTCGCGAGCGCCGGCAGTTTCGCCGCGCCGAACAGAAGAAGGATGACGGCGAGAACGATGAGCAGGTGCCATCCGGTCAGTCCGTGAAGCATGGGGCCCTCCTTTGGGCTGCGGGCGACATCGCCCGGGAGATCGAGTCGGCGGCGGCGAGTTGGGAGGCTCGGACGACACCGGGGCCGATGCTATGCGCGACGACGGACATTTACAAGGTACGAGTACATGAGAGTCTTGTTACCGATTATTCGTCACCTTTTGATTGACCGCTGGCCGAACATCCGACATGATGACGACTGAGCAGCTCGCTCCATGGACGGACCGAGCACTCGACCCCCCGCAGGCCTCACGGTTCGCTTCGCTGCGTACCGCGGCATCCGGCCTGCCCCAACTCGACGAGGAGTGGAGGACATGGCGCGCGGAGGACTCCGCGCGGGCTTAGGCCCGGGCCGCCACGAGAAGCCGTTGGACCGGCTGGTGACGACCCGGTGAAAACAACTCGAACTCGCAAAACAGGAGCTGTTTCACGATGAATCTTATTTCCCGGCGGCAGGGCCGGCGCCAGCGCGCCGTAGCCTCTTTCGCCATCGGCGCCCTCGCGCTGACGGCCCTGGGCGCGGGCGCTCTGCCCGCGTCCGCCCATGACGGCGTAGACCACCCCCCGGGCACGGAAGAGCCGGGCACCACTCCCCCCGTCACCACCCCCGGCGACACCGCAGCCGCCCTCGACTGGTCGAACTACGAGAAGGTGCTGCTGACAAAGAACGTCGGCGAACCCATCGACCTCGCGGTGATGCCCGACTCGAAGGTCCTCCACACCGCGCGCAACGGCGACGTCCGCCTGACCGACCCCGCCACGGGCGTGACGAAGGTCGTCAACACGATCCCCGTGTACGCGAACTCGGAGGACGGCCTGCAGACGGTCGCGCTCGACCCCGACTTCGAAGAGAACAACTGGGTCTACCTGGTCTACTCGCCCATCGACGCCGACGGCGACGGCGCCGTGGACACCCCGGTCGGCAACGCCCCGAACAGCCTGCCCGCGGGCGCCGACGAGTCGTACTGGGACCAGTGGGTGGGCGTGAACCGCCTCTCCCGTTTCACCTGGAACGGCTCGAGCCTCGACCTCGCGAGCGAGCAGACCATCCTCGACGTCGAGGTTCAGCGCGGTCAGTGCTGCCACGTCGGAGCGGACATCGACTTCGACGCCGACGGCAACCTCTACCTCTCCACCGGTGACAACACACCGGCGAGCACCCCGGGTGCCAACGGATTCGCGCCGAACAACGACGCTCCCGGCATGAACCCGGGATTCGACTCCCGTCGTGGCGCGGGTAACACCAACGACCTGCGCGGCAAGATCCTGCGCATCCACGTCGAGCAGGACGGCTCGTACACGATCCCCGAGGGCAACCTCTTCGCCCCCGGCACCGAGCTCACCCGCCCGGAGATCTTCGTGATGGGTGTGCGCAACCCCTTCCGCATCGAGGTCGACCCCGAGACGAACTCCCTCAGCTGGGGCGACTACGGCCCCGACGCCACCAAGGCCGTCGCCGCCACCGCGGGTCGCGGCCCGATGGGCTTCGTCGAGTGGAACGTCGTCAGCCTCGACGATCCGCACAACGCCGGCTGGCCCTACGTGCACGCCGACAACTTCGCGTACAACGACTGGGACTTCGCCACGGCGACGCCCGGCGCCTTCTTCGACCCCGAGAACCTGGTCAACGAATCGCGTTGGAACACCGGCCTGACCGAGCTCCCCGCCGCACGCGCAGCGACGCTCTACTACGGCGACAACCCCGGTGACCAGCCGTGGGACGAGCTGGTCAACTTCGGCACCGGCTCCGGCCAGGGCCCCATGGGCGGACCGGTCTACCACTACGACGAGTCCAACCCCTCGACGACCAAGCTCCCCCAGCACTGGGACGGCAAGGCCTTCATGGGCGAGTTCTCGCAGGACTACATCGCCGCGTTCACGGTCGACTGGGACTCCTTCGACGTCACCGCGATCGAGGACTTCTTCCCGAACGCCGCCGCTGCGGCGAACGGCCAGACCGGTCACGACAACCCCATGGACATGGAGATCGGGCCCGACGGCTCGATGTACGTGCTCGACTACGGCGACGGATTCTTCCGCGCGAACCCCGACGCGGGCCTGTACCGCATCGACTACGTCGCGGGCAACAAGTCGCCCCAGGCGCGGTACACGGCGACCCCGCGTTCCTCGTCGACGGCTCCGCTGACCGTGCAGTTCGACGCTTCGGGATCCACCGATCCCGAGGGCGGAGCGCTCACCTACGAGTGGGACTTCGACGGTGACGGCACGTTCGACGCCACCGGCGTGACCACGTCGTACACCTACACCACCATCGCGAACTACACCGCTCGTCTGCGCGTCTCCGACCCGCAGGGCAAGTTCAGCCTCACGTCGCAGACGATCTCCGTCGGCAACCAGGCGCCGGAGATCCAGGTCGAGTTCCCCGGCAACGGTGCGTTCTTCGACTGGGGCCAGGCGGTCCCGTTCAAGGTCACGACGACGGATGCTGAGGACGGCACCGCCACCGACTGCACCAAGGTCGCCTGGACCTACGGTCTCGGCCACGACGAGCACGCCCACCCCGAGGTTTCGGGAACCGGCTGCACCGGCTCGTTCCGCACCGACCCGAACTCGCCCGAGCACGGGCCCGGCGCGCTCCTCTACGGCGCCGTCGTGATCACCTACACCGACAAGGGCGCGAACGGCCTGCCGCCGGCGACGGGTGAAGCCACGATCCGCCTGAACCCGAAGACGCAGGAGGCCGAGCACGCCATCCAGCGCCAGGGTGTCGTCAACTACGCCGATTCGGCGGCCTCGGGCGGCAACGCCATCCGTGGCCTCGGTGCCGGCGACTTCCTCAAGTACGATCCCGTGAACTTCTCGGGCATCGACGGAGCGGTCGTCCGCGCCAACGGCGGCGGACAGGTCCAGCTGCGCTGGGGCGCCGCCGACGCGGCTCCGTTCGCGACCGCGACCATCCCCGGCGGCTCCGGCTGGCAGGACGTCTCGATCACGTTCGACGCTCCTGAGGGGACGGGCGCACTGTTCGTCACCTCGGCCGACGAGCTCGCGGTCGACTCCATCAAGATGGTCGGCAATGGCGTAGGCGACGTGACACCTCCCACGGTGACGCACACCCTCGCTCCGGCAGCTCCTGCCGGCGTCGGCGGCGTCTACAACGTGCCGGTGCGCTTCGCGCTCCAGCCGGTCGACAACGGTGCGCTCCAGAGCGTGCAGTACTCGCGCGACAACGGGGCGACGTGGACCACCCTCACCGCGAACCAGCAGTACGCTGCGACGTTCTCGACGAACGGTGTCTACGACCTCCGCTACCGGGCGACCGACGCCGGCGGCAACGTGTCGCAGGTGGGCTCGGTGTCGTTCACGATCGATCTCGACGCTCCGAACGAGCCGACGGTCGACAGCCGCACGCTGGTCACGCTCGGTTCGCCGCGCGCCACCTACGGCGCCCCTGGCGACGTCGTCGTGGCGGTCACGGGCGAGGGCGGCGTGCCGACCGGCGAGGTCGTGCTCTCCGTGGGCACGACCGAGGTCGGGCGCGGAACGCTCGATGCCGAGGGCAAGGCGACCATCACGCTCCCGCAGGACCTCCCGGTCGGTACGCACACCCTGCGTGCCACCTACGGGGCCGACGAGGTCTTCAAGACCTCCGCGGGAACGGGCCGCCTCATCGTGTCGCAGGCACGCTCGACGACCGAGGTCGTCGTCGCACCGAACCCGGTGAAGCCGGCAGTGGCTGCGACCGCGACCATCTCCGTGGAGTCTTCGACGGGCATCGCCCCGTCGGGAACCGCCACGGTCACGGTCCGTCGCAACGGTGCGGTCGTCGCAACGGTCAGCGGCACGCTGAACGCGGAAGGCGACGTCGCCGTGACGCTGCCGAAGCTCAGCACGGTCGGCACCTACCAGGTGCAGGCGGCGTACGACGGTTCGACCGGCGTCGCCAAGAGCACGGCGACGGCCAGCCTGACCGTCCAGAAGTAGCAGCTCGGTGAGGGGTCGCACTCCGGTGCGGCCCCTCACCACCCCGGCCGCCCCCGGGCCCCCCGGGCGGACCCACCTCGAAGGAGAGTCATGAGTCACCACCACGATCACGCGCACCCGACGGTGTCGGCGCAGCCGATGAGCCGTCGGACCCTGCTGAAGGCGCTGGCGGCATCGTCGGTCGCCGTCGGCATCGGCGCCGCGGCAGCCCCGGCCGCCTCCGCAGCATCCGCCTTCGGCACCAAGGCCGCCCTCCCGACCGTCACGGCCGGCAAGCGCCTCGTCCCCGTCAACCGCATCGGCATCCAGCTCTACACGATCCGCGACAAGGTCAGCTCGCTGGGCTTCCGCGCGGTCTTCGAAGAGCTCGCCAACATCGGCTACTCCGAGGTCGAGTTCGCCGGCTACACGCAGGGGCAGATCGGCGCCATCACCCCGGCTCAGATCCGTCAGCTGCTCGACGACAACGGTCTGCGCGCCGTCGGTGCTCACGTCAACCTGAACGCGGGCAACATCGACGCGCAGCTCGAGATCGCGAATGTGCTCGGGATGCCGCACCTCGGCCAGGGCGGACCCATCGCCGGAGGCTACGGCGGACCGCTCCCGAAGGAGCAGTGGACCACCGCGATCGCAGCGTGGAACGCGATGGGCGCCAAGGCGAAGGCCGCCGGCATCAAGCTCTACGCGCACAACCACTCCCAGGAGTGGAACTTCACGACCGACACGAACGAGCGCGTCTACGACCTGCTCTGGGACGGCTTCGACCCCGACCTCGTGTTCTTCGAGATGGACGTCTACTGGGCGCACGTCGGCAAGTACCTCTACCCGGGCGTCGAGCCGATCGACTACATCAAGCGCGATCCGCGTCGTTTCCCGATCCTCCACCTCAAGGACGGCAAGACGAACACCGCCAACACCAACGGCTACGACATCGTCGAGTTCGGCGCCGGCAACATCGACTACACGGCGTTCCTCTCGGTGCTCCGCGACCGCGGCCAGCGCTACGGCGTCTTCGAGCAGGACAACGCCTCGACCGTCCCGGTCAACCCGGGCAACTCGCTCGCGAACGCCGACCGCAGCTACGACAAGATCGCCGCGCTGCGCGGTTGAGACCGCGCCTCGCAGCACCGGAGACGTTCCCCCTTCACCAGGCCCGGCCGAACCCGTCGGCGGGGCGCCCACCTCAAAGGAGAGTCATGAGTCACCACGACCACGCGCATCCGACGGTATCGGCCCAGCCGATGAGCCGTCGGACGCTACTGAAGGCGCTGGCGGCGTCATCCGTCGCCGTCGGCGTCGGCGCTGCGGCAGCCCCGGCTGCCTCCGCAGCATCCGCCTTCGGAACCAAGGCCGCGCTTCCCACCGTCAGCGGCGGCAAGCGCCTCGTCCCCGTCAACCGCATCGGCATCCAGCTCTTCACGATCCGCGACAAGGTCAGCTCGCTGGGCTTCCGCGCGGTCTTCGAAGAGCTCGCCAACATCGGCTATTCGGAAG
Source organism: Microbacterium hatanonis (assembly GCF_008017415.1). Classification (NCBI taxonomy): domain Bacteria; kingdom Bacillati; phylum Actinomycetota; class Actinomycetes; order Micrococcales; family Microbacteriaceae; genus Microbacterium; species Microbacterium hatanonis. The sequence continues at coordinate 847,475 of NZ_VRSV01000002.1, read as the reverse complement.
TCGAGTTCGCCGGCTACACGCAGGGGCAGATCGGCGCCATCACGCCGGCGGAGATCCGCCAGCTGCTCGATGACAACGGGCTCCGCGCCGTCGGATCGCACGCCACGCTGAACCCGGGCAACATCGACCAGCAGCTGGAGATCGCGAACATCCTCGGGATGCCGCACCTCGGCCAGGGCGGCGGGATCGCCCGTGGCGTGCTCTCGACCGACTGGCGCGCGGCCGCCCAGACCTGGAACGCCATGGGCGAGAAGGCCAAGGCGCAGGGGATCAAGCTCTACATCCACAACCATCAGGGCGAGTTCGCGATCACCTCCGATACCCAGGAGCGCATCTACGACCTGCTGTGGGACGAGTTCAACCCCGAGACGGTCTTCTTCGAGATGGACATCTACTGGGCCCACGTGGGAAAGCACCTGTTCCCCGGCTTCGAGCCGATCGACTACATCAAGCGCGCCCCCCGCCGATTCCCCCTCGTGCACCTCAAGGACGGAAAGCTCAACCCGGCGAGCTCCAACGGCTACGACATCGTCGAGTTCGGTGCGGGAAACATCGACTACACCGCGTTCCTCTCGCAGTTGAGCGACCGCGGGCAGCGTTACGGGCTCTTCGAGCAGGACAACGCCTCCACCGTTCCAGTGAATCCGGGCGGCAACTCGCTTGCGAATGCCGACCGCAGTTACGACGCCATCGCCGCGCTGCGCGGCTGAAAGATCAAGGAAACCTTCATGAAGAACATTGCAAAGGCGACTGCTGTCGCGCTCCTGGTCGTCGGAGGCAGCGTCGTCGCGGTCCCCGCCTACGCGGCCGACCTGACCTGCTCCGGCGACCTGGGCAGCCAGACCGTCACGGGCACCCTGACCGTCCCGGCCGGCGTCGACTGCATCATCGGCGGCGGCACCGTCGAGGGCGACATCATCGTCGAGGCCGACGGCTGGCTCGACGCCACATCGGTCACCGTGACCGGCGACGTCATCGCCACCGACGCCTACGGCGTGTCGATCGACGGCACCAGCGTCGCCGGCGACATCGTCGCCTACTCGGCCGACACCCGCGGCGGCTTCCTCTACCTCAACGACCTCGCGGTCGGCGGGTCGGTCGAAGCCGGCGGCATCGATGTCGAGGTCACCGACAGCACCGTCGCCGGTTCGCTGAACACCCTGGCGGCCACGTACGTCGACCTCCTGCGCACCTCGGTGGACGGCGACGTCTCGATCGACGGCTCCGACTACGGCGTCTCGGTCTACGGCGCCATCGTCAAGGGCGGTGTCTCGGTGAGCGGCAGCTCGCGCGACGTGCTCATCGGCGCCGACGCCGACGGCGTGGCCGACTCGTTCGGCAACACCATCGGAGGCGGCCTCTCGCTCACCGGCAACACCGCGAACCTCCGGGTCGCGTCGACGACGGTGTACGGCGGGATCGCCCTCGACGGCAACACCCCCGCAGCGGCCTTCGGCACCGGCGTCCTCACCGGCTCGGTCACCGGCGACTACACGGGCGAGGCGCCCGGGCAGGCCGACGGCGACCAGTCGATCGCGGTCACCGTCCCCGAGCAGGGCGACGGAGAGCTGACCTGGTCGCTCGAGGGCACGTCCAACCTGGTCGACCTCGGTGTGGCCGAGGAGCGTCTGGACCACTACTTCGCCGATGGCGAGATCGTTCCGATCCGCATCCAGGACACGCGTCGTGACAACCCGGCGTGGTCGATCACCGCGCAGGTCTCGGACTTCACCGCGGGCGGCGCGGCGGTCTCGAGCAAGTACCTCGGCTGGACGCCCGAGGTGCTCGAATCCGAGGGTGGAGCCGTCGCCGGCCCCGCCGTCCCCTCGGGCTTCGACAGCGGCGACGGACTCTCCGTGGCACGCACGCTGGCACAGGCGGACGCAGGCCACACCCGTGGCTCGTCGCTCGTCGGCGCCGACCTCGAGCTGAAGCTTCCGCTCGACACCCCCCGCGGCACCTACACCGCAACGGTCACGCTGACTGTCCTCGGCTGATCACCCCTCCCGCTCCGGTCGGCGACGTCGAGTCGCCGGCCGGGGCGGGATCCCTTTTCCCGAAAGCGAGCCCCCGCCATGTCCCAGGCGATCCTGTCCCCCTCCCCTCTTCCTCGTCGGCACCGCGGCTTCCTCGCGGTCGTCTTCGGCCTCCTCCTGGCCCTGACCGCCCCCGGCGCCGCCTCCTTCGCACAGACCACCGCCGACCCCTCGTACGAGACGACCGTGTCGTGGAGCGTCCGCCCGGCCGACACCGCTCAGGGCACCGGCCGCCCCAACTTCGCCTACGAGCTCGCCCCGGGCGGCACCGTCGGCGACGCCCTCATCGTGACGAACCGCAGCGTCGATCCGATCGACCTCGGCATCTACGCGGCCGACGGATTCCTCACCGCCGACGGAACCCTCGACATCCTCGCCGGCGGCGAGCCCTCCACGGAACTCGGCAGCTGGGTCGACATCGACGTCCCCGAGCTGACCCTGGCCAGCGGACAGACGGTCGAGATCCCCTTCACCGTGGCGGTTCCCGCCGAAGCCTCTCCGGGCGACTACGCCGCAGGCGTCGTCGCCTCCATGCTCGTCACGGGCGACGACGGCACGATCACCGAGCGGCGCCTCGGCTCCCGCATCCATCTCCGCGTCCTCGGCGACCTCGCGCCCGCCCTCTCCGTGACGAACGTCTCCGTCGACTACCACGGCACCGCGAACCCCATCGAGGGCGGGGCGGCAACGGTCACCTACACGCTCGTCAACGACGGCAACACGCGCCTCTCACCCGACGTGGACGTGTCGGTCGCCGGCCCCTTCGGGTGGGCCCCGGTCACGGCCGTCGAGGAGGTCCCCGACCTCCTCCCCCGCAGCTCCATCGAGCGCACCGTCGAACTGGCCTCGGTGCCTCCGCTCGCGCTGCTCACCGCGGACGTCACCGCGACGTCGACGGTCGTCTCCCCCGGCATCACCACCGACGCCGTGCTGCCCGAGCCGCTCGTCTCGAACGGATCGGCGGCCACCGCGGCCGTCCCGTGGACGGTGCTCGCGATCGTCCTGGTCATCGCCGCTCTGGTCTTCTGGCGGATCCGGGCGCACAAGCGCGCCAAGGCCCAGCACCAGCGTGCGATCGACGACGCCGTCGCGGCGGCGAAGGCCGACCTCGCCACGTCCGAGCCGACCGACGCCACGGCCCCCGTGCCCGCCGGCAGCGGCGCGACGCCCGGCTCGCCCTGAGCGGGCCCACCAGACACACCTGCGGCGCGGGGAGGGACACTCCGCGCCGCAGGTGCACCATGTACGGCCCGCCGTCCCCACGCGCGAGCACAGCCGTTCCCCGGGCCCGTGCGCCTCGGAGGGGACATCCCGCTTCCGAGGATCGGATTCGCCGAGGCGCTGCTCAGACACCGCGATCTCCTCCCAAGAGGAAGATCCGCGGGATGCGGCGCCGGGGCCTCAGGACGCGATGAAGCCGCTGCTGAGGGCTTCCGGCGAGAGCGCGTGCTCGACCGCGAGCATGCTGGCGCCGAGGACGGCGGCTCGATCGGCGGCGATCGACTGCACGATCGAGAGGTACTCGGTGGCCAGCGGGGTGGAACGCGTGTAGACGACTTCCCGGACGCCGGCGATGAGATGCTCCCCCACCCGCGCCATGGATCCGCCGATCGCGATGATCGAGGGGTTCATCAGGCTGACGCAGGTCGTGAGCACCTCGCCGATGTCGCGTCCGGCCTGGCGCACCGCCTGGATGGCGTCGATGTTGCCGCGCTTGACGAGGTCGACGACGTCGCTGCCGGTGTGCGCATCGATGCCCTGCTCGCGGAGCGCCCGGGCGATCGCGGGACCGGAGGCCAGCGCCTCGAGGCACCCGCGGTTTCCGCACTGGCAGGGCACGTTCGCGCCGCGGGCGACCTGGACGTGTCCGATGTCGCCGGCGATGCCCTGCGCGCCGCGCTGCAACTCGCCGCCCGAGATGATGCCGGTGCCGATTCCGGTGGAGACCTTCACGAACATGATGTGGTCGACGCCGGGCCAGGCGACGGCGCGTTCGCCGAGAGCCATGATGTTCACGTCGTTGTCGACGAGCACGGGCACGGGCATCGGCAGGTGCTGCTGGATCCAGCCGGGGATGTCGAAGCGGTCCCAGCCGGGCATGATCGGGGGGTTCACCGGCTGGCCGGTGGAGTGCTCGACGGGGCCGGGCACGCCGATGCCGATCGCGGCGACGTCGCCGACGGTACGGCCGGATGCGGTGAGCAGAGCGGTGGCGCTCTGGATGAGCCAGGTGAGCACGGGCTCGGGGCCGAGCGCGACGTCGAGCTCCTCGGAGTGCTCGTCGAGCACCTGACCCGTGAGATCGGTGATGGCGACGGTCGCGTGGGACGCGCCGATGTCGGCGGCCACGACGACCTTGGCCGCGGGGTTGATGGCGAACTGCGAGGGCGGGCGTCCGCCGGTGGAGACACCGTCGGCGACGGGGGTGATCAGGCCCATGCGCATGAGTTCGTCCACGCGCACCGCGACCGTGGAGCGCGCGAGCCCGGTCGATTTCGCGAGCTCGGCGCGCGTGCGGGGAACCCCGTCGCGGAGCAGCTGGAAGAGCTGGCTCACGCCTGTCACAGACTGTGTCGAGTCCGTTGTCATTCTTGCCACGCCCTCAGTAGATCACTAGATGCTATCGGTGAGCCGTTAAGTCGACGGCGGCCACGCAGAAGCATGGCCGCCGTCGATACATGTTCGCCTCAGCTCGATTTTCCGGACGGCCGCGCGAAGCGCTGCTGCAGGAGCACCGCGACCACGATGATGACGCCCTTCGCCACCGCCTGCACCGACGACGACAGGTTGTTCTGCACGAACACGTTCGTCAGCGTCGAGAAGATGAGGACGCCGAAGACCGTGCCCGTGATCGTTCCGCGTCCACCGACGAGCAGCGTGCCGCCGACGACGACCGCCGCGATCGCGTCGAGTTCGAGGAGCGTGCCGTTGGTCGAGCTTCCGGCGGTCGTGCGGCCGAGGATCATCACGGCACCGATGCCGGCGCACAGGCCCGACAGGGCGTAGAGCCACATCGTGTGACGGCGCACATTGATACCAGCCAGGCGCGCGGCCTCGCGGTTGCCGCCGATGGCGACCGTACGGCGACCGAACGTGGTGCGGTTGAGGAGGATCCACCCGAGCGCCGCGACCAGCACGAAGATCCAGATGAGCACGTCGACGCCGAGGAAGTCGGCGTTCATGAAGCTGATGAATCCGCGATCGCTGACGATGAGGGTGCGACGGTCGGCGAGGATCTCTGCCAGACCGCGGGCGCCGACCAGCATGGCGAGGGTCGCCATGAACGCCACGACGTTGCCGTAGGCGATGACGATGCCGTTGATCAGGCCCGCGCCGAGACCGACCGCGAGGGCGATGATCACGATGAAGACCCAGTGGAGGTTGTCGGCGAGGTCCTGCACCGCGGCGAGGGTGGCCACGACCGAGGCCAGTCCGAGAACCGATCCGACCGAGAGGTCGATGCCGCCGGCGATGATGACCAGCGTCATACCGATGCTCACGACGCCGAAGATCGACGCCTGCCGGAGGATGACCAGGATGTTGTCGACGGACATGAAGCTCGTCGGCGCGGTGATGGCTCCGACGATCACGATCACCAGGAGCGCGACGACGAGACCGAGGTTGCGGCCGACGGGTCCGGAGAGGGCGCGACGCCATGCGGGCTGAGGAGAGTCCACGGGCGTCGCCGCGGTCTCGGGAGGGGCGCTTCGCAACCCGGTGGGGGACATCTGCTCGCTCACGCGGCGGATCCTTTCATGACGAGGTCGAGCACTCCGTGCTCGTCGATCTGGTCGGACGGGAGGGTACGGAGGATGCGGCCGTCGGCGACGACGAGGACGACGTCGGCGAGACCGAGCACCTCCTCGATCTCACTGGAGACGACGACGACGGCGTTGCCGGCGGCGGCGAGATCACGGATGAGGGTGTAGATCTCGGCCCGGGCGCCGACGTCGACGCCACGGGTGGGTTCGTCCAGCAGCAGCACACGGGTTCCGTGCACCAGCCACCGGGCGAGGAGGATCTTCTGCTGGTTGCCGCCCGAGAGGGTGCGCGCGGCGCGGTCGGGGTCGGCCGGCCGCAACTCGAACGCCTCGATCTGCTCGAGCGCGGTCTTCCGAGCGGAGCGGTCGTCGGTGAAGCCGCCCTTGGTGAACTTCTTCATCGATGCCAGCGTGATGTTCACGAAGATCGGCTCGTCGAGCACGAGCCCCTGGCTCTTGCGCTCCTCGGGCGACAGGCCGATGCCGGCCTTGACCGCGTCGACGACCGACCCCTTCTTCAGGGCCTTGTCGCCGACCTTCACCGATCCGTTGGTCGCCTTCCGCGCGCCGTACACCGTCTCCAGGATCTCGGAGCGCCCCGAACCCACGAGGCCGGCCAGTCCGACGACCTCGCCCGCTCGCACGGTGAAGGACACGTCTTCGAAGACGCCGTCGAGAGCCAGGTCCCGCACGTCGAGCACGGTCGCCGCATCCGCCGGCACCGGGATGCGCGGCGGGAAGATGTTCGCGACCTCGCGGCCCGTCATGAGTCGGATGAGCTCGGGAGTCGGTGTGTCGGCCGCCGACAGGCCGACCGCGGTCGTGCGGCCGTCCTTCAAGACGGTGATGCGATCGCCGATCTGGCGGATCTCCTCGAGGCGGTGCGTGATGTAGACCACCGCGATGCCCTCGGACGTGAGCTCGTGCACGACGTGGAAGAGGTTCTTCACCTCTTCGGTGTCGAGCACGGCGGAGGGCTCGTCCATGATGATGAGCTTGATGTCGTGCGAGAGCGCACGCGCCATGCTGACGATCTGCTTGTTGGCGGCGCTGAGGGACCCGACCTCCGCATGCGGCGAGAGGTTGGAGTGCCCGAGACGCTTCAGAAGCGCCCGCGTCTGCTTGGCCGCTTCCGAACGCTTCGTGAAGCCCCCGCGCGCCAGCTCGTGGCCCAGGAAGATGTTCTCCGCGATGGTCAGGCCGTCGACGACGTCGAGCTCTTGGTACATCGTGGCGATGCCCAGCTCGATGGCTGCCTCGGGCGTCGGGATCTCGACGACCTCGCCGCGCCAGCGGATCTCTCCGCCGTCGGGGCGATGGACTCCGGCGAGGGTCTTGATGAGGGTGGATTTACCCGCACCGTTCTGCCCCAGCACGCAGTGCACCTCACCCGGTGCGATGTCGAGATCGACTCCGCGCAACGCCCGAACGCCGGCGAAGGACTTCGTTACATCCCGTACCTGGAGTAATGACGACTGATGGTCAACTTTGATCACCGGGCGAACATAACACGACACCGCACCAGCGCGCGACCCTTTCCCGCATGCCGATGCGCGGAGCATGCAGAGACCACCCGCGCGCACGCGAGGGCGGGTTTGCGCGCCAGTTGACAGGGCAACAGAACTTATAACCGTCGGATAACAAAAGTTGCCCAACCGACCGTCACTTCTGTTACGGTGATGCTCGTCAGCGTGGACCTCTCCTTCGTATGGAACTCCCGAGAGCACGCTGGCCCAAGCTGCATCACATTCAAGGAGGAAAGAACATGCGCACAATCCTGAAGTCGCGCTCTCGCCTGGTTCTCACCGGCGTCGCGCTTCTCGCCAGCGTCGGACTTCTCGCGGGCTGCACCGGCGGTGCCACCGAGGGTGAGAACGTCGTCGACCAGGGCACCACGACCGAAGAGAACGCCGAAGCCGGCGACACGGTCGTCATCGGCTTCTCCGGACCCGCGGCCGACCACGGATGGCTCGGCGCCATCAACTCGGGCGCACTCGCCGCAGCGGCGAGCTTCCCCGACGTCGAGCTCCGCCAGGCCGAGGGCACCAACGACGTCACCGCGCAGATCGCGGCCGTCGAGACGTTCATCAACGACGGCGTCGACGCCATCGTGCTCCTCCCCAGCGACGGCGCTGCTCTGACCGAGGTCGCGATCAAGGCGATGGAGGCCGGCATCCCGGTCATCAACGTCGACCGCGAGTTCTCGAGCCCGTTCGCCGCGCGTTCCACCGTGCTCGGTGACAACTACGGCATGGGCGTCAGCGCCGGTACCTACATCTGTGCCGAGCTCGGCGGAAACTCCGACGCCGTCATCGGTGAGATCGCCGGCATCGACTCGCTGCCGCTGACGCAGGACCGTTCCGCGGGCTTCGCCGACGCGCTGTCGGACTGCGGCCTCGAGGTCGGACCCCGCGTCGCCGCGGACTTCACCGTGCAGGGCGGCGAATCGGCCACCTCGCAGATGCTGTCGGCCAACCCGCAGATCGACGCCATCTGGAACCACGACGACGACCAGGGCATCGGCGTCCTCGCGGCGATCTCCGCCGCGGGTCGCGACGAGTTCTTCATGGTCGGCGGCGCCGGCAGCCGCAACGCGATGGAGGCCATCGAGGCTGATGACAGCGTGCTGAAGGCCACCGTCATCTACCCGTCGACCCAGGCCGCGGACGGCATCGCCCTCGCTCGCCTCATCGCACAGGGCAAGACCGCGGGCGACCTCATCACGCCGAGCGTTCCGAACCGCATCGTTCTGGACGCGCCCGTCGTGACCAAGGAGAACGTCGCGCAGTTCATCGACCTCTCCTTCGAGTCCTGATCTGATCGTGTGGGGGCACCCGTCATCCGGGTGCCCCCACCTTTCACCCGCTGTCTAGAGAAAGACTTTTGCCTTGACCAAGCCCCTCCGCGTCGCAATGATCGGCGCCGGTTTCATGGGTGTCGCTCATTCCCAGGGATGGCGCGTCGCTCCTCGCTTCTTCGAACTCCCCCTGCAACCCGAGATGTCGGTGCTCGTCGGCCGCGATCTCGAGCGCACGCGGACGTCCGCCGAATGCTGGGGCTGGTCGGAGGCTGCCACCGACTGGCGCGAGGTCATCGAGCGCCCCGACATCGACGTGGTCGACATCGTCACCCCCGGCGACACCCACGCGGAGATCGCGATCGCCGCGCTCGACGCCGGCAAGCACGTGCTGTGCGAGAAGCCGCTGGCCAACACCGTCGCCGAAGCGGAGGCCATGACGGATGCTGCCGAGCGCGCCGCCGCGCGCGGAGTCCGCTCGATGGTCGGCTTCACCTACCGCCGCGTCCCCGCGGCCACCTTCGCCCGCGACCTCGTCGCCGCCGGACGCATCGGCGAGATCCGCCAGGTGCGCGCCGAGTACCTGCAGGACTGGCTCAGCGACGCCGAGGCGCCGCTCACCTGGCGCCTGCAGAAGGACCGTGCGGGCTCCGGCGCCCTGGGCGACATCGGCGCCCACGCCGTCGACCTCACCGAGTTCATCACCGGGCAGAGCGTCTCGCGCGTCTCGGGCATCCTCGAGACGATCGTCTCCGAGCGGCCGCTCCTCGGAGAGTCGTCGGGGCTCTCGGGCACCGCGACCGCCGAGCGCGGCGCGGTCACCGTCGACGACCTCGCCCTCTTCACCGGCCGGCTCTCCTCCGGCGCCCTCGCCTCCTTCGAGGCCACCCGCTTCCGCACCGGGCGCAAGAACGCCCTGCGCATCGAGATCGCGGGCTCCACCGGCGCGCTCTCGTTCGACCTCGAACGCCTCAACGAGCTCGAGTACTACGACGCCACGGCACCGGCCGAGGAGCAGGGCTTCCGCCGCATCCTCGTCACCGAGCCCGGCCACCCGTACGTCGGCAACTGGTGGCCCGCCGGTCACATGCTCGGTTACGAGCACGGCTTCTCCCACCAGGCGAAGGACTTCGTCGAGGCGATCGCCGAGGGCTCCGCCCCTACGCCGTCGTTCGCCGACGGCCTGCACGTGCAGCGCGTCCTCGACGCGGTGGAGCGCAGCTCGAACGCCGACAGCGCCTGGACGGCCGTCGACTGACCGACTTCTCCTCCTCCGCCTCCTCAGGCGATTCCGAGTACCGACGAAAGGACACCGCGATGGCGCGACCGATCACCCTTTTCACCGGCCAGTGGGCAGACCTGCCCTTCGAGGAAGTCGCCCGCCTCGCGGGCGAATGGGGCTACGACGGCCTGGAGATCGCCTGCTGGGGCGACCACCTCGACCCGTGGCGCTGGGACGACGACGCCTACGTGCAGGGCAAGCTCGACGTCCTCGAGCGCAACGGCCTGAAGGTGTGGACGATCTCGAACCACCTCAAAGGCCAGGTCGTCTGCGACGATCCGATCGACCAGCGCCACCGCGACATCGTGTCGGACCGCGTCTGGGGCGACGGCGACCCGGAGGGCGTGCGGCAGCGCGCCGCCGAGGAGCTCAAGAACACCGCACGCCTGGCCGCGAAGCTCGGCGTGAAGACGGTCACCGGCTTCACCGGCTCGTCGATCTGGAAGTACGTCGCGATGTTCCCGCCCGCCAGCGCCGAGATGGTCGCCGCCGGCTACCAGGACTTCGCCGACCGCTGGAACCCGATCCTCGACGTCTTCGACGAGGTCGGCGTGCGGTTCGCCCACGAAGTGCACCCGTCGGAAATCGCCTATGACTACTGGACCACGAAGGCCGCCCTCGAGGCAATCGGCCACCGCGAGGCGTTCGGGCTGAACTGGGACCCGTCGCACATGGTGTGGCAGGACATCGACCCGGTGGGCTTCCTCTGGGACTTCCAGGACCGCATCTACCACGTGCACTGCAAGGACACGAAGAAGCGCCTCGTCGACGGCCGCAACGGACGCCTCGGTTCGCACCTGCCGTGGGCCGACCCGCGCCGCGGCTGGGACTTCATCTCCACCGGCCACGGCGACGTGCCGTGGGAGGACGCCTTCCGCATGCTGAACGCCATCGGCTACCAGGGACCGCTGTCGGTGGAGTGGGAGGACGCCGGCATGGACCGCCTCGTCGGCGCACCCGAGGCCCTCGGCTTCGTCCGCCGCCTCTCGAGCTACGAGCCGTCGGCCGCGGCCTTCGACTCGGCCTTCAGCACGAAGTAGCCCCGACGCCACGGGCCCGACTCCCCAGCCCGGGGGTCGGGCCCGTGTTGCGTGCAGCCGCCTCGGCGGGCGCCCGCGGCGGGCCTCAGGCGCGGGCGGGGAAGCGCGGCGCGAGCCAGGCGAGGAGGTCGGCGCGCACCTCGGCCTGGTTCAGCTCGTTGAAGATCTCGTGCCGGGCGTCGGGGTACACGAGCGTCGTCACGTCGGTGAGACCGGAACGCGTGCGGTACGCATCGGCGAGCTTGTGCACGCTGCGGGGCCCGCCGACCGAGTCCTCGCGCCCGACCATCAGCAGGGCCGGGATGTCGCGGAGGTCGCGGGCGGGGCGCCCGAACAGCCGTGCGGCATCGAGTGGGCCGAAGAGCTTCAGCAACGGCACCGAGGTCGTCAGCGGGTCGTCGAGGAACGCCTGTCCGACGTCGGGGTCGGACGAGAGCCACTCCGTGCCCGTCGCCCCCTCGGCCTTCCACGCCGCGTTCAGGTTGCCGGCGTTGAGCGATCCGGGCCAGCGCAAGGCCGATCCGCTGAGGACGAGGGCGTCGTAGAGGTCGGGATGCTGGTTCACCAGGATCTGCGCGAGGAACGATCCCCACGAATGACCCACCAGCACGAGCGGCAGATCGGGGTTCTCGTCGCGGATGCGCTCCGAGAGCATCCGCACCGCGTCCACCGCCGCGCGGTGCCCGCCGCGCCCCAGCCGGCCGAGCTTCGCGGCATCGCCGCCGTGCTGGCGCATGCCGGTGCGGCCGTGGCCGCGGTGGTCGTCCGCGTACACGGTGTAGCCCTCGGCGACGAGGGAGTCGACGAGTGCCGCGTAGCGCCCGGCGTGTTCACCGACGCCGTGCAGCAGCTGCACGACGGCACGGGGCCGATCGGCGGGATGGACGTCGTAGACGATCGCGACGCCGTGTGCATCGGCGAACTCGGGCATGTCGCCGAGCCTAGCGGGGAGGGGATCTGCGCCGGCGTCGGACCTACCCTTAGCTCGACTAATAAGTTATGCTAAGCACTGCATGAACGACTCGACCACTCCCCCTGAACCCCCGAGCGATCTCGGCGCCGCAGCATCCGACTTCCGGATGGCGACCTTCCGGCTCGCTCGTCGCCTCCGCGCCCAGCGCGCGGTCGACACGATGAGCGACGGCCAGTTCGCCGTGCTCGCCGCCCTGAAGGTCTTCGGTCCGCACACGCTCGCCGAGCTCGCCACGCGAGAGCGGGTGACCGCGCCGTCGATGAACCGCACCGTCAACAGCCTCGAGGAGTCGGGGCTGCTCAGCCGCACCCCCTCGCTCGACGATCGACGCAAGATCACCCTCGATCTGACCGACGAAGGTCGCGCCGTCGTGGTCGAGACGGCCCGCCGCCGCGACGCGTGGCTCGAGGGGGCGCTGGCGGAGATCCCCGCCGACGAGCGCGCGACCCTCGCCCGCGCCGCGAAGATCATGCAGAGGCTGGCGGACCGATGAGCTCCTCGATGTTCCGATCGTTCGCGGTGTTCAACTACCGCGTGTGGTTCATCGGCGCCGTCGTGTCGAACATCGGGGCGTGGATGCAGTCGACGGCCCAGAGCTGGGTCGTGCTCACCCAGCTCACCGACGGCGACGCCGGCGCGATGGGCGTGACGATGGCGCTCCAGTTCGCGCCGCCCCTGCTGCTGGTGGGGGTGACCGGCTGGGTGGCCGACCGCTTCGACCGCCGCCGCCTGATCATGGTGACGCAGACGGTCATGCTGCTGCTGGCGGTCGCTCTCGGCATCCTCGTGCTCACGGGCGTCATGACCCTGCCGCTCATGTACGGCTTCGCCCTCGCCCTCGGCGTGGTCACCGCGTTCGACAACCCGGCGCGCCAGGCGTTCGTCTCCGACCTCGTCGCGCGCGAGAACGCATCGAACGCCGTCGCCCTGAATGCGGCGTCGTTCAACACCGCGCGTCTCATCGGGCCGGCCGTCGCCGGTGTGCTCATCGTGCTGATCGGCAGCGGATGGGTGTTCCTCGTCAACGCCTTCACCTTCGTCGGGATGCTCGCAGCCCTCGCGATCATGCGCCCGCACGAGCTCGTGCCGCGTCCGAAGATGCGCGGCAGCTCGCGCCTGGCCGACGGGATCCGCTACGTCGGCAAGCGCGGCGACCTGGTGGTCATCTTCGTGATGGTGTTCCTTCTCGGGGCCTTCGGCATGAACTTCCCGATCTTCGCGTCCACCATGGCTCTCGAGTTCGGCCAGGGCGCCGACGGCTTCGGCCTTCTCAGCTCGGTCCTCGCGATCGGCTCGCTCACCGGCGCGCTCCTCGCCGCACGTCGGGAACGCGCGCGACTGCGGCTGGTGGTCGTCGCCGCCGGCGGGTTCGGGGTCGCGATGCTCGCTTCGTCGATCGCTCCGAGCTACCTGCTGTACGCCGTGACCCTCGTCTTCGTCGGTTTCTCGGTCGTCACGATGCTCACCACGGCGAACGGGTACGTGCAGACCACGACCGACCCCGCCCTCCGCGGCCGTGTGCTGGCGCTCTACATGGCGATCCTCCTCGGCGGCACCCCGGTCGGTGCTCCCGTGGTCGGATGGATCGCCTCGGAGTGGGGGCCGCGCGCGGCCATCCTCGTCGCCGCGATCGCCGCGCTCGTCGCCTGCGGGATCGGCGTCACGTGGACCCTCCTCTCGGGCCGTGTGCATCGCCACGAGAGCCGGCGTTTCGCGCTCACGCTCGACGAGACGCGCCCGATCGAGGTCGTGCCCGAGCCCGTCCCCGAGGAGTTCAGCGACGAGGTCGCCGGCACCACGGCCATCCCGCTGCCGCGATCCGGCGAGTCCGCTCCCCACCGCTGACGCGACGTCGAAAGTGCCCGCTTCCGCCGAGAGAGGCCGAGAGAACGCGCACGCTCGGCGGTAACGGGCGCTCTCGCCGGGTCAGCGCGTGTAGACCAGCGCGTTCTTGTAGTCGCTGACGGGGATGACACCCACGGGCAGCGGCTCGATCGCCACGCGGACGCGCAGGCGGTCGCGCACCAGCGCGGACGCCGCACTCAGCGCCTCGGCAGCGTCGGCGGCGTCCACGCCCTCCCGCAGCTCGACCTCGAGCGGGATGTCCTCGTCGAAGCGCACCTGCGCCTCGTCGACCTTGCGGATGCGCATGGTGCCCGACAGCACACCGGATGCTGCTTCCAGCACCACCTCGCGGATCGCCGACGGGTAGACGTTCATCGCCTTGTAGATCAGCATGTCGTCGGTGCGTCCGACGCAGCGCATCGTGGGCGTCGCACGCCCGCAGGCGCAGTCGACCGCGGTGATCTGCAGCTGGTCGCGAGACCGGAACCGCAGCACCGGTGACGCCTCGCGCCGGAGGGTCGTGTAGATCGCCTCGCCCGTGGCGCCGGTCTCCCACGGCACGTGCGCGAGGGTGACGGGGTCGATGAGCTCGACGAACACGTCGGGGGCGGCGGTGAAGTGCATGCCGCGGCCGACCTCGCATTCGGCCCACATCGCGGGGAGGATGTCGCCGAGACCCATGAACTCGCTGACGCGGGTGGCGCCCCAGGCATCGAGGATGGCGCGGCGGATGTGCGGTACACCGGCTCCGGGTTCGCCACCCGCGATCACGGTGCGCACCGAGAGTTCGCGAGCCGATACCCCGAGCTCCTGCTCGCACCGCTCGGCGAAGTGCGCCGCGAACGAGGCGGTGGCCACCAGGACGTCGACGCCGAGCCGCTGCATCCCCAGCGCCATGCGCCCGGTGGTCTGGCCGCCGATCCACGCGAGAGCGCCGCCCGCGTCGCGGATGCCGTCGGCGTAGGGCAGGCCGCCGGCGACGATCGCCATCCCCGTCGTCAGCGCGACGACCGATCCGGGCGTGACCCCGGCGGTGCGATAGGCATCGCCGATCCGGGCGCTCCAGCGGCGAACGTCGGTGTCCGTCAATCCGAAGTACGTCGGGGCGCCGGTGGTGCCCGACGAGCTCGTCACCTGCGCCAGCCGACGCGTGTCGACGAGCTGGAACGCGCCCAGCGGGTGCTCGGGGGTGCGCTCGGCCTGCGCCGCACGCAGGTCTTCCTTCGTCGTGAAGGGCAGCGCGAGCAGGTCGTCGAGGCGGGAGGGAGCGGCGGCGCCGCCGATGCGGGCCGCCCACGCGTCGTGGCTGCCCAGCCGGGCGAGCAGGGGGCCGAACTCCTCCAGCTGCGCCGCCTGCGTCGACTCCCAGCTCGCGCCCGCAGCGCCGGCCGTCACTTCTTCGCGCTTCCGGCCTGGCCCATGTTGCGAGGCGCGAAGCCGCCGCCGTCGACCGTGACCACCTGGCCGGTGATCCAGCGCGCCTGCTCGGTGACGAGGAAGAACGCCGCCGACGCGATGTCCCAGTTGTTGCCCTCGGTCTTGAGAGCCACGTTGTCGGCGCGCACCTGTCGCTGTTCGGCCGACAGGCCGCGGGCGGCGAACGCACCCCAGATCATGCCCACGCGCACGCAGTTGACCCGGATACCGCGAGGAGCCAGACTCGCCGCGGCCCCGGTCGACATCTTCTCGAGCGCCGACTTCGCGAACGAGTACGACATCCCGGGCCCGCGCCCCTCTGCGGCCCCGGACGAGATGGTCACCATCGCGCCCCCGCGGTCCATATGGCGCTGAGCGTGCCGCAGCACGAACCACACCGCGGTGAAGTTGAGCATCATCCCCCGCTCGAACTCCTCCGGCGTCGCGTCGAACATCGGCTGCGTGCCGCCCCCGCCGATCGAGTCCGCGACGACGTCGATGCGTCCGAAGTGCGCGGCCGCAGCATCCACGGCCGTCTTCACCGACGCGTCATCGGTGACGTCCACCTCGAAGAACTCCGCCGTGCCGCCGGTCTCGCGGATCGCTGCGACCGTGCGCTCTCCCGCAGCGGCGTCGCGGTCGAGCACGGCGATGCGGGCGCCGCTGCGCGCGCACAGCCAGGCGAGGGCGAAGCCCACCCCGCCCTCCGGCCCGCTCAGTCCGCCGCCGGCGACCAGAGCCACCTTGCCCTCGAGCCACGGGGCCGAGGCCGTCGCCAACGGGTCGCCGACCGGAACAGGCCAGTTCTCTTCGCTCATGTCGCTGCCTCTCTGCAGGGATGGATGTCGGCGCCGTGCTCAGCGCACGGGGAAGGCGAGGCCCGACCAGGCACCGAGCACCCGGAAGACCAGCGACATCGCCGCGTTCGACGAGCCTGCCACCACGATCGGGAACTGCCCCACCGACGATCCCGCGATCGTGCGATGGAAGTGGTCGGGCTCGAACGTGCGGTCGCCGCGCCCGTTCAGCCCCTTGCCGACGGCCGCGAGCTCGCGCTCGGTCTTGCCCGCTCGGGTGGTGATCCACTCGCGCACGTCCTGCTTGCTCATGCCGGCGGAGGCGAACAGACGCGCGTGCTCGGGGTTGAGGAGCAGTCCGGTCGGGCTGTGGGGGCCGATGAGCGCGCCGGAGCGCTGCACGGTGTCGACGAGGTCGCCCAGCACGTCCTCCGGGGAGGTGAAGCTGCGATTGTCCACGAGCTCGAACCCGCGGACCAGCGTCGCGGAGACCACGTCGTCACCGGGCGCGTGACCCAGCTCGACCGACAGGGGCTCCCACGGACTCTCTTCCTCGTTCTCCCCGATGCAGAGATTCCACCGACCGGGCACGCCGAGGGTCGCCTGTTCGAGCTCGCGCGGCCGTATGCCGAATCCGTTGCGCACGGTCAGGCCGATCGCGCGGGGCACGCTGAGGTTGGCCCGGAAGCCCGGGCCCAGCGCGCCCCCGGCCGAGGCGATGCCGAGACGCTGCCGGATCGAACCGTTCACGATCAGCAGCGGACCGGGACCGCTCGTGCTCTGCCACCCTCCCCCGAGGGCGGCGCGCTCGGACGACAGAGCGTCCCACGCGGCGAGCACGAGCGGCAGATGTTCGGGCAGGCAGCCGGCCATGACGGCGTTGACGGCGACGTCGCGCACCGTGACCTCGCGCTCGAGCTGCGGGTGCCTGCCGACGATGTCGTCGGGGTCGCGATCGGTCTCGGCGAGGAACCGGGCGACGATGTCGTCGGTCGCGGCCACCGCGGGCAGACCATCGGTCCACCCCTGGCTGTGCAGGTGCTCGGTCACGTCTCGAGCGCCCTCCGGGTCGAGCTGCGCGGTCGGAGCGTCGACGGGCGACTCGGTCCCGACGAAGCCGGTCACGACGCGAGTGCCGGTACGCGGTCGCCCAGCAGGCGGGCTTCGACCGCGGCCGCCAGAGAGCGCCCCCGCTCCTCCACGCCCGTGTCACTGAGGTTCGCGATCGGGTGAGCCGTCTGGAGGAACGGGAACTCCGGCGCCCCCTTCAGCCCCGCCATCGCCTGCGACGGCGCGACGAACGAATCGGTGCAGATGACGGCGGTCGGAATCCCCATGCGCTCCAGTGCGATCCCGTCGGCGACGGCCGAGGCGCTGCACGACCCGCAGTCGCCGACTCCGACTACGACCACATCGCATTCGTTGATGAGCTCCTCGACGAGGTCGACGGGCAGCGGCATCGCGAACACGGTCTTGGTGAGATGCACCAGCGAATCGACATCGTTCCGGGCGGCGAGCTCGGCCCCGAGCGCCGCGAGGATGCCGTCGGCATTGCGCTTGGTGTTCTCGAGCAGACCGATGCGCAGCCCCGCGAGGCTGTTCGGCCGGGGGGCCGCGGCCGCGGCCGCGGATGCACCGACCTGGTGCCGCGCCGTGGGATCGATGATCGCAACCATGGGAGTACCTCCTCGTAGAACTGGCACCACTATGACGCGGGCTCCTCAGCGGCCGGGCGGCGCTTCCACACCGCGGAATGGCGGATCTTCCGCCGCATCCTGCCTCTTAGCGTCGAGATGTCAACGACGACCGATGGAGGGAACACCCATGACGACAGCACGCGCCGCGTTCTTGAGCGGACCGAGTCGATTCGAGATCGAAGAGGTGACGCTCCCCGAGATCTCGGCGGACGACGCCCTCCTGAGAGTCGAGGTCAACGGCCTCTGCGGAAGCGACATCGAACAGGTCACGACGGGAGGGAGGTTCGGCCGACTCGTTCCCGGACACGAACCCGTCGGGGTCATCGACCGCATCGGCGCCGACGCCGCGCGGCGGTGGGGGGTCGCGGAGGGCGACCGCGTGGCGGTGGAGGTAGTGGTCCCGTGCCACCGGTGCCGGCAGTGCGTCGCCGGCGTCTTCAGTTCGTGCGAGGACTCCGTCGGTGCGTACGGCTACCGTCCCGTACCGGGGAGTGCGCTGACGGGCGGCTTCGGGGAGTACATGTACCTCCACCCGAACTCCGTCATGCACCGCATCTCGAACGACGTGCCCTTCGTCGAGGCCGCCATGTACAACCCGTTGGCCGCCGGGTTCCGCTGGGCGAACCACCTCGGCGGCGTGAAGGAGGGCGACACGGTCGTCGTCTTCGGCGCGGGACAGCGGGGCATCGCGGCCGCCATCGCTGCCCTGTCGGTGGGCGCCGCGCACGTCATCGCCACGGGCCTCACCCGCGATGCGCACAAGCTGGAGCTCGCCCGCCGGTTCGGAGTGGAGACCACGATCGACGTGGAGCGCGAAGACGCGGTCGAGCGCATCGCCGAGGTGACGGGCGGGCGGGGCGCCGATGTGGTGCTCGACCTGACGCCCAACGCGGCCCAGCCGGTGCGCGACAGCCTCGACGTCGCCCGCATGGGCGGGACCGTCGTGCTCGCGGGCCTGAAGCACGGTGCGTCGATCGAGATCGTCACCGACCGCATCGTGCAGAAGGGCCTGCGCGTGATCGGTGCGCGAGGGGTCGAAGGTCGCGCGATCGGCGAGGCGATCGCGCTCATCGAGTCGGGCGCCTACCCCCTCGGCTCGCTCAGCACCCACACCTTCGGTCTCGACGACGCCGCGCGCGCCATCGAGGTGCTCGCGGGGCGCGTCGATGACGAGCCGAGCGTGCACGTCAGCATGATCCCCTGACCCGCCCGCACACGCAGAAGCGCCCGCCCCGCGATCGGGACGGGCGCTTCTGCGTGCGGCGGGTCAGCCCTTCAGTGTCATGGACGTCCACGGGGTGAGGTTCGTCGCCGGCATCCGCTCGTCCACGCCCTGCCAGCGCGAATCGTTCAGCAGCGGCAGCCAGCCGGTGTACCACGCGACGGGCGCGTAGATCATGAGCTCTCCCGCGCGTTCCTGCAGATCGCGGAACGCCTCTCCGCGCACCTCCCGATCGGTCGACGCGAGGGCGGCCGACGCCGCCGCCATGATCTCGTCGTCGCAGATTCCCGACGGGTTGGACGCCGCCAGCTTGTCGGGGTTGCAGGCGTACCAGCGCACGATGCCGTTGCTCGGGTCCGACCCCAGCGTCGAGCGCAGGAAGGCGATGTCGAAGTCACTCTCGGTGTACACCTTCTCGGTGAAGACCGCCGAGGCCGACCCGACGAGGTTCAGCGTGATGCCGACCCGCTCGAGCTGCGCCGCCGCCATCTCGGCCGTCGATCCGACCTCGCTGAGCTCGGTGATGTAGCGGGTGTTGAGCGTGAAGCGCGAACCGTCGGGGCCGACGGGGTACCCGGCGTCGTCGAGCGCGTCGTTGATGGCGTCGACGTCGTGCGGGTAGTCCGTTGCGAAGTCGATGTCGTCGTTGACGGCCCAGTCGAGCTCGGGCGGGAAGAAGGTCTCGGCGGGGGTCCCTCGTCCGCCGAGAGCGACATCGGCGATCTCGGTGCGGTCGAGGGCCGCGTAGACGAGCTTGCGAAGCTCGGGGTCATCGAGCTTGCCCCCCACGCCGTTGAACATCATGGTGATGACCTGAGGGAACGACCCGCCGCTCATCTGGCTGATGTCGTTCCGACCGTCGGCCTGCGACAGCTGCGCGGGGTCGAGGCCGGCCTGGTCGACCTCTCCGGCGAAGAGCGCGAGTGCGCGGCTGTTCGGATCGCTCATGATCGGGTAGATGGCTCGGTCGACGAGCACCTCGCCGTCCCAGTAGTCGGGGTTCTTCTCGAGGATGACCTCGGAGCCCGACTGGAACGACCCGAACATCATGGGTCCGGTTCCGATCGGCGCCATGTTCGCGGGGTTCGTCACATAATCGGTGCCCTCGTAGATGTGCGCCGGCAGCATGTACTGCACGGCCAGGGTCTCGAGGATCGGCCCGTACGTCTCGGTCAGGCGCACCTCGACCGTGCGCTCGTCGACGATGTCGACCGACTCGAACCGCGCGGCGAGGGCCGCGCCGAACGTCTGCAGCTCGACGATCTCGTCGAGGTTGAACTTCACGTCCTCGGCGGTGAACGGCTCGCCGTCGTGCCAGGTCACACCCTCGCGGAGCGTCAGGGTGAGGAGCTTTCCGTCGTCGCTCAGCTCCCACTCCTCGGCGAGGCCCGGAGACAGCTCGTACGTGTCGGAGATGCGGATGAGGGTGTCGAGGATCTGCGCGCTGAAGGCCGACGGCGAGGCGCCGTTGGTCAGCTGCGCGTTGAAGCTCTGCGGGTCGGCGGCGAGCGCCTGCACGTAGATGCGTTCGTCGGAGCCCGATGCACCTCCCCCGTCGGTGGAGCCGGAGCAGGCGGTCAGCGCCAGGCCGACCGTGGCGATCGCGGCGAGCACCCCCCAGGTGCGGTTGCGTTTGTTGAGCACGTTTCTCTGCCTCTCTGCAGGTGTCTGGGACACGGTGTGTTCTCTGGATGGGACGATCAGTCGGCCGGTGCCAGCTCGGGCGCCGCGGCCAGGAGCGTCCGGGTGTACGGATGCTGCGGGTCGGCGAACAGCCGGTCCTTCGGCCCTTCTTCGACGATCTCGCCGGACTTCATCACGTAGACGTAGTCGGCGACCTTGCGGACGACCGGGAGGTCGTGGGTGATGAAGACGTAGCCGACGCCGATCGTCTCGGTCAGGTCGGCCATGACCTTCAGCACCCCCGCCTTCACCGACGCGTCGAGCGCCGAGACCGCCTCGTCGGCGACGATGATGTCCGGACCGAGCGCGATGGCCCGGGCAATGAGAACGCGCTGGCGCTGGCCGCCGCTGAGCTCGTGGGGGAATCGGTCGAGGAAGCGGCCGGCGGGCTCCATCCCCACGAGCTCGAGGGCCTCGATCACCTTCGCGCGCACGGCCGATCGACCGCTCGCGATGCGGTGCAGCCGAACGACCTCGCCGATGGCCTGCTCGACGCGCTTGCGCGGGTTGAGCGAACCGGCCGGGTCTTGCAGCACCGCCTGCACGCGGCGCCGGTAGGCCCTCCGCTCGCCTCCGCGCAGCTGCGCGATGTCGTGTCCGTCGAGTTCGACCGTGCCGTCGGTCACCGGGATGAGGTCGAGCAGCATGCGGGCGAGAGTGCTCTTCCCGCTCCCGCTCTCGCCGACGATGGCGACGAACCGGCCGGGCTCGGCGCGCAGCGACGCGTTGCTCACGGCGACGACGGGTGCGCCCCCGCGGCGCCCGCGGAAGGACTTGGTCACGGACAGTGCTTCAAGGAGCATGGCTTGCCTCCTCCTTCGAGAGCTCGCGACGCAGCTCCCAGGGGATCGAGTACAGCTCGAGGTGTTCGTCGGAGAGGCTGCGGACGCTGCGCAGGAGTGCCTGCGTGTACCGGTGCCGGGGTCGGGCGAGCACCTCGACGGTGAGGCCCTCCTCGACGACGCGGCCGTTGTACATGACGTAGATGCGATCGGTCATGCCGGCGACGACGGCGATGTCGTGCGAGATGAGGATGAGCGAGTTCCCGAGCTGCGACACCGTCTCATCGAGCGTGCGCAGCACCCGGGCCTGCACGGTCGCGTCGAGCGCCGTCGTCGGCTCGTCCGCGATGATCAGGTCGGGGAGCTTGGCGATGGCGATCGCGATCAGCACGCGTTGGCGCATCCCCCCGCTCAGTTCGTGGGGAAAGCGCATCGCGACCTGCTCCGCGTCGTCGAGTCCCGCGAGCCGCAGGAAGCGGGCGACCTCGCTCACGCGGGCGGCGCGTCCTCGTCGCGACTGCGGCTCGAGCGACTCCGCCACCTGCGCGCCCACCTTCATCGTCGGGTTGAGGAAGGTCAGCGGGTCCTGGAAGATCATGCCGATCCGGCGAGCGCGCACCTCGGCCCATGCGTCGGCGGACGCTCCGTTCATCTCCCGGCCGGAGAAGTGGATCGCCCCTTCGACGCGTACCCGCGGCGAGGTGGGCAGGAGGCCCGAGATCGCGCGACCGGTGATGGACTTGCCCGACCCGGACTCCCCGACGATGCCGACCCGCTCGCCGTCGTGCACGGTGATGCTGACATCGCTCACCGCCTCGACCTCGGTGCGGTCACCGGTCGGCAGGTGCACCCTGAGGTTCTCCACACGCAGGATCGGCTCCCGCCCCGCCGCGCGCGACTCCCGCTCGGCCGCACGCCCGTTCGCGACGGCCATCACTTGACCCGCCCGATCGTCGGATTCAGCGCGTCGTTCAGACCGTCGCCGAGGATGTTGACGGCCAGCACGACCAGGAAGATGCACATGCCGGGGAAGAGTGCCAGCCACCAGGCCTGCTGCATGTAGGCCTGCGCCGAGTTGAGCAGCGCCCCCCAGCTCGGCCGGTTCGTGTCGCCGATGCCGAGGTAGGCGAGCCCCGATTCCACGAGGATCGCGCGGCCCACCGTCATGCTGGTGGCCACGAGCACCGGGGGCATGGCGTTGGGGATGACGTCGGACCAGAGGATGCGGATGCCCCCGAACCCGGCGGCCTTCGCCGACTCGACGTATCCGAGCTTGGAGATGCGCATCGCCTCTGCTCTGACGATCCTGGCGCAGCTCGGCCACATGGTGATGGCGAGGATGACGACGATGATGAGCACGTTCGACCCCAGCAGGGCGGCCGCCACGAGCGCGAGGATCAGACCGGGCAGCACTTGGAAGAACTCGGCCACCTTCACCAGGGCGGTGTCCATGAACCCGCCGTAGTACCCGGCGAGGCCGCCCACCACGACGCCGATCGTCATGCACAGGAGCGCGACGGTGAAGCCGACGAGGAGCGAGATCTGACCGCCGTAGACGACGCGGGCGAGATAGTCGCGCCCGAGGTCGTCGGTCCCGAGCGGGAACTGTCCGCTCGGCGGGAGGAGGGGCGGATTGCCCGTCGCGCTGGGGCTCCCGACGAAGAACGGCCCGATCACCGATACGAGCACGAACAGCAGCAGCAGCGGCAGGAAGATCAGGGTGGAGGGCTTGCCGAGGAAGACCTTCCATGTCGGCCGCCGCGATGCGACCCGTCCCTCGGTGGGAGCGCCGGGATCCGTTCCGGTGGGCTGGGAGGCGCCGATGACGATGGCCTCGTCGGTCGTGGTCATGCCGGCACCTCGATCTTTCGTGTGGTGGTGCTTCTGCGGACGAGCTGCGACCGCAGCCGGGGGTCGACGATGCCGTAGACGACGTCGGTGAGGATGTTGACGATGATGATCGTGACCGTCAGCACGATCACGACGCCCAGGACGACCTGGTTGTCCTGGCGTCCGATCGCATCGATGAAGAGCAGACCCATGCCCGGCCATCCGAAGACGCGCTCGACGAGCACCGAGCCGGCCAGGATGAACCCGAGGCTGTAGCCCGAGATCGTGACCATCGGCAGCAGCGCGTTCGGCATGGCGTGACGCCACAGGACGCGCTGCGACGAGACGCCCTTGGATCGGGCGGTGTCGATGAAGTCCTGGCTGAGCGATTCGATCATCGACGCGCGCATGATGCGGGTCTTGTAGGCGAGCTCGCTCGTGGCCATCGTGATGATCGGCAGCACCATGTACTGCAGGGCGATGCCCTCCTGCCCGTACGGCGCCTTGCCCTGGGTGGGCAGCCACCCGAGGGTGAGCGAGAACACCATGATCAGCATCATCCCGAGCCAGAAGTTCGGCACCGAGAAGAGGCCGACCGCGACGCCCGAGATGGTGCTGTCGAGCCACCGGCGACGCGTGCGGGCGGCGATCGATCCGAGCACGATCCCGAGCGTGGTCGAGATGACGAACGACGGGACCGCGAGTGCGAGGGTGTTGCCGGCCCGGCCCAGGATCAGTTCGAGCACCGGTTCGTTCGTGCCGAACGAGAAGCCCAGGTTGCCGGTGAAGACATTGCCGAGGTAGATGAAGTACCGCTCCCAGAGCGGCTTGTCCAAGCCGTAGGCGGCGGTGATCTGCGCTTCGAACGCGGGCGAGATCGGGACGTCGCCGACGAGACTCTGGATGGGGTTGCCCGGCGCGAGCTCGAGCAGCACGAACAGCACCGTGATCACGGCGACGAACAGCAGCAGCGAGGAGACGAGCAGCCGCCCGTAGCGGCTCACGATCGCCCTCACGATCGGGCTCCCCGTCGACGGGCGGAGGGTCGGCAGCATCCGCGGCACGGACGGTCGGGCTCCGCGGGACCGTCGGAACGGGCGGTGGGGAATGCGAGCATCGGATCTCCTTCGATTCACGCTCGTGAAGTGTGGGTTCACCTTCGCCCCGGGCCTCTCGGTGTCCCAACGCCCGGTTCCGCCGGGCGGAAGGTCGGTCGCCGGCAGGCCGGGCCGGAGGGCGTCAGAAGAAGCCGGCGCTGCGCCGATTGAAGTCGACGGTGCGCGGGTGGGGACGGGTTCGGCGCTCGGCGAGCGCGTGCCCGACGCGGGTCGCCGCGGCGCGCACCGGATCGACGAGCTTCGCGGGATCGTCTCGTCCGATGAGGTACACCGTGCCGACCACGGTCTCCACGCTCCCGTCCTCGCTGAAGACCGGGGCGGCGACAGCCCCCGCACCGAGCGAGATGGTCTGGCTCACGACGACGAACCGATTGCGCCTCGCGACCTCGAGCGCCGCACGGACGGCGGCCGGATCGGCCAGGGTGTGCGAGGTGAACCGCTTCAGTGGGCGGGAGAGATAGTCGTCCACGAACGCCGGTTCGGCGTAGGCGAGCAGCGCGAGCCCCGTCGCGGTCACGTGCAACGGCATCCGACCGCCCATGCGGTTCTCGCCTGAATAGTTCGAGTGGGGTCGCAGCGCCTCGAGGTACATCACGTCGCCGCCGTCACGCACTCCGAGATGCACGGTGAGGCCGGTCAGCCGGTGCAGGTCCGAGATGTGCGGCAGGGCGCTCTCGCGCAGGCGCAGCGCGCGGGTCGACGACGACGCGAGATCCAGGATCTTCCGGCTCAGGCGGTACCGGCCCTCGTCGTCCAGCTCGAGGCCGCCCCATTCCAGCACCTCGTGGGCGAGCCGATGAGCCGTCGTCAGGGAGAGATCGGCGTACCTGCTGATCTCCGTCAGCGTGAGCGCACCACCGCCCTGCGAGAACGCGCCCAGCACCGCGAGCACGCGTGCGGCGGCCGTCCGTTTCGCGTTCTGCTCCTCCGTCACGGTCTCCAGAACCATCCCGATCCTCCTTCTCCGCACCTGCCCCGGCCCGGCAGGGCTCTCATCGTCGTCATCACGGCACGTCGATCAGAGCCTCGGCCAGGTCGAGGAACGCGAGCGCGTTGGCGGATCCGATGCGCTCGGCGTCCTCGTCCGACAGCTGCAGGCCCGACAGCGTGGTACCGAGCACGCCCGGTCGGGGCATGGCAGGGAAGTCGGTGCCGAGCACCAGGCGGTCGGCACCGAGGTAGTCGACCGCGAAGCGGAGCCCGCGCGGGTCGAAGAGCATGGAGTCGTAGTAAAAGCGTCTCGCCACGGCGCTCGGCGCCACAGCCGATCGCGTGTCGGGGTCCTGCTGCGACCAGAAGTAGTCGGCGCGCGCCAGCATGAGCGGCAGGCCGCCGGCGGCATGACTGAAGAGCACGCGTTCGAGCCGGCAGCTGTCGGCCATGCCCCCGAAGAGCAGGGAGGATGCGGCGCGCGCCCCCTCGATGCCGACGCCGATCGATCCGCGCAGCGCCGCGGGCAGCTCCGGTTCGTCGGCCCGCGGAAGGGTGTGGACGAACACCGACAGCCCACGACGGTCTATCTCCCGGAAGAAGTCGGTGAACCGGGCGTCGCCGATCGCCACCCCTCGCACGTTCGAGGGGACCTCGACGCCGCGGAGCCCGAGATCGCGGACCGTGCCGAGCTCCTCGGCGGCCGAATCGGGATCCTGCAGCGAGACCATCCCCAGTCCGTGGATGCGGCCACCGCTGCCGGCGACGAGTTCCGCCACCGACTCGTTGACGTAGCGCGAGATCTCCCGGGCGAGGGGCGCGTCGATGGCGGTGTTCAGCAGCGGGGGCATCGGCGAGACGATCTCCTGATCGACCCCCGAGGCATCCATCGCGTCGATCCGGCTCTCGGCCTCGAAGAACGCGGCGCGCGCGCGGAACCGGGTCGCACCGAACACGAGCGTCCTCGCCGTGTCGGCCTCGATCGGCTCCATCGCAGGCAACCCCTCATCCGGAGGGAAGACCCCCGGGATGACATGGGCATGGGCATCGATGATCATGCGTCCTCCTCGTCGAGGTCTGCCGTCGGCCGGCGCCACCACTCTCCGACTACACCCGCGTCGGGGCATCGATCCTTCCGCCTGATGGAAGCCGGGCACGCCCGCGCGCCCGATCCCGACTTCGCCGAACGGCTTCCGCTGAGTGGAAAAGAGGGGCGGATGCTGCGGCCCGGCCGACGTACGTTGGGTGCGGCGATCGGCACTCCCCGCGATCGCTGACAACGACCGCGCCGACGCGGTGCGGTCGGCACGGCTGAGATCGAGGACGACGATGCCCGAACTGCGCAGCAACCTGCCCCCCACCTCCGCTCTGGGAATCGCCCGGCGCGCCCACTGGGTCTCGCTCGGGATCCCCGCCTCCGACCTGCGCAAGCCGAAGGTCGCGATCGTCAACACCTCGTCCGAGCTCGCCGCCTGCTACGCCCACCTCGACGAGATCGTGCCGGTCCTCAAAGCGGAGCTCCGCGCGCAGGGGATGCTGCCGTTCGAGATCCGCACGACCGCCCCGAGCGACTTCGTCACCAGCGCCGGTCGGGCGGGACGCTACATCCTGCCCAGCCGCGACCTCATCGTCGACGACATCGAGGCGGCCGTCGAGGGCGCGAAGCTCGACGCGATGATCTGCCTCAGCTCGTGCGACAAGACCACTCCCGCGCACCTGATGGCCGCCGGGCGTCTGAACATCCCGACCGTGGTCGTCGCGTGCGGCTACCAGCATTCGGGCCGCGCCGAGGGGCGCGAGGCCGACGTCGAGGAGGTCTTCCTGCTCGCGGCGAAGTCTGCCGTGACGGGCGAGCCCGTCGACGACCTCGAAGAACTCGCCGACGACGCGATCCTCGGGCCGGGCGTGTGCGCGGGGATGGCCACCGCCAACTCGATGCACGTCGTCGCCGAGGCCCTCGGCATGGCCGTGCCGGGGTCGACGCCCGTGCGCGCGAACAGCGAACGCATGTGGGATGCCGTGCGCCGGTCGGCCGCGGCCCTGGCCGACATGGTCGAGCGCGACGTGCGCCCGCGCGACATCATCACGGCCGGGTCGATCCTGAACGCCGTGCGGGCGATGCTCGCCGTCGGAGGCTCGATGAACACGATCAAGCACCTCCAGGCGATCGCGGTGGAGTCGGGGATCGACGTCGACGTGTGGGAGGCATTCCGGGTCCTCGGACGCCAGACCCCCCTCCTCGCATCGGTCCGGCCCAACGGCCCGTGGCTCGTCGAGGACTACGAGGACGCCGGGGGCGCGGCCACGATGCTCCGCGAGCTCCGCCCGCTGCTCGACCTCGATCGACTCACCGTGACCGGACAGACGATGGGCGAGGCGCTGGAGTCGGCCGCCCCCGCGGAGGGCACCGTCATCCGCTCCCTCGACCACCCCTTCGGCACCGACCCGGCGATCTCGGTGCTGCGCGGCACGCTCGCGCCCGGCGGCGCGGTCGCCAAGCGTCCGGTCCCCGACCCCGGCCCGCACCGCTTCACCGGGCCCGCACGGGTGTTCGCCAACCGCGAGGAGGCGATCGCCGGCATATCCAGCGGCCGTCTGCGGGAGGGCGACGTCGCCGTCATCCGCGGCATCGGGGTCTCGGGAGCCCCCGGTATGGGACTCACCTCGGCGTTCATCTTCGCCCTGCACGCGCGGGGGCTCGCCGACAGCGTCGCGCTCGTGACCGACGGCCAGTTCAGCGGCCTGGTCAACCAGGGCGTCTCCGTCGGCGAGGTCTCCCCCGAGGCGGCCGCTCCCGGCGCCCCGCTGGGGCTGGTCCGAGACGACGACATGATCGACATCGATCTCGCGGAGGGCCGGGTCGACCTGCTCGTCGATCCCGCCGAGCTGGCGGCCCGTCCGCCCTATTCGGCGCCGGTCGACCGCGACACCGGCGGCGGAATGCTCGACCAGTACGAACAGCTCGTGCAGCCCCTCTCCTGCGGCGCCGTCCTGTGCGCCCGCCCCGGGCGCAGCACCTGCGAGAAGACCTCCGAACAGCGAACGAAGGAAACGGTATGACCTCCTCCACCATCCACCTTCCCGCGCGCGCGGTCCCCGTGATCGGCGAGTACGACGTGGTCGTGATCGGGGGCGGGCCCGCGGGTCTTCTCGCGGCGACCGCCGCCGCTCGAGCCGGCATGTCGACGTTGCTCGTCGAGCGCTACGGCTTCCTCGGAGGTGCGGGCACGATGGGCGGGCTCAGTACGTTCTGCGGTCTGCACGCCCGCGTCTTCGGGGAGGACCGCCTCGTCGTCCACGGATTCGTCGACGAGCTGCTCGACCGCCTCACCGCTCTCGACGGGTTGAACACCCCTCACCTGACGATCGAGAACCGCATCATGGCGGTGTCGTTCGACATCTCGGCGTACAAGATCGCCGCCGACGAACTCGTGCTGGCGGCGGGGGCCGAGCTGCTGTTCCACGCGACCGCGGTCGACGTCGTCATGGCCGACGAGACCACGATCGACGCCGTCGTGCTGGAGTCAAAATCTGGCCGGAGCGCCGTCCGCGCCCGCTTCTTCATCGACGGATCGGGCGACGCCGATATCGCCGCCTGGTCGGGGGCTCCCTACGAGCGCTCCCCCGAGCTGCTCTTCCCGTCGCTGATGTTCCGCATCAACGGTGTGCATCCCGAAGAGGCGGGCGAGGCGTGGAAGACCATCCGCCGGCTCATGGAGGAGGCCGAGGCGGCGGGGACCCATTCGTTCCCGCGCAAGAAGCCGATCGTGCGTCCGCAGCGCAACCCCCTGGAGTGGAGGTCGAACCTCACCCAGCTCCACAACGATGACGGCAGCGCCGTCGACGGCACCGATGTGCGCCAGCTCACCCATGGCGAGATCCAGGGGCGCCAGCAGGTGAAGGAGACGTTCGCCTTCATCCGCGAGCGCACCCCCGGTTTCCAGGACTCGTACGTCGTCGACATCGCGCCCCAGATCGGCATCCGCGAGACGCGTCGCATCGTCGGCGGCTACCAGCTGACCCAGGACGACGTGCTCGGCAACGCCGACTTCGACGACACGATCGGCGTCAACGGCTGGCCCGTCGAGGCGCACGTCGCCGGAGACGTCGAGTTCCGCTTCGCCCCCGAAGGAAGCCGCGGATTCCACCAGCTGCCGTACCGCATGATCGTGCCGCAGCAGGTGGGCAACCTGCTCGTGGTGGGTCGGTCGGCGTCGATGACGCAGGGCGGTCAGTCGTCGGGCCGGGTCACCGGGCCGTGTTTCGCGATGGGCCAGGCGGCCGGCACGGCCGCCGCGCTCGCCCTGTCGGGTGGGACGGATGCTGCGGGCATCGATGTCGCGGCGCTCCAGGCGCAGCTCGCGACCGACGGCGCCTATCTCGGCACCGACCTCACCGTCGCCGTCTAGGCCGGAGCACACTCGCTCGCGCTCACCAGAACCACCGCGGCGCGCCGAGTCCCGCTCGCCGCACCGATTCTCGGCGCGAGGAGGGGTCACGCCTGCGCGACGACCTCGCGCTCGAGACGTGCCAGGTCGGCGACGACCATCTCGATATCGCGAGCGAACTCCGCGTCGTCGAGCTCGATCTGGCGGACGGTGAAGATCACCTCGGCCCCCTCCGGGTGCGCGAGCACCCGGACGGGGTTCGTCACCACGGTTCCGGACGGCAGCGTCACGTCGTGATCCAGGACGCCGAGGGTGTTCCTCTCGACGAAACGGACCCTCACCCGACCCATGGGAGATTCGACGATCAACGCGTCGCCGTCTCGCACGACCTCGGATTGCGCGAGACCGGCCGCCCATCGCGGGAGGTTCTCGACGTCGCGGGCGAACTCGTACACCGAAACGGGAGATGCGGCGATGACGCGGCTGACGTGGTGGCTCCTCATGACCGCATCGTGCCACACCACCGCGACCGCAGCATCCGCCCCTCGCCGCCACGACGGGAGGAGGTCTCACGTGCTGCGCGCAGGACGGCAGCGCGGGCCTAAGCGGCTCGACGCAGGATCGTCACGACGCCGCGGTCGCCGTCCACGCGCACCCAGTCGCCGGTGCGGATCGCGGCCACGGGGTCGGGGGTGCACTCGACCACGCTCGGAACACGGGTGACGATCGCGCCCAGCACGGCCTTCGTGGTCATGACGTTGAAGACCATCGCGCGCGGCGCCGTGCCCATGAGGCGGGTGCTCTGGAAGAACCCCGACCAGCCCGACGAGCCCTTCGCGCCGGGGAAGACGAGCACCTTGTCGGTGAAGCAGACGCCGAACAGCTCGTGTCGCGGCTCGATGACAGTGCCCTTCGAGGGGTCGATCCCGCCGAACCCCGAGATCGTCTCGGTCGAGACGAGGGCCTCGCCCTCGGTGATGCCGGCGACGATCGCTCGACCGGTGAAGGTCTCGTCGGGAGCGGTCATCGCGAGAGCTCGCCTCGCCAGGTGCCGGTGATCGCCGCATCCACGCACTCCTCCAGGGTGCCGAACCAGCCCTCGATGCCCAGGATGGCCGGCAGGTAGTGCACCTGCTTGGCCGAGTCGGTCGCCATCACGCGGGTTCCGTCGGGGGCGGCCTTCGACATGGCCGGGCACGAGTCGGTGAGGACGCGACCGCCGGCCCGCTCGATCGCCCGGGTGTAGCCGCTGCGATCGGCCATGGTGCGGATCGCCGCCGGCGTCATCACCCACAGCTCGGTGTCGGAGTGGATGCGGCGGCCCTCGAGGCGTCGGGCGACGCGCTCGAGCTGGTCGAGCGAGGCATGCGGGCACCCGAGGAGGATGAAGTCGACGTCGGTCGACTCCCCCTGGTCGTTGAGGGTCTCGTAGACCAGGCGGCGTTCGGCCTCGCCGTAGACGAGGGGTTCCGGGACGGCCGCACCGCCGAAGGCGGCCTCGAGCGACGTCGCCTCGGGCGTGACGCCGGGGATGTGGTAGATCTCGACGCCGCCGGCGGTGGCCGTCGCCGCCCCGAAGTGCTTCAGGTCGGCCAGGTCGGGGTTCACGAGCTCGCCCGTGATCACGGGTCGCCCCTCCTGCACCGCATCGCCGACGAAGTACCCCAGCATCCCCCACTCCTGGAAGTCGTCGACGGGCACGCCCGCGACGAGATGGTGCGTGCCGAAGCGGTTCTCGGGGAGGTGGTTCCCCCAGTAGGGGATGCGGCCGGTCAGCCCGGCGGCGCCCGTGGAGGCGCCCCCTTCGCAGTTCGTCCGGGCCCCGAGCACGGAGTTGCAGTAGACCACCGCCGACGACTCCATCCAGGCGCAGTGCTCGCCCCGCACCGGGATGTTGCCCACCTGATACGGAGTGCAGGTGGCGAGGATGTTGACACCGCGCTCGCTGAAGTACGACTCGGCGTCGCCCTGCAGCACGATCGACTGCTCGGGATACGACGTGAGTCCCGACGCGTCCTTGCCGAAGCCGTGCTGCAGTTGGCACGTCGGCACCTTCATGCGGGGGATCTCGATGTCGTCGTCGCAGTCGAGGTTGATGACCGCGAACGACTTCGCCCAGCCGCCCTCCTCCACGAGCTTCGCCTTGGCCGGCGAGGGCTGGGTCATCGTGCCCGCGACGTTGCGCGTCTCGCACAGCCGCTCCGCGCCGAGGGCTTCGCCGTAGCGGATCAGCAGATCCATCGCCGCGGCGACCGCTCCGCCCTCGGCCCCGTCGCGCATGCCCTTCTCCTCGTCGGTGAGGAACACGGGCGTCAGGCCGTCGCTTCGCGCAGGCCGTAGACCGACTCGTGCCAGGGGATCACGAAGCGCTTGGCCTCGTTGACGATCAGATAGAGCACGAGCCCGATGAGCGAGAGCAGGATGATGAGTGCGAACGTCCTCGCCGCATCCAGAGAGCTCATCGCCCTCACCACCATCGCCCCGAGCCCCACGCTGCCGCCGAGGTACTCTCCCACGATCGCACCGATCGTCGCGAGCACGATCGCGACCTCCATCCCGGCGAAGAGGTACGGCTGAAGGCTGCGCATCTCCAGCTGGAGGAAGGTCTGCGCGCGGCTCGCGCTGATGCTGCGCATCACCTCGCGCTGCCCCTGCTCGACCGAGCGGACGCCCAGCAGCACGTTCAGCATGACGGGGAAGAAGGCGAGGAGCGCTGCGAGCAGCACCTTCGAGGTGATGCCGAAGCCGAACCAGATCACGAAGAGCGGGATGAAGGCGACCTTCGGAGCGACCTGGGCCGCGACGATGAGGGGACGGATGCTGACCTCGAGCCACGGGAGCTTGCCGAGCACCACGCCGACGATGATCCCGCTGACGACGGCGATCGCGAACCCGACGATGATCTCGAGGACGGTCACGCCGACCTCTTCCCACGTGCCGCCGTCGCCCAGGAGGATGACGAGGGCCTCGCCGACGGCGAGCGGCGGCGGGAAGACCAGCGGATTCACCTCGAGGGAGGTCACGAGGATCTGCCAGACGGCGATGATGACGATGATGAGGGCCGGCGTGACGATCCACGGCAGCAGCTTCATGATCCGGGGCTTGGGCATGTCAGTGCTCCTCGTCGAGGTCGTGGCGGAGGGCCCGCACGATGTCGTTGAACTCGGGCATGGTCTGCAGATCCACCGAGCGGGGCTTGGGGAAGTCCGCGGGGAGGATCTGACGGATGCGTCCGGGACGCGGCGTCATGTGGACGACGCGGTCGGCGAGGAAGACCGCCTCGGGGATGTCGTGGGTGACGAACACCACCGTCGAGTTCGTCTCCAGCACGATGCGCTGCAGCTCGAGGTTCATACGCTCACGCGTCAGGGCGTCGAGCGCTCCGAACGGCTCGTCCATCAGCAGCAGGTCGGGCTTCGTGCTCAGCGCACGCGCGATGGCCGCGCGCTGGCGCATGCCTCCGGAGAGCTCGCGCGGGTAGGACTTCTCGAATCCGGCGAGACCGACCAGCTCGGCCAGCTCGCTCGCCCGGCGCCGTCGCTCCGTCTTGCCGACGCCGCGGATCTTGAGCGGCAGGGCGATGTTGTCGAGCACCGAGAACCACGGGAAGAGATTGCTCTCCTGGAAGACGAAGCCGAGCTTCGTCACCGCGGAGCTGTCGACGCGACCGTCGCGCCACAGCTCCTTCCCGTCGACGGCGATCGTGCCCGCCGTCGGTGGCAGCAGACCGCCGATCATGCGCAGGAGCGTGGTCTTGCCGCATCCGGAGCGCCCAATGAGGGCGACGAACTCCCCTCGTTGGATCGACAGGTCGACCCCCGACACGGCGTGGGTCGTGCCGTTCTTGGTGTGGAAGTCGCGTCCGACGCCCTGGATGTGCAGGCTGGGGACGGCGGTGGCTCCGCCGGTGGCGGCCGTGGTGTTGTCGAGCGTGTCGTTTCTCATCGGCATGCCTCTCGTTCGTCGGGTGCCGCGGGGGTCGGCGGGGACTGCGGGCGGATCAGCCGGCGGGGAGGTAGTCGTTCGTGATCCACTGGAGCGGGTCCTGCCCGCCCTCGACGAAGCCGGCCTTCGTGTACACCTCGTAGGTGTCCGCCCACGCGTCCATGTCGTTCTCGAGGAGCGAGACGCTTCCGTCGGGGTCGACCCAGGTGCCGGTCACGTACTCGGCGAGCGCCGCCCGCGCGACGTCGTCGTCCTGCAGCGCGGGGAAGTTCCAGTCGCCGCTGTCGCGCATGATCTGCAGCACGTTGTCGAAGTCGTTCTCCGCGTCGTCGATGACGAACTGGGTGGCTTCCTTGATCGCGGTGAGGAACAGCTCGATCTCCTCGACCCGCTCCGGGTTGTCGAGGTTCGACTGCGTGGTGATCCATGTCTGGATGTCGGGCTGGTCGACGAGGCCGACCTGCTCGATGACCGCGTCGTCGTTCTGCTGCTCGATCGCGAGCGACGTGTCGAGGCTGACGATGTAGCCCGCGAGCTGCTTCTGGCGCACGACCTCGAGGGTGGCGGCGGTGACGGGGACGGCCTGGCGGGTGACCGAGTCCTGGTCAACGCCCGCCTCGTCGAGCGCGAGGTTCAGCATCTTCTCGCTCGTGCCGCCGATCGAGCCCATGCCGATGGTCTTCCCCGACATGTCCTCGGGATCGACGATCGGGTCGTCGGTCGTCGAGACGACCCGCAGGTTCGACCGGTAGGCCATGGTGCCCACCGCGGTGATCGGCTGACCGCTCTCCATGGCGGGGAAGACGTCCACCGTGCTGGCGCGGGTGATGGTGGTCGCCCCGCCCACGAGCGACTGGATCGCGGCGGCCGTGCCCTGCACGGGCTGCAGGTCGACGTCGAGTCCGTTCTTCTCGAAGTAGCCGCCCGAGTAGGCGAACATCTCCGGCGTGAAGCTGAACGATTCCAGCGGCAGGAAGGTGACGACCGTCATCTCCTTCAGCTCGCCGCCGGAACCGGAGGGGCTCGATCCCCCTCCGCCCGAGCAACCGGCGAGGGCGAGGGCTCCGGCCGCGATCAGGGCCGCCGTGGCACGGATGCCGCGCCGTGCGCGGGAGGGGGCCGTCGAGGTCTGTGCGGTGATCATGTCTGACTCCTGTGTCGGAACGATCCGCCCGCAGCGTTGCGGTCGGCCTGCCCGAGTCTGCCGACCGCTCTCGCCGACTCCAACCCGAATTTTCACTCAGCGAAAGGATAGTTGCTCGCTGTGAAAGCCCTCCATGAGAGATGACCCCCGGCCGGCGGGCCGAGGGTCACCGTTCGCGCGGTCTCAGTGGGCGTCGGCGGGGAGCACGACGTGGTCGAGGCTGTAGGGCGTCGGCTCGAGCGCCGCCGCCATGATCGCCTCCATCACGGGCTGCGGCACGAGGCAGTCGGCGCAGGCCCCCTCGGTGGCGTCGATGCGGACGACGATCTTCTCGTCGTCCGCCGGCGTCCATGAGAGCACGTAGCCGTCGGTCGCCATCATGTCGGTGAACTGCTTCAGCGCAGCATCCACCGATGCCGCTTCGGTCAGGTCTGTCATGTCATTCTCCGATCTTGCTGTACGAGTAGGGGAACTCCCGGGGCGGGTTCAGCGTGAACACCTCGACGATCGCCGAGACACCCGCGTTGTTCGCACCGGCGACCATGATCTGCACCGAGGTGCGATGGCTGAGCGAGGGCACGACGTCGGGCTCCTCGGTGGAGCTGGCGGAGTCGGGCATCGAGTCGGGATGATCGGATGCCAGGCGCCACCGGGTCTTGTGCGACAGGGCGTCCTTGCCCACCGCGACGAGCTCTTCGCGGGTGCGGTGCGCGTTGTCGAAGATGAAGTCGCGCAGGTCGTCCTTGCTCCACCCGGCTGATGCGAACACCTCGGCGTGCTCCGGGGTGAGCACGAGGAGGGCGCTGGTGTACTCGTGGATGAGCGCACCCGTGCGCCGGATGGTGTCGACGTAGTCCAGGGCGAGCTGCTCGGGAACCATCGTGTGCCGCGCCTCGATGTGCACGACCGAACGGATCACGTAGGCGGTCACCACGCTGTCGGACGCGTCGAAGCCGTACTCGGTGTGCAGCGGCGGCCAGGGGCTCTGCTCCTCGTTCTCGCCGATGCACGAGGAGTACTTCGACGGATTGCCCTGCGTCGCCTGGTCGAGCTTGTGCGGGTGCAGCCCGAAGACGTTGATGCAGCCGAGCCGGATCGCGC
The DNA here is from genome assembly GCF_008017415.1 of Microbacterium hatanonis. Lineage (NCBI taxonomy): Bacteria > Bacillati > Actinomycetota > Actinomycetes > Micrococcales > Microbacteriaceae > Microbacterium > Microbacterium hatanonis. Next base: position 811,688 of record NZ_VRSV01000002.1, on the reverse strand, counting down.
GACCGATCGTGGCGTTCGAGCGGGTTCCCGATCCGAAGATGTTCCCCTCGCTGTTCAACCCGATCTCGTGACGGATCGGTCCGTTGACCACCAGGAAGGGGGCCGTGCCCGTCGTCGACTGCCAGATGCCGCGGGCCGGGTGCGGCTCCTTCGCGATCGCCTCCCACGCGGCGACGACGACGGGGAAGTACTCGGGCTTGCACCCGGCGAGCGCCGCGTTGATGGCGGCCAGCTTGATCGTGAGGTGCCGGTTCAGGTGGGTGATCGTGAAGATCACCTCGGCGGGATCGCGGTCGACCGAGGCGAGGAAGGGAGCCAGCGACGATTCGGTCACCGGCACGACCGGCAGTCCGTCGGTCCACTCCTGGTCCCAGTAGTAGTCGAGGATCTCGTGGATGCGGTCGATGTCGACGTCGGGGACGTTCCCGATGATCTGCGCGGTCATCTCAACCCTCCAGACCGAGGATGCGGACGACCTCGGGCACGGCCACGAGTGCGCGCTCGCGCACCTCCGGGGCCGACAGGCTGGCCATCGGATGCTGCACCGCGTGGAAGTCGAATCCGGGGAACCCCTGGACGGAGGCCATCGCCCGCCCCGACATCAGGAACGAATCGGAGGTGATGGCCACGGTGGGGATGCCGGCCCGCTCGAAGAGGATGCCGTCGGCGACGGTCGCCGCGCTGCACGAGCCGCAGTCGCCCACGGCCGTGATCACCACGTCGCACTCGGCCACGATCTGGTCGAGGAGCTCCTTCTTCACGGGCGTGCCGAAGTAGTCCTTCGTGTAGAGCCGGGATTCGCCGGCGCCGTAGTGCTCGCGGAGCTCGGCCACGATGTTCTCCAGCAGCATGGTGGAGTTGGGCTTGGTGTTGTCGAGCAGGCCGATCGTCAGGCCTCTGAGGCTCACCGGCCTGGGCGACAGGGTGTCGTCCTGCGTGTTCTCAGCCGTTCCCGTAGGGTCCAGCAGAAGTTCCATGTTCGCCATCGCGGCTCGCCCTTCGTCGTCATCGGTCGTCGGCGACCCGACTATGACATGGCGCCCGATCGGCCCCCCGCGGCACTTCCACCAGGTGAAAAACCGCTGTCGTCCGCACGCGGACTACCGAGAGGATCACCAGGGACGAGCCGCCGCGACGGCGCGCGACACGCAGCGAAGGAGCTGGCATGACAGACACACGCACGGCGACCCCCACGACGATGGCGGAGTTGCCCGCGCTGGCCGGAGCCGAACTCGGCCCGTCATCGTGGCGGGAGGTGCCGCAGGCCGACATCGACACCTACGCGGAGCTGACCGGAGACGACAACCCGATCCACGTCGACGAGGTGCGCGCCGCATCCTCCCCCTATGGCGGCCGGATCGCGCACGGGATGCTGACGCTGAGCATGGTGGTCCTCCACCTCCGCGAGATCTACCGCGTGACCGACGCCGGAATGGGCATCGTGTACGGGTTCAACCGCATCCGCTTCCCGAACGCGGTGCGCTCGGGCGCCCGCATCCGCGTCCGCGGCACGGTGTCGAAGGTCGAGGAGATCACCGGCGGATACCAGGTGACCCTCGAGCTGGTCTTCGAGACGGAGGGCGAGACGAAACCCGTCTGCGTCGCCGAGCTCGTCCTGAGGCACTACCGATGAGCGCCGTGCGCCTGGACGGGCGCGTCACCATCGTCACCGGCGCGGGGCGCAGCCTCGGGCGCGCCTACGCGATCGCCCTCGCCGACGCGGGGTCGGCCGTGGTCGTGAACGACGTCGACGCCGAGAGCGCGGACTCCACCGTCGCGGAGATCGTCGAGCGGGGCGGTCGCGCCGTCAGTTCGATCGGAGCGGTCGGACCCGCCGAGACCGCGGACGCCCTCGTCGCCGCGGCCGTCGACACCTACGGCCGGCTCGATGCGCTCGTCGCCAACGCGGGAGTCCTGCGCGACCGTGTGCTGTGGAAGATGTCGGATGCGGAGTTCGACGCGGTGGTCTCGAGCCACTTGCGCGGAACCTTCACCTGCGGGAGGGCCGCCGCGACGTACCTGCGCGAGCAGGGCGAGGGCGGACGCCTCGTGCTCATCGGGTCGCCCGCCGGCCAATTCGGCAGCTTCGGCCAGACGAACTACGCAGCGGTGAAAGCCGGACTGGTCGCGATGGCCCGCACCTGGTCGCTGGAGCTCGCCCGCGCCGGGATCACGGCCAACGCGGTAGTGCCGACGGCGCTCTCGCCCATGACGGCGACCATCCCGGCATACGCCGAGCTCTACGAGCGCTATCTCGCCGGCGAGCCCATCCCCGCCTCGTTCCGCCACGACAACGCGCTCGGGACTCCGGAGGACGTCGCCCCGCTGATCGTCTGGCTGGCCTCGGCCGACGCCGGCGACGTCACCGGTCAGGCGATCGGCATCGGCGGCGACAAGCTCACGCTGTACTCGCACCCCGCCGAACTCGACGCCGCATACTCCGACGGCGGGTGGGATGCGGCGGGGATCGCCGAGACGTGGCGGTCGACCTTCGCGCCGCAGGCTCAGCACTCCGGTCCGCCCGTGCGGAAGGCGGTCGACGCATGACGTCCGCTCCCCACTACAGCGATCTCTGGCAGGGCATCGCCCTCGCCGCCCCCGACCGCCCCGCCGTGATCAGCCGCGACGGCACGGTGACGTGGTCGCAGCTGGCGGCCGAGGCCGGAGCACTCGCGACGCACCTGGTCGATCGTGGCCTGAAGGTCGGAGACGCGGCGGCGCTCCTGCTGTACAACCGTGCCGAGTACCTCGCCTTCACGTGGGCGTGCCTCGCCGTCGGCGTCTCACCCGTGGCGATCAACTACCGCTACCGCGCCGGCGAGGTGCGCGAGCTCGTGCTCGACTCGGAGGCGCGAAGCCTCCTCACCACCCGCAGTCTGGGCGAACTCGCTCGCGAAGCCGTCACCGGCCTCGACGTCGAGATCATCGAGGTCGACGACGGCTCGCCCGCGACCCCCGGCGCGCTCGACTACGCCGATGTCGTCGCCACGGGTGGAGCGCTCCCCGCGAGCGCTCCTCGGGGAGCCGAGCTGCGGCTCTACACGGGCGGCACGACGGGATCGCCGAAGGCCGTCGTGTGGGATCTCGACACGCTGCTCGTCGCGCGACGGCAGTCGACGTGGGGCCTGCTCGGCATCACCCCTCCGGAGGATCTCGCCGAGGCGGTCCGCATCGCGGTGGACCCCGCCACCCCCCGGATCGTGACCCTGCCCCTGACGCCCCTCCTGCACGGCACGGCGCAATCGACGACGATGGGGACGATGGCGCTCGGCGGCACCGTCGTGCTGCATGCCGCCGCGCGCATGGACATGGAGGAGGCCGCCGACCTCATCGCGGAGTACGACGTCTCGCGCCTCATCGTGGCCGGCGACGCCCTCGCCCTGCCCCTGGCCGAGACCGTCGAGCGTCGCGGCACCGGCCTGCCCGGAGTGCGGTGGATCCTCAGCTCGGGCATGCGCTTCAGCGACGACGTCAAGCGGCGCCTGCACGCCCTGGGCGACCTGGCCATCGTCGACATGCTCGCCTCGAGCGAGGGCGGCCCGTTCGCGTTCGGCGTGACGCACGGTGTCGACGAGTTGCCCGCCCGACTCGTGCTCACCCCCGGCGCGGTCCTGCTCGACGACGACCTCGCCGAGATCCAGGCCGACGCCGGCGCTCTCGGAATCCTGGCCTTCCGCGGCATCCTTCCGAAGGGGTACTACCGCGATCCGGCGAAGACGGCCGAGACGTTCCCCACCATCCGCGGCAACCGCTACATCATGCCCGGCGACTGGGCCCGCGCCAGGGGCGACGGCTCGGTCGAGCTGCTCGGACGCCTCAGCGCCGTGGTGAACACCGGCGGCGAGAAGGTGTTCCCCGCCGAGGTCGAGGAGGCCCTCCTGTCGCACCCGACCGTCGACGACGCCGTCGTCTTCGGTCTGCCCGATCGCCGCTTCGGCGAGGTCGTGAGCGCCATGGTCTCCCCGGTGCCGGGGCGGGAGATCGACGTCGAGGAGCTGCGGACCTACCTCGACGAGCGTCTCGCCGGCTACAAGAAGCCCCGGCACGTCTTCGTGCGGCCGAGCCTGGAACGGTCGATGACCGGGAAGGTCGAGCTCGCCCGCGTCAAGCAGGACGCGGAGCGCGAGCTGGCGGAGGCGGTGCGATGAGCGCGGGATGGCCGGGGTTCGACCCCGCGAAGGTGTCGATGATCGACGTGCACGTGCACGTGTCGATCGACGAGTCGGGACGGACGGCCTCGCCGCCCGCTCTGACCGAGGCGATGGCGGCCTACTTCAAGAGCAGCGAGAAGCCGCGCACCGTCGATCAGACGGCGGAGTACTACCGCGCCCGCAACACCGGCGCCGTGGTCTTCACGGTCGATGCGACCACCAACCTCGACCACCGACCGAACAGCGTCGACGACCTCGTCGCGGGTGCGCGCAGGAACGCCGACGTGCTGATCCCCTTCGGGAGCGTCGATCCGCTGCAGGGCGAGGCCGCCGTCGAGGAGGCGCGGCGGCAGGCCATCGAGCTGGGGGTGCGAGGGTTCAAGTTCCACCCGTCGGTGCAGGCGTTCGACCCCTCGGACCCCGCCTACATCCCCCTCTTCGCCGCGATCGAGGAGCTCGGTCTGCCGATCCTCGTGCACACCGGGCAGACCGGCGCGGGCGCGGGGCTTCCGGGCGGATGGGGCTTCCGGCTCAGCCTGTCGAACCCGATGCTCCTCGACGACGTCGCAGCGCGGCATCCTCACCTCCCGGTCATCATGGCGCACCCGAGCGTCCCGTGGCAGGACGAGGCGATCTCGATCGCGACCCACAAGGCGAACGCGTGGATCGACCTGTCGGGATGGTCGCCGAAGTACTTCCCGCCCGCACTCGTGCGCGCGGCGCGGACGTACCTGAAGAAGAAGGTGCTCTTCGGGTCGGATATGCCCGCGCTCACCGCCGAGCGCTGGCTGACCGACTTCGCGCTGCTGGAGTACCCCGACGACGTGCGCGCGATGATCCTGAAGGACAACGCGGTGAGGCTCCTGGGGCTCGCGGGTGAGTGACGCGGCGACCGACCTGTTCGGCTTCGCCGACCGGCTCTCCCCCGCCGCGCGAGCCAAGATCGCGGCGCTGCGCGCGCTCCTCGACGAGAGGGCGCGGCCCCACCTGGCGCAGTGGTGGGAGGACGCCCACTGCCCCGCGCACCTGCGTCTCGAGCTCGCGGCCCTCGACCTGGAGGACGACCCGGCCGTCGCCGGACCGGACGGGACTCCCGACCCCCTCTACGTCGGCTTCAAGCACTTCGAGTTCGCCCGGTGCGACATGTCCATCGGCACGGTCTACGGCGGCCAGGTCGGCATGTTCCGCACCGTGGTGCGCGAGGGCGGGTCGGCCGAGCAGGTCGCGCGGTGGGACCCGAGGATCGCCTCGTTCTCGTTGACCGGATGCTTCGCCCTGACCGAGCCGGAGCACGGCTCGGATGTCGCCGGCGGCATGCAGACCACGGCCACCCGTGACGGCGACGTGTGGCGGATCAGCGGCCGCAAGCGATGGATCGGGAACGCGGCCATTTCGGACGTCTTCCTCGTGGTCGCCCGCGATGCCTCCGACGGGCGCGCGAAGGTCTTCCTCGTGCCCCGCGAGGCCCCCGGGGTCTCGCTCACCGACATCTCGGGGAAGATCAGCCTCCGGATGGTGCGGAACGCCGACATCGAGCTCACCGACGTCGTGGTCCCGGAGACGGACCGCCTGCAGCGCATCGACGACTTCGGCGACCTGTCGGCGATCCTCGCGAAGCTCCGGCACGTCGTCGCGTGGAACGCGGCCGGCCTCCAGGTGGGCGCCTACGAGGCCGCGCTCGCCTACGCCCTCCGGCGCGAGCAGTTCGGCCGTCCGATCGCCGGCTTCCAGCTCGTGCAGGAGAAGCTGGCGCGGATGCTGGGGAACGCCACCGCATCGCTGGCGATGGCGGTGGGCCTCACCGACCTCCGGCAGGCGGGGCGTCTGGGTGAGGAGCACGCCGCGCTGGTGAAGATGTGGACGGCCGATCGCGCGCGCGAGACCGTCGCGCTCGCGCGGGAGGTGTGCGGGGCCGAGGGCATCCGGGTCGATACCGACGTGGCGCGGATGTTCGCCGACGCCGAGGCGCTTTACACGTTCGAGGGCACCCGCGAGATCAACGCCCTCATCGTGGGCCGGGCGGTCACGGGCCTCAGCGCCTTCACCCGCTGAGAGTCCAGGACACCCGGGCGCCGGGGGCGAAGTGTCCGGGTGTTCTGGACTCTCAGCGGGGGGCTGGGGCGGGGCGGGGTCAGGGGGTCTCGCCGAAGCCCGCCGCACCGAGCGCGCGCGAGATCGACGTGGCCGTCAGGCGCACCAGGTGGATCATGTTCTTGCCGTCGACGTCCTGCTCCGTGAGCGCGAGCGAGACCGCGGCGATCACCGTCGCGTCGGCGCCGAAGACCGGTGCGGCGACGCTCACGTGGATGTTGTCTACCTGCCGGTCGCTCACGGCGTAACCGCTGCGGCGGATGTCGTCGAGCACGCGGTTGAGCGTCTCGCGATCGGTGTAGGTGCGCGGGGTGAACTGTTCGAGGTCTCCCTCGACGACCTCGGTCCTGACCTCCTCGGGCGCGTGGGCGAGCAGCACCTGCCCGATCGCCGTCGCGTGCATCGGGTAGCGGTTGCCGACCAGGGGGCGGCGGGCCGGGCGGCGCGGGCTCTGGAACCGTTCGATCGAGATCAGCTCGCTGCCCTCGCGGATGGCGAGATGGGTGGCGTAGCCGGTCGTCTCGTACAGGTCCTGCATGTACGGCCGCGCCAGGCGCTGCAGGCCGACGGCGCGCGGCGCGAGCGAGGCGACCTCCCACAGCCGCAGACCGATGCGGTACCGCCCCTCGGTCTCACGCTCGAGCGCGCCCCACTCGGTGAGGCGCTGCACGATGCGGTGGCAGGTCGCGATCGGCAACTCCGTGCGACGACTGATCTCGGAGAGCGTCTGACGCACCCGCCCGCCCTGGAAGGTTCCGAGGATCGTGAAGGCCCGGTCGATCACCGAACGCGCCGATGCGTCCTGAGGCCCCGCGTGCTCCGTCGTCACCCTCCCAGTATGGCGGCGCACGCCTTTCCGCACAGCGAAAGTGCCCGTTCTCGCCGTCCGTGCCCGAAAATGCGGCCACTGTCGGCGGAAAAAGGGCACCGCGGGCAGGAGTCAGCGGGGCAGGCGGGCGCCGACCCGTTCGAGATGCGCGTTGACGAAACGGCCCGCGGGGTCGAGGCGCTCGAAGACGGCCCGCGCGTCGGCGATGCGCGGGTGCACCGCCGCGATCCGCTCGGCGTCGAAGGCGTGCTGCTTGCCCCAGTGCGGGCGCGCGGCGAAGGGGGCGAGCGCCGCCTCGATGTGCGGGATGACCCCGGCCACATCGGCGGCGCGGTCGTGCCACGTGAAGTGGATGGCGAGCACGTCGCGCTCGTACGCCGGACTCAGCCAGAGACCGTCGCGGGCCGCGGTGCGCAGCTCGCTCACGACGAGGTGCGGGCGGATCATCGGTGCGAGGGCCCGCACCGCGCGGAGGGCCTCAGGTGCGACAGACCGGTCGACGAAGTACTCGGTCTGGATCTCGGCGCCGAACGACGGCTCGCGGTCGAGACGGAAGTGCGGGAGCCGCAGCATCCACGGCCCCGGGATGCCGCCGAGCTCCGTCACGTTGTCGTGGCTGCCGAGCGGCGAGTCGTCATGGACGATCGCCCCGTCGAGGAGCGTGGCGGGAACATCGTCGTCGTCGGAGGCCAGGCGCGTCTTCACCCAGACGTAGCCGACCTCGTCGTCGTCCCAGTGCGTGAAGACCGACACGCTGTATCCCGCGCCGGTGACCGCGTCGAGGTCGGCGAGCGCGGCGTCCCACGAGACGTGGTCGTAGATGTCCTGCCGCACGCGATAGGTCGGCACGATGTCGAGCTCGACCTCGGTCACGATGCCGTACGCGCCGAGGCCGACGACCAGCGCGTCGAAGTCGGGGTCTCCGCGGCGGACGTCGCGGACCTCGCCGTCGGCACCGACGTAGCGGAGCGCGCGCACGCCGGTCGAGAGCACGGCGTTGCCGTTGCCCGATCCGTGGGTGCCGGTCGCGGTGGCGCCGGCGACGCTGATGTGCGGCAGCGATCCCATGTTGCGCAGCGCCCATCCTTCGGCCTCAAGCGCCTGCGCCAGCACGCCGTAGCGCGTGCCGCCGGGTACTCGCACGGCGCGCGCGGCGCCGTCGATCTCGATGCCGCCGTCGAGCGACGTCAGATCGATGAGCGTGCCGTCGGTGTCGGGCAGATCGGTGAACGAGTGCCTCGTGCCGAGGGCGTGGAGCCTGCCACTGCCCTCACGCACGAGCCGCACGAGCTCGTCCAGGTCGCGGGGGCGCGCCCGGTTCGCGGCGCGGTACGCGTAGGTGCCGGCCCAGTTCTTCTCGGGTTCGGCCTGAGCGAGCGTGCCTTTGTCCATGCGAACAACCTATCCGCGCGGCGCGGGAGTCGAGGTCGTCCCGGACAGAACAACCTCACAGCAAGACGCACTCGCCTCCGGTGATATTGCTAGATAATCTAGCGATATGTCGAATTCGTCGAAGCTCCGCTGGGTCGGGCTCGTCTTCATCAGCATCGCCGTCTCGCTGATCATCGTGGACTCCACGATCGTCAACGTCGCCATCCCGTCGATCGTCGACGACCTCGGCATCTCCTCCACCGAGGTGCAGTGGGTGCAGGAGGCCTACACCCTCGTCTTCGCCTCGCTGCTCCTCGTCTTCGGCAGCCTGGCCGACCGCTTCGGGCGACGACGGATGCTGCTGGTCGGCGTCGTCATCTTCGTCGTGGCGTCCGTGGCCGCCGCGTTGGCCCCCACCGGCGGACTGCTCATCCTCTCCCGTCTCGTGCAGGGCGTGGGCGGGTCGATGATCCTCCCGACGACGCTGTCGCTGATCAACGCGACCTTCCGCGGCCGCGAGCGGGGCATCGCGTTCGCCGTCTGGGGTTCGACCATCGGCGGCATGGCCGCCGTGGGGCCGCTGCTGGGCGGATGGCTGACGACCGCGTTCTCGTGGAGGTGGGCGTTCGGCATCAACATCCCCCTCGGCATCATCATCGTCGTCGGCGTGCTGCTCACGGTCGCCGAGTCGCGCAGCGACCGCGCGGAGCGCATCGACGGCATCGGCGCGGTGCTCTCGGTCGTCACCATGAGCACCCTCGTCTTCGGTCTCATCGAGGGTCGCACCTACGGCTGGTGGCTCGTCGACACCGTGCCGACCCTCGGCGGGTTCACCTGGCCGTGGCAGCTCTCGCCGGTGCCGATCGCGTTCGCGGTCGCGCTGCTCGGGCTCGTGTCGTTCATCGCCTGGGGCCTGCACCGCCGACGCCGCGGCCGTTCGACGCTTCTCGCCTTCGGGTTGTTCGGCATCACCTCGTTCCGCAACGGCAACATCGCCGCCATGGTCGTCTCGCTCGGCGAGTTCGGCATCATCCTCGCCCTCCCCCTGTGGCTGCAGTTCGTGATCGGGTTCGATGCGCTCCAGACCGGCCTCATCCTGCTCGCTCTCGCGATCGGCTCTTTCGTGGCGAGCGGCGTCGCCGGGGCGCTCTCGGGTCGCGTCGCCCCCGTCTGGGTGGTGCGAGCGGGCCTCGCCGCCGAGATCGTGGGCGTCGCCGGGATCGCCGTCGTGATCGGCCCGGATGCGTCGTGGGTGCCGCTGCTTCCCTTCCTCTTCGTGTACGGCCTCGGCGTCGGACTCGCCACCGCGCAGCTGACCGGCGTGGTGCTCGCCGACGTTCCGCCGTCGGAAGGCGGCCAGGCCTCCGGCACGCAGTCGACCGCGCGACAGCTCGGCGCGGCACTCGGCGTCGCGGTGCTCGGAACGGTGCTGTACTCCAGCACCGCGGGGATCCTCGGCGCTTCTCTCGCCGACCAGGGGATCCCCGAGACGCAGAGCGACCAGATCGTCTCGTCGGTGGTCGACAGCGCCGGCGCGGCGATCGCTGGGCTGGAGGCCTCCGGGCAGAGCAGCGCGGTCGCGGATGCGGCGAAGGAGGCGTTCTCGGACGGCACCCGGGCCGCGGCCTTCACCGCCGCGGGCTTCCTCACTCTGGGGCTCCTCGCGACGATCTCGCTCGGGTCCGCAGCATCCGCCCCCACCCGTCGCCGCGACGAGGCCGAGCCCTCCGACCGCCCGTAGCGCGGCCTGGCTACCGGCCCCGCGGCCCCTCACACCGCTCCGCCGCTCGCCCGACTCCGGACGCATTCGCCCCCCCCACGTAGGGTGGGAGGCTATGCCTGCTCCGCGTGCCGCCTCCTTCCGACCCGCCGTCGACGTGCTGCGGGGCTCCCTCATCGGCGTCGTGGAGGTGATCCCCGGAGTGAGCGGGGGCACGGTCGCCCTCATCGTCGGGGTGTATTCGACCCTGATCGCCTCGGCGAGCCACGTCGTGCGCGGCGCACTCGCGCTCACCGACGTGCTCCGCGGCCGGGGCCCCGCCCGCGCGATGGAGCACTTCCGCGCCGTGACGTGGCGCATCGTCGTGCCGGTCCTGATCGGGATGGTGGTCGCCGTCATCGCGGGCGCACGCATCCTCGCACCGCTCGTCGCGGAGAACCCCGTGGAGACGCGCGCGTTCTTCGCCGGGCTGATCGCCGCGTCCCTCCTCGTGCCGATCGGCATGGTGGGCCGGGCCTGGTCGTGGCGGCTCGTGCTCGTGGCCGCCCTCGCCGCGGCCGCGTCGTTCGTCCTCAGCGGCCTCCCCGCCGGGCAGGTCGCCGATCCCCCGCTCGTGCTCGTCGCGCTGGCCGCGGCGGTCGCGATCTGCGCGCTGGTGTTCCCCGGGGTGTCGGGGTCGTTCCTGCTTCTCGTGTTCGGCCTCTACGAGACCACCCTCGCCGCCGTGAACGACCGCAACCTCCCCTACCTTCTCGCCTTCGCGATCGGAGCGGTCGTCGGGCTGGGCTCGTTCGTCGGACTGCTCAGGATGCTGCTCGACAAGCATCCCGCGGTCACGCTCGCCGTGGCGACCGGGCTGATGGCCGGTTCGCTGCGCGCGCTCTGGCCGTGGCAGGACTCGACCGGTTCGGCCCTTCCCCCCGGCGACGATCTCTGGGGCGTGATCGCCCTGACCGCGATCGGCGCCGCGGTCGTGCTCGCCCTGGTCGCCATGCAGTACCGGCTCGCCGACGGGCGATCTCCCCGCTGACCGGCGCGAGGCCCGTACGTCACGGCGGCCGTCATTCTACGAGGCTCCGCCCGATTCGACAGAAGGGTCGACGCGCCACGGGGAATGGCGCACGCTGGGCAGTCCTACGAAGGAGTTCGACATGAGCGACAACGACCATTCGAAGAACGACCCCGACGGCGACGTCAAGCCCGACGGCCTGGGCAAGGACGGCACCATTCCGAACGAGCTCGGGGGCGTGGCCGCCGGACACACCGGCACCGCCTCCACGTTCGAACCGGAAGAGGACGAGCAGGCCGACTAGCGGTCTCAGCCTGCCGACGGAGCGTGGTCGCCGACGTCGGGTTCTGCGCGAGCCACGTCGGCGACCTCTTCCTCCGGGCGAGGCGCGATCGTCTCGTCGACCTCGATCTCGGGCACGCTCGGCTCGCCCGGCTCGGGGATGTGGTGCGGTTCGACGTGATCCGCGGGTGTTGACACGGTGGCCCCTTCGTTCGACGATCCGTTCAGCGTACGTCGGGCCGCAGAAGGCCGCCGTGCGGCGACGTAGACGGTGTTCGACGACGTGCCGCCGGTGAGCCGGTTGGCGAATTCGACGACGTGCGCCTTCGTGTCATCGAAGACCGACGAGAGGGTCGACAGGAAATCGGTGTCGGGCGGGTCGTCCGACCAGAGAGCGAAGACCCCGCCGTCGGCGAGATGGCGAGCGAGCGATTCGAGTCCGGCTGCCGTGTAGAGATCGGCGTGCGACGGATCGAGCGTGTGTCGCGGAGAGTGATCGACGTCGAGCAGGATGACGTCGTATCGCACATCTTCGGAACCCGGCGCACGCCGCACGACCGCGAAGAAGTCGTCGTGCACCAGCGAGACCCGCTCGTCGCGCACCAGCTGCGCCGACACGGGGAGCAGCTCCCGCTCATGCCAGCCGATCACCGCGGGAAGGGCGTCGATGACGGTGAGCCTCCCGACCCTCGCATCGATCAGGGCGGTCGCGGCCGTGTATCCGAGTCCGAGCCCGCCGACGAGCACGCGCAGGTCGCTCCCTGCCGCGGCGGCGAGACCGAGGGTGGCGAGCTCCTCTTCGGCGACCGTGAACAGGCTCGACATGAGGTACTCGTCCTTGAGCTTGACCTCGTAGATCTGCTCGCCCGTCGCGGGGTCGGCTCGCCGCCTGAGGGTCAGCTCGCCCATCCGGGTGTCCTGCCAGTCGAGTTCCTCGAATCGTGCGCTCACGGGTGCCTCGATCTCCGGCGCGCGCAGGAGGGCGCGCCTTCGCACGAGGCTACCCGGCCTCGTCGGGGTCGGATGCTGCGGCCGAGGCCGCGCGCGGTCACAGGTGGGTGACCCCTCGCACCCGATGCCCGACCGCGATCGACTCGCCCGAGACGGCGGCGGCCAGCGGCGAGACGAGGAAGGCGATGAGATCGGCGATCTGGGCGGGCGACGACTCGCCGCCGCGACCGGGCTGCACGTCTGCGGAGGGCTCGTCGGTCACCCGGCCCGGGTTCACCACGTTCACCGTGACCCCCGTGCCGGCGCAGGCGTCGGCGAGGTTCTCTGCGGCGATGATGAGCGCCGCGTTGCGGATCGATCCGCGGACGTCGCCCGTGACGAGGGCGCTCTGTCCGGCGATGCCGACGACACGGCCGTATCCGGCCTCGCGCATGATCGGCAGCACGGCGTTCGCTGCGCGCAGGAACGTCATCGCCTTGCCGTCGACGGCGGCGAGCACGTCGGCGGGGTCGTTGGAGAGCGCGGGGTCGAGAGTCTGCGCGGCCGGTGCCGCCGTGATGATCAGCGCATCGAGGCGGCCGTGCTCGGCGACGACGCCGGCGACGGCGGAGGCGACCGAGCCGTCGTCCGCAGCATCCATCACCACGTCTCCGCCGTTGCGTCCCGCGCTCAGCGCGGTGGCGCCCTCGGCGCGGAGACGGTCGACCACCGCGCTGCCGATGTAGCCGGCGCCACCCACGACGAGGGCGACATGTCCGTTCAGGGCCAGATCCATGGTTCCTCCGAGATTCGATCGACCTGTCGAGGCTACGCCTTCCGCCCGACCCGGTCCTCGATCGATCGAGCGCGTGGTCAGCGGGCGGCGGCCGCCTTCTCGCGGGCCCGCAGATCCTTCCGGAGGATCTTGCCCGAGGCCGACTTCGGGATCGCGTCGATGAATTCCACGCGACGCACCTTCTTGTGCGGTGCGACCTGCTCGGCGACGAAGCCGGCGACGTCGTCCTCGGTGAGGTCGGCGCCCGCGACAGCGACGACGAATGCCTTCGGCACCTCCTGGCCGTCGTCGTCGGAGACACCGATGACCGCGGCATCCGCGACCTTCGGATGCGACAGCAGCAGCGCCTCCAGCTCGGCGGGTGCGATCTGGTAGCCCTTGTACTTGATCAGCTCCTTCAGCCGATCGACGATCGCGAAGTAGCCGTCGACGTGATGCACGCCGATGTCGCCGGTGTGGAGGAAGCCGTCGGCGTCGATCGTCTCGGCGGTCGCATCGGGCCGGTTGAGGTAGCCGAGCATGACGTTCGGCCCCTTCACCCAGATCTCGCCGGGAGCGGTGAGCCCGTCGGCGCCGTGGTCGTCGATCTCGTCGCCGGAGTCGACGTCGACGAGCTTCGCCTCGACGTTCGGCAGCAGCACCCCGACCGCACTCTCGGGCACGTCGTCACGGTCGAACGGCGTGGCGTGCGAGACGGGGCTCAGTTCGCTCATGCCGTACCCCTGCAGCACGCGCGCCCTCAAGCGGCGCGCGGTGGCGCGCGCGGTCTCGCCGTCGAGCGGGGCGGCGCCCGAGAAGACGGTGTGCACGCTCGAGGTGTCGAAGTCGTCGACGACCGGGTGCTTGGCGAGCGCCACCGCCACGGGCGGGGCGATGAAGAGGAACGTGCAGCGGTGGTCCTGGATGTTGCGCAGGAACTCGACGAGATCGAACCGGGGCATCGTCACCAGGCTCGCCCGCTGGCGCAGCGCGAGGTTCAGCAGCACCGTCATGCCGTAGATGTGGAAGAAGGGCAGCACCGCGAGCACGCGATCGTCGCGCCCGAGGTCGATCGCGATGCGGCACTGCTCGACGTTGGCGACGAGATTGCGGTGCGAGAGCATGACGCCCTTGGCCATTCCGGTCGTGCCCGAGGAGTAGGGGAGGACCGCGACGTGGGTGGCCGGGTCGAACGACACGGCGGGCGCCGTCCGCCCTTCGGCGAGAAGCGACCGCAGATCGGAGTACCCATCGGCGCCGTCGAGCACGATGATCCGCTCGTCGGGGATGCCCACGGCCCGCGCCGCCTCGGCGGCGTGCTCGAGGAGCGGCGAGATCGTGACGATCCACGTGGCCGCCGAATCACGCAGCTGCTCCTCGATCTCGTGCGCCGTGTAGAGCGAGTTGATGGTCGTCGCGACGGCTCCGAGACGGAGCACCCCGTGGAACACCGTCGCGAACGCGGGCACGTTCGGGCACAGCATGGCGACGACGGTGCCGACCTCGACACCGCGGTGGGCGAGAGCGCCCGCGAACGCCTCGACCTGGCCGCGCAGTTCGCCGTAGGTCGTCTCGGAGCCGGTCTGCGGGTCGATGAGCGCCACACGGTCGAGGTCGGAGTCGTCGAGCGATGCGAACAGGTACTCGTAGACTCCGACATCGGGGATGTCGAGGGCGTCGTAGGGGCTGGTGAACATGCGGAGCACCTCTCGCTTCGTCGCGAACTCGTCACCGCCCACGGGCGGCGGCTGGATGCTCCACTCTCACCCGATTCGCCGTCCGAGGAAACCCCTTGCGCCCACGGCGTGCCGATCCCTACGCCGAGCGTTCCCCCGAGCGCACGGCGAGCGCCCGAGCGCACGGGTTGAGGACGCACGCACGCCGTGCTCTCGGGCGGAGGTCGTGTTCTCGGGGTGGAGGCTCGCACTGGCACTCGCGCGACGAGACCCGTAACGTCGGCGGGATGACCGCCCCGACGACCCGTCGCATCGAGCTGACCCTGCGCAAGCCCTGGTTCGCGCTCTACGCGGGCGTGCGCCCGACCCTCGTGCTCGAC
This sequence comes from Microbacterium hatanonis, assembly GCF_008017415.1. Taxonomy (NCBI): domain Bacteria; kingdom Bacillati; phylum Actinomycetota; class Actinomycetes; order Micrococcales; family Microbacteriaceae; genus Microbacterium; species Microbacterium hatanonis. The sequence continues at coordinate 796,474 of NZ_VRSV01000002.1, read as the reverse complement.
GGGCGCGGCCAGCCGACCCAGTGGGGCCTCGGCACGTGGCAGGTGCCGAGCGACGGCGCGACCGTCGCGATCTTCCTCTTCAACCGCGTCTGGCGGTTCGGGCAGGCGGAGCTCACGCTCTCCACGGATGACCGCTCGCTCGTGTACCGGGCTCCGTGGCTGCCGTTCCTCCGTGGCAGCATCCGCTCGGCACCTCCCGCACACATGCAGGCCTGACCCGTGGACGCCGAGGGGATCGAGCGCCGCCGTTCCGACGACGGCGAGCGCGTGGGGTGGATCAGGCCCGCCGACGACGGGTTCGTCGCTATCGACCTGCTCGGGCGCCCACGCACCGGAATCGTCGACTGGATGCTGGCGGAGGAGACCCTCGACGAGCTCGGGATCGGCTACCTCGCCGACCCCCACGAGATGCGACTGGACGACGGCTCGTGGCTGCGCGTGAGGATCGCAGAGGTCTCACCCGCCGGCATCCGCGTGAAGAAGGACGACGGGGGCGACATGACCGCGCCCCAGGTCTTCTACGCGGTCGGCTTCCCCGCGAGCGACGACACGCTCCGCCCGCTCACATCTCGCGGGTGATCGTCACCTTCACGTTCAGCGCCGACTTGAACGGACCGGCGTACACGCCGCGCAGCGGCGGAACGTCGTTGTAGTCGCGCCCGCGACCCACCAGCACGTGACGATCGCCGATCTCGATGTTGTTCGTGGGGTCGAAGCCCTGCCAGTCTCCGGCGAACCACTCCACCCACGCGTGCGACTCGCCCGTCACGGCCACGCCTACCTCGGCGTTCGGGCGCGGGTGCAGGTAACCCGAGACGTACCGGGCGGGGATCCCCACCTCGCGGAGTGCGCCGAGGGTGATGTGCGCGATGTCCTGGCACACGCCCTTGCGCGCGACCCACGCCTCGTGAGCCGTGGAGAGCACGCTGGTCACGCCGTGCATGTACTCGACCGCGTCGCCGAGGGCCTCGGCGATCGCGTGCGCCGCGGTGCCCGGGTGATCGTGCTGACCGGCGATGGATCGGGCGATCTCCGCGACCTCGGGATGGGGCCGCGTGCGTGCCGTCTGCGTGAGCTGCTCCACCGTCGCGATCGAGCGTTCGGCCTCGGTCGCCAGCGACTCCCACGTCAGGTCGACGTGCTGGATCGGCCGCGGTCGCACCTCGACGAGCGAACGAGCGGTGATGCTCAGGTCGTCGTGGGGCGAGAGCACGTCGAAAGCGCTTACTCGGGTGCCGAAGTAGTCGATGTACTGATTCACCGACGTCGAGGGGTCGATGTCGAGCGACGAACTCAGCACGAACTGACTGTCGGTCGAGACCGGCAGCATCCGCGCCTCGTTGTACGAGGCCGACACGTCGCCCTGGTACGAGAAGCCGGTCGAGTGCTCGATGCGCAGTCTCTTCATGCCTGCCCCCGCCCGTGGGGGGGCCGCCCCGGTTGGTGAGCCTGTCGAACCATCACGAGATCTCTCCGATCCAGCTGGGCTCCGCCTGCGTCGGGAAGAACCGCTGGCGGATCGCCTCTGATGCTTCGCGCGTCACCTTCTGCACTCGCTTCATGTGGTGCGGCAGCTCGGTGAGCACGTCGCTGATGGGGCTGTACTCGAGGTCGTTGCGGATCTGCCCGAGCGCCCGCAGCACCGTGTTCGAGTGCCCGACGCGATCGGCGCGCGGGTCGATGAGGCTCATGCACTCCTCCGCGCGCTGGATCGAGTAGATGATCGAGCGGGGGAAGAGACGGTCGAGCAGCAGGAACTCGGCGGCGTTGTGCGCGCTGGGCATGCCGCGGTAGGTGCGCAGGTACGGCTCGTACGCCCCGCACGAGCGCAGGATGGTGGTCCACGACGGCCCGGATGCTTCGGTGAGCGACCGCGTCGCGAGAAGCCGCGCCGTCATATCGGCCCGTTCGATGCTGCGCCCGAGGGTGAAGAACTGCCACGCCTCGTCACGGCTGGTGGAGGAGTCGACGATGCCGACGGCGAGGGCGGCGCGTTCGCGCACCCAGCCGAAGAACTCCGACACCTTCTCGGTCTGGAGGCGCCGCGGCATGCGCGAGTTCGAGGTGTTCAGGGTCTCCCACAGCTCGGTGGAGACGATCTCGCGCGCGCGTCGGGCGTTCTCGCGCGCGGCCGTGAGGGCGTACGAGATGCTCGCCGGGTTCATGCGGTCGATCGCCAGGCGCTGCAGCACGTCTTCGCGCCGCACGTGCTCGAGACCCTCGGGCTGGGCGGAGCCCATCACGCTCAGCAGCGAGCGGCAGGCGGTGTCCTCGTCGATCCAGGGGTCTTCGAGAAGCAGCTGCAGGTGCACGTCGAGGATGCGCGCGGTGCCGTCGCTGCGCTCGATGTAGCGCCCGATCCAGAACAGAGATTCTGCGATGCGACTCAGCATCCGACACCGTCCTGCGCCTGCTGCTGCTGCTGTTCGGCCTGCGGACCGTGCTCGGGGTCGGACTGCTGCTGCTGCTCCTGCTGCTCGCTGCGCGAGAGAGGGCGGTCGTGCGGCGATACGACCGGCGCGGGCTGTCCGTCGTAGATGATCGGGATCGCCTCGGTCACCGTCGCCGCCTGATCGGCGACGAGCCCGGCGAGTCCGACGCCCTGCCCGTACTCGACGTGGCCCGGGGCCGATCCGCCGACGATCCAGGTGTCCTTCGATCCGCCGCCCTGGCTCGAGTTCACCACGAGCTGCCCCTCGGGGAGCGCGACGCGGGTGAGTCCGCCCGGCAGCACCCAGACGTCTTCGCCGTCGTTGACCGCGAAGGGCCGCAGGTCGGCGTGGCGCGGACGCATGCCGTCCTCGACGAGAGTGGGGATCGTCGACAGCATGACCACCGGCTGCGCGATCCAGCCGCGCGGATCGGCGAGGAGGCGCTTGCGCAGCTTCTCGAGTTCGGAGGGCGACGCATCGGGCCCGACGACCAGCCCCTTGCCGCCCGACCCGTCGACGGGCTTGACCACGAGCTGGTCGAGCCTGTCGAGCACCTCCTCGAGCGCGTTGGGGTCTTCGAGGCGCCACGTGTCGACGTTCTTGAGGATGGGCTCCTCGGCCAGGTAGTACCGGATGAGGTCGGGCACGTAGGTGTAGACGAGCTTGTCGTCGGCGACGCCGTTGCCGACCGCGTTCGCGATCGTGACGTTGCCCAGGCGTGCGGCCAGCATGAGACCCGGGGCGCCGAGCATCGAGTCTGCGCGGAACTGCAGCGGGTCGAGGAACTCGTCGTCGACACGACGGTAGATGACGTCGACGCGCTGCGGACCGCGGGTGGTTCGCATGAAGACCTTGCCGCCGGCGGTGAGCAGGTCGCGCCCCTCCACGAGCTCGACCCCCATGAGACGCGCGAGCAGTGTGTGCTCGAAGTACGCCGAGTTGTACACACCCGGGGTGAGCACGACGACGTTCGGGTCTTCGATCCCGGGCGGGGCCGAGGCACGCAGGGCGGCGAGGAGCTTGTTCGGGTAGTCGCCGACGGGGCGCACGCGCATCGAGACGAAGAGCTCGGGAAGGGTCTGCGCCATCACGCGGCGATTCGAGATCACATAGCTCACGCCCGAGGGCACGCGCACGTTGTCTTCGAGCACCCGCATCTCGCCGTTCTCGTCACGGATGAGGTCGATGCCCGAGACCTGGATGCGCACGCCGTTCGCGCTGCGGATACCCGCGGCCTGGCGGTAGAAGTACTGCGATGACGAGATGAGACGCGCGGGGATGACGCCGTCGCGCACGGCGTGCTGGTGGCCGTAGGCGTCGTCGAGGAACGCCTCGAGCGCCTTGACCCGCTGCTTGACGCCGGCTTCGACCTTCGACCATTCGTCGTAGGTGATCACGCGCGGCACCGCGTCGAGGGGGAAGGGGCGCTCCTCGCCGGCGAAGTCGAACGTGACGCCCTGCGCGAGGTACGAGCTCGCGAGCGAGTCGGTGCGACCGCGCAGCTCTTCCTGCGTCATCTTCGCGAGCGCCTGATAGAGCTCGCGGTACGCGGTGCGCGACTCGGCCGCCTCACCGGGATGAGCGGGGTGGCCGAACATCTCGTCGAAGGCGGGTACCCCCGACGCCGTCTTGCGCGGCGCCAGCGTGGAGCCGTATCCGTCGAACAGGTCGCCCATCCCCTGAGCCTATCCCCGCCCGTGTTGCGGCATTGTTTCGCCCCGCAGCATCCGGGGGCCCCTCTCTTGCGTCGAGACCGTGTCGTCTCGCCGAGATGACTTGCACCCTGCGTCAAGCAGCTGTCGGTTCGGCGACACGACGGCGTCTCGACGATGATTGGATGCTGCGCGCTAGAGAGCGCCCAGCGCGGCGGCGCGGGCCAGCAGGGCGCGCGCCCGGGCGAGGGCCGGGGCGTACGAGCCGTCGACGTCGCCCGCGGGAGTCGCCTCGGCGAGTTCGCGGGCCTGCGCGATGGCCGCCGGAGAAGGGGTGAAGCCCGCGTGCGCGCCGGCGACGGCGGCCGGGTCGAGGGCGAGCGTACCCGTGAAGCCCATCGCCAGTGCGTGGTCGGCGGCGTCGCGGGCCGCGGCGACGTCTCCGCACGGACCGTCGATCGGACCGGGGAGGCCCGCGGCGGCGCTCGCGACGGTCAGCTGCGCCCGCGGCCACGCCAGCGCCATCCGATCGGCCGCCATCCCGGTGTCGCGGCGGAAGTCGCCCGTGCCGAACGCGAGACGCGCGGTGCGGGGGTGCGCGGCGATCCCGGGAGCGGCCAGGAGCGCCGCCGCCGATTCGATCATCGGCACGATGGGCACCTCGTCGCCGAGGACGGCCGAGACGCGCTCGACGTCGTCGGGGCCGCCGCACATCGCGAGTACGACACCGCCGAGGGCGTCGCCGGCGCGCCGGCAGAGGTCGAGATCGGCGAGGCCGTCGGCCGTGCCGGGCGGGCTGATGCGTAACCAGGCGCCGGCGGCAGAGCCGAGAAGCATCCACAGCGCCCTCTCGCGCCCCTCGGCCTTCCGGGCGGCGGGGAGACCGTCCTCGAGATCGAGGACGAGCACGTCCGCCGGATATTCGGCCGCGGCGATCAGCGGCGAGCGCAGGAGCCAGGTGCGCGCGTGGGTGAACGCCACGGCGCCGGTCCGCGCCGCGGTGGGAGCGGATGACTCCGCCCCCACCGCAGCGCTCGTGATCGTCGAGCTCACGCGTCGCCCTTCGGCGCGGCGCCCGCTGCAGCCCGGGCGCGGAAGGCGTCGAGCGCCTGCGTGTCGACGGTGACCTCATCGCCGGCGGCCACGTCCTTGGCCGCCGAGACGGCGGGGCCGTGCCCGTCGCCGGTGAGCATGGCCTCGTCGAACGGCAGGCGCCCGGCGAGCACCTCACGGCCGCGGCTGGCGTCGTACTGCTTCGTCCAGGTGCCGATGAGCACGGTGGCGACGGCGTTTCCGGTGAAGTTGGTGACGGCGCGGGCCTCCGACATGAAGCGGTCGATGCCGACGATCACGCCGACGCCGTCGACGAGGTCGGGGCGGTAGGCCTGGAGACCGCCGGCGAGGGTCGCGAGTCCTGCTCCGGTGACGCCCGCGGCGCCCTTCGAGGCGATGATCATGAAGACCATGAGGCCGATCTGCTCGCCGAGCGCCATCGGCTGGCCCATGGCGCTGGCGATGAACAGCGACGCCATCGTCAGGTAGATCGCCGTGCCGTCGAGGTTGAAGGAGTAACCGGTGGGCACCGTGATGCCGACGACGGGCTTCGTGACACCGAGGTGCTCCATCTTCGCGATGAGGCGCGGGAGGGCGGCCTCCGACGACGAGGTTCCGACGATGAGCAGGTACTCGCGGGCGAGGTACTTCATCAACTGGAAGATGTTGATCCGCGCCACGACGAGCAGCAGCGTGCCGAGCACGATCGAGATGAAGAGGAAGCAGGTGAGGTAGAACGCGAACATCAGGATGCCGAGGCTGAAGATGGCCTGCACGCCCGTCTTGCCGACCACGGCGGCGATCGCGCCGAACGCACCGAGCGGGGCGAGCCAGAGGATCATGCCGAGGATGCGGAACACCAGCACCTGGAAGCTGCGCACCGACTCGACGATGCGCGCGCCGCGCTCGCCCATGGCCTGCAGCGCGAAGCCGACGAGGAGGGCCACGAAGAGCACCTGCAGGATGCTGCCGCCGGTGAAGGCCGAGAAGAACGTGGTCGGGATGATGCCGAGCACGAAGTCGGTCGTGCTCTTCGCCTCACCCTCCACCTGGTAGCTCGACGACCCGATGTCGAGACCTTCGCCCGGGTGGATGATGTTGCCGACGACGAGCCCGATCACGAGGGCGAACGACGACATGATCAGGAAGTAGATCATCGCGAGGCCGCCGATCTTGCCGACGGTGGCCGCCTTCGCGATCGAGCCGATACCCACGACGATCGTGCAGAAGATGACCGGGGCGATCATCATCTTGATGAGGTTGACGAACGCCTTGCCGACGGGTTCGAGCTGCACCGCGATGCCGGGGGCGGCGAGGCCGACGATGATGCCGAGTGCCACGGCCACGATGACGGCGATGTACAGCCAGTGGTTGCGGTCGATCCGACGGGGGATGCGACCGTCGCGAGTGGTGCGGAGTGAGAAGGCCATGAGCGTCCATCCCTCTTTCTGACGTCGTTGTCGCGCCGACGGGAAGGGCCGGCGATGCAACGACTGTGCTCCGACGAGGCGCACCGTCAGAGTTGTGGTCGTATTGTTCTCGGCAGATCCGGGCGAGGAGGTGAATGGATGCAGCTGAGCTTCAGCGCTCGCCTCTCCCTCGCCGCCCTCGCCGCCGTAATCGTTCTCGCCGGCGCCCTCGCGGCGATCCTCGCGTTCCAGCTGTCCGACTCCGGTCGGCGCGAGACGGCCGCGGTCACGAGCGCGCTCGCCGAGACGCTCTCGCGCGATCCCAGCGTCCCGGGGCTCGTGCGCGCTCGCGACTCGGCGGCCTTGCAGCCCTTCGCCGAGGCCGTCATGGACGAGGCCCATGTGTCGTTCATCACGTTCATGACGCCCGAGGGTGTGCGCCTGACCCATCGCGATCCGGCCGAGATCGGCCGCCCGTACCTCGGCTCGCGGGAGGAGGCGCTCGCCGGCGAGAGCCTCACCGAGATCTACGAGGGCACGCTCGGACCGTCGATGCGCACGATCGTGCCCGTCCGCGACGACGGCGAGATCGTGGGGCTGCTCTCGGTCGGAGAGACCCTCGGGTCGGTCGAGGCCGAGCTCGCGCCCCGCGTGCCCGTGATCGTGGCGGCATCGGCGGCGATCGTCGCGCTGGGAGTGCTGGGCGCCCTGTTCGTGCGCCGGTCGGCGCGGCGCGTGACCGGCACGCTGACCCCCGACGCGCTCGGCCGCATGGTCGAGAACTACGAGACCGTGCTGCACTCGATCCGCGAGGGGCTCATCGTCACCGACGCGTCCGGCCGCATCCGCATGTACAACGACGAGGCCGCCGATCTGCTCGATCTGCCGCCCGCACGGTCCGGTCTCATCGACGTCGATCCGGCCGACCTCGTGGTCGATGCCGCGCTGCGCGAAGCCCTGATGAGCGGGCGACGCGTGGTCGAGGAGACCATCGCCAACGGCGATCGCGTGCTGCTGGTGAACCAGGAGGAGGCGCGCGATCTCACCGGGCAGCGCGCCGGCCAGCGCGGGCGGGTCATGACCCTCCGCGACCGCTCCGAGCTGCAGGCGCTCGTCGGCGAGCTCGACGGCGTGCGCCAGCTCACCGAGACCCTGCGCTCCCAGACCCACGAGCACGGCAACCGCCTCCACACCGTGCTCGCCCTGCTCGAACTGGGCCGCATCGACGACGCGCAACGCCTCATCATCGAGTCGACCGAGGGCCGTCAAGGACTCGCCGACCGTCTGATCGCGGGGAGCGACGACGCGGTCGTGCTGGCACTGCTGCTCGGCAAGCTCGACGATGCCGCCGAACACGGCGTGCACCTCGAGCTCGACGTCGACGAGCCGACACCGCGCCTGCCCTTCTCCGCCGCCGAGACGGTGACGGTCATCGGCAACCTGATCGACAACGCCCTGGATGCGGCGAACACGGGCCCTCAGCCGGCCTGGGCGCGGCTGGGCCTCCACGCCCGCGCCGACCTGATCGAGCTGGTCGTCGCCGACAGCGGCAGCGGTTTCGACCCCGCCCTCGCCGACCCGTTCGCGTTCGGGGCCTCGACGAAGCATCCCGACGCCGACGGGTCGCGCGGGGTCGGGCTCGCTCTGGTGCGCGATGTGGTCACGGCGCGGGGCGGGACCATCTCGATCACGACCGCGCCGACCACGGTGACCGTGACCGTCGGGCGGATCTCACCGTGATCCGGGTGCTCGTCGTCGACGACGACGCCCTCGCCGTCGAACTGCACACGGCCTACGTCGAGCGCGTCGAGGGCTTCGTCGTCGTCGGTCACGCAGCGGGGGCGCGGGCGGCATTGACCGCGCTGACCGACCGGGCCCGCGCGATCGACCTCGTGCTGCTGGATATGACGATGCCCGACGGCGGGGGCCTCGACGTCGTCCGCCACCTGCGTGCCGCCGGATCGCGGGTCGATGTCATCGCCGTCACCGCGGTGCGCGACTCCGACAACGTGCGCGCGGCGGTGTCGGCCGGGATCGTGCACTACCTCATCAAGCCCTTCACGTTCGCCGCCTTCCGGGAGCGCCTCGAGGCCTACCGCGCCTACGTGGAAGGACTCGAACGTGCCGCCGGGAGCACGACGCAGTCGGAGGTCGACGCCCTCCTCGGGTCGCTCCGCGCCGCGCCCACCCCGCTGCCGAAGGGCCTCTCGGACGAGACGCTCGCCGTCGTCGCCGAGCGCGTGCGGGGATCCGCGCGCCCCCTGTCGTCGACCGACGTGGCAGAGGCCGAGGGCATGTCGCGCGTCACCGCCCGCCGCTATCTCGAGCACCTCGCCGACACCGGACGCGCACGGCGCGAGTCGCGCTACGGCGGCCCGGGCCGCCCGGAGATCACCTACGCCTGGACGCGCTGAGCCCGCCTGAGAAGCCGCCGGGCGCTCGCACCGCAGCATCCGCTCGTCCCTCCAACGGACGTACGCTGAGCGCATGCCCGTCGTGACCCGGCCTTCTCCGCTGCTGCCCGCCCTCGCCGGCGTGGCTTCGGTCGCGCTCGCCGCGGGTGCGGGCGAACTCGTCGCGGGACTCGTCGCCCCGGCATCGAGCCCGTTCGCCGCGGTCGGCGGCGCGCTGATCGACCTCGCGCCGTCGTGGGCGAAGGACACCGCCATCGCGCTCTTCGGCACGAGCGACAAGATCGCGCTCCTCGTCGGCATCGGTATCGTGGCCGCGATCCTGGCGGCCGGCGCCGGGGTGCTGGAGGCGCGCCGCCCGCCCTGGGGCCGATTCCTCGTGCTCGCCGTCGGCATCGGCGGCGCGATCGTCGCCGCGACCCGCCCCGACGCCTCGGTCGCCTCCTGGTTCCCCGCCGCCCTGGCCGGTGCGATCGGCGCGATCGCGATCCGGTACCTGGCCCGCTCGGCGGTGCGGTCTCGGGAGGCCGCGGCACGGACCGACGAGGGCCCCGCCGATCCCGGCCGCCGCGGATTCTTCGTCTGGGCGGGAGCGGTCACGGCGACCGGTGTCGTGCTCGCCATCGCCGGCAGCGCCGTGCGGGCCGGCGCGCAGGCCGTCACCGCCGCGCGCGACGCGATCCGTCTGCCGACGCCCGCCTCGCGCGCGCCGGCGGTGGCCGCGGGGGCCGAGCTCGGGATCGACGGGCTCACGCCGGTCATCACCCCGAACGCGGACTTCTACCGCATCGACACCGCCCTGGTCGTCCCCCAGGTGTCGACGTCCGACTGGTCGCTGCGCATCCACGGCATGGTCGAGCAGGAAGTGACGATCACCTGGGACGAACTCCTCGCCCTCCCGCTCGAGGAGAGCATCACCACGCTCACCTGCGTGTCGAACGAGGTCGGCGGCGACCTCATCGGCAACGCCGTGTGGCTGGGCTACCCGATCCGCGAGCTGCTCGCCCTCGCGCGGCCCAGCGCCGACGCCGACATGGTGCTGTCCCGCTCCATCGACGGGTTCACGGCGTCGTCGCCGATCGAGGCCCTCACCGACGAGCGCGATGCGATCCTCGCCGTCGGCATGAACGGCGAGCCCCTGCCGACCGAGCACGGCTTCCCCGTGCGGATGGTCGTGCCCGGCCTCTACGGCTACGTCTCGGCCACCAAGTGGGTGACCGAGTTGGAGGTGACCCGCTTCGACGCGGCGACCTCGTACTGGACCGATCGCGGCTGGTCGGAGCGCGGACCGATCAAGCTCGAGTCTCGCATCGACGTCCCTCGGCGCAGCGCGTCGCTCAGTGCCGGCGACACGGTCATCGCCGGGGTCGCGTGGCAGCAGCACGTGGGTGTCTCGGGCGTCGAGGTGCAGATCGACGACGGCGAGTGGCAGCAGGCCACCCTGGCGTCGGCGATCAGCGATGACACCTGGGTGCAGTGGAGCCTGCCGTGGCAGGCCGCATCCGGAACCCACCGCCTGACCGTGCGCGCGACGAACTCCGACGGCGAGACCCAGACCCCCGACCGTGCCGACGTCGTGCCCGACGGCGCGACGGGCTGGCACTCGGTCGAGGTCAGCGTGCGTTGACCCCTCGGCGAGACCTCGCCCGGGCGAGGAGCGGATGCTGCGCCTCAGGCCGCCAGGACGTGACGCAGCTGCTCGACCGCCCAGTCGAGCTCCGTGCCCCGGACGACCAGCGGCGGGGCGAGGCGGATCGTCTGGCCGTGGGTGTCCTTGACGAGCACGCCGCGCGCCAGCATCCGTTCGGCCACCTCGCGCCCGGTGCCGACGGCCGGATCGATGTCGACGCCCGCCCACAGGCCGGCGACGCGCACCGCCGTCACGCCGTGACCGACGAGTGCGTCGAGACGCTCGGCGAGGTGCTCGCCGAGGGCGGCGGCGCGGGTCTGGAACTCCCCCGACGCCAGCATCTCGACGACCTGCAGGCCGACGGCTGCGGCGAGCGGGTTGCCGCCGAAGGTCGAGCCGTGCTCACCCGGGCGGATGACCCCCAGCACGTCGCGGTCGGCGACGACAGCCGACAGCGGCAGGATGCCGCCGCCCAGCGCCTTGCCCAGGAGGTAGACGTCGGGCACGACGCCCTCGCGGTCGCAGGCGAAGGTCGTGCCGACCCGGCCGAGCCCCGACTGGATCTCATCGGCGATGAACAGCACGCCTCGCGCGGTGCAGAGCTCGCGCACGGCCCGGAGGTACCCCTCGGGCGGGATGATCACGCCCGCCTCGCCCTGGATCGGCTCGATCAGCACAGCAGCGGTGTTCTCGTCGATCGCGGCCTCGATCGCCGCGGCATCGCCGAACGGCACGTGCACGAACCCCGGAGCGTAGGGGCCGAAGCCCTCGTACGCGACGGGGTCGTCGCTGAAGCCGACGATGGTCGTCGTGCGGCCGTGGAAGTTGCCGTTCGCCACGACGATCTTCGCGGCGTCTGCGGCGACGCCCTTGATCCGGTACGCCCACGCACGGGCGACCTTGATGCCCGTCTCGACCGCCTCGGCGCCGGTGTTCATCGGCAGCACGAGGTCTTTGCCGCACAGCTCGGCGAGCGCGGCGGCGAAGGGGCCGAGTCGGTCGTTGTGGTACGCCCGGCTCGTGAGAGTGAGGCGGCCGAGCTGCTCCTGCGCCGCCGCGAGGATGGCGGGGTGACCGTGCCCGAAATTGAGCGCGGAGTAGGCGGAGAGGAGGTCGAGGTAGCGCTTGCCCTCGACGTCGGTGACCCAGGCGCCCTCGCCCCGCGCGATCACCACGGGCAGGGGGTGGTAGTTGTGGGCGAGGTGCTCGTCCTCCGCGGTGATGATCCGCAGGGTTCCGGTGTCGGTCGAGGTGCTCATCGCGTGCCTCCGCGCAGCTCGAGCGTGCAGCACTTGATGCCGCCGCCGCCGAGGAGCAGCTCCGACAGATCGATCAGCACCGGGTTGTAGCCGCGCTCGCGGAGCTGGGCCTCGAAGCCCTTCGCCCGGGGCGAGATCAGCACGTTCCGGCCGTCGCTCGCGGAGTTGAGCCCGAAGACCGCGCCGTCGGCGTCGTCGACCTGGATCGCGTCGGGGTAGCGCTCGGCGAGGATGCCGCGGCCCTCCTCGTCGAACGCGCTCGGCAGGTAGGCGATGTTCGCCCGCTCCACTCCGCCGGCCCCTGAGCCTGTCGAAGGGCCCTGAACGGGGTCGAGCACCGAGATCGCCGTGTCGAGGTGGTAGAAGCGCGGGTCGGTGAGCGTGAGCGACACGACCTCCTTGCCGAAGACCTCTCCCACCTCGCGGTGGCTGTCCCCGGTCGAGCGGAAACCGGTGCCGGCGAGGATCGTGTCGCCGACGAGCAGGAAGTCGCCCTCGCCCTCGTTCACCTCGGCAGGCTCGGCGACCGTGTAGCCGTTGTCGCGGAACCACTCCATGAAGGCGGGTCCCTCCGCCGCACGCTCGGCGAAGCGGAACTTCGCGCCGTACGCGATGCCGTCGATGAGGAAGCCCCCGTTGGCGGTGTAGACCATGTCGGGCAGGCCCTCGAGCGGGTCTATGAGCTCGACCTCGTGACCGAGCGCGAGGTAGGTGTCGTAGAGCGTCTGCCACTGGCGCAGCGCCACGTCGGTGTCGGTGGGCCGGCTCGGCTCCATCCACGGGTTGATGCTGTAACTGACCGTGAAGTGCTGGGGCCGGCACATGAGGTACCGGCGGTGCTGCGCGATGCGCTCGGACTGAGCGGCGGGGGCGGCGGTTTCGTTCGTGGACATGGGGCTCCTCGACTGCACGTATAGCAAGGGGCGGCGGACGCTGTCCTGGGGCCCGGCGGCTCTCCGCCTCTGCTCTCGACGAGAGCGAAGGGGACAGACAGACCCGGGCACGCCGCATCCATTCTGCACCCCGGCGCTCGTCGCGCGCGAGCACCGCACCCGCACCGCGCGGGTCGTGTTCTCGCGCAGTTAAAAGCGTGTTACCAACCTGTTAATCGCCCCGGGTCGCACGTAGCGAATCCATAGCCTCTCATCGGTGCCGACTCCCGGCACCCACCCACCCGCACCCGCGCACGGACGGCGCCGTCTTCGTTCCTCGAGGACGAGCGCTCGGCCGTTGTTCGTCGTGCCCTGTCGCACCCGGAGAACCGTGAGAACTCGCCTGTCCTCGCGCGCACGTCCGATCGCCGTCGCAACGGCCATCGTGCTGCCCGCACTCATCCTGAGCCCCACCCCCGCGTTCGCCGCGCCCCAGAACGGGATCGTCGCCTCCGGCGACGACTGGTCGATCACGACCGCCCCGGGCGGCTACCTCGTCACCTACGAACTCGACGAAGCACTGCCGATCGTGAGCGACGCGCCCACTCTCGTCGTCGACGGCAAGAGCGTCGGTCTGGCGGTCGAATCCGCCGACGGGCTGTCGCTCTCGGCGCTGACCAGCGACCCGGCCGTGCGCTCCGCACGAGAGGTGGAGAAGGGCTGGGCGTCGAGCGACGGCGACAAGGCGGCCGAGGGCGGCACCACCGAGGTGACCGACGAGGAGGTCAACGACGAGCTGGAGAGTCAGCTGCGCCGGTTGGCCGCCCCGACGGCGACCGAGGAGCCGAGCGATCCGGGTGTTTTCGGCGTCACGGAGGCGGAGTACGACTTCGGCGACCGCGCCGTCGCGCTCGCCGGCATCAGCGGGATCCGCGGTGAGATGACCGGCAAGATGTACCTCACGGACGCGCCGGGCGAACGGCCGACCGTGATCCTCCTGCACGGCCGGCACGGTTCGTGCGCGACCGGCACGGCCAACCCCCTGCGCTGGCCGTGCGGACCCGACCAGGTCAACGTGCGTTCGTACCAGGGATATGAGGGCACCGGCCGCGCCCTGGCGACGCACGGCTACAACGTGCTGTCGATCGCGGCGAACGCGGTCAACTCGAACGACAACCAGCTCGCTCTCGACTACGGGGCACAGGCCCGCGGCCAGCTCATCCTCGACACCCTCGGGATGCTGGAGAAGGCGAACGCCGGGGAGTCGGTCGCCTTCGACGACATCACCTGGCCCGACGCCGACGGCACGGCTACCACCACCACTCGCACTCTCGATCAGGCGCTGACCTACGCGACCACCCGGACCGACGCGCCCGCGACGGCCGCGGGCGTCACCGCGGCAGCCCTCACCGGCCGCTTCGACCTCGACCGGGTCGGGGTCATGGGCCACTCCCGGGGCGGCGAAGGCGCGACGTCGGCCGCGACGCTCAACCAGGGGCTCGAGAACCCGTTCGGCATCATCTCCGTGCTGCCGCTGGCGCCCGTCGACTTCGGCCGGATGACCGTCCCCGACGCCTCCCTGGGCGTCTTCCTCCCCTACTGCGACGGCGACGTGTCGAACCAGCAGGGGCAGCACATGATCGACGACTCCCGCCACGCCTTCGGCGATGACGTGATGCGGTCGGCCGTGTGGGTCATGGGGGCCAACCACAACTTCTTCAACACGGTGTGGACGCCGGGGCTCTACCCCTACTCGACGAGCGACGACTGGAACCGCAACGACACCACCTCGAGCTGCTCCACCCGTGATGCGTCGCGCCTCACCGCCGCGCAGCAGTACCAGGTCGGCGTGTCGTACATGACGGGTTTCTTCCGCCTCACGATGGGCGGTGAGACGCAGTTCCAGCCGCTCTTCGACGGATCGACGAAGCCCACCACCACGGCGACCTCGTTCGCCGACGTGCGCGTGATGGCCAGCCAGCCCACGAACGCGACGACCCTCGTGACCGACTTCGCCAAGAGCAGCACGCTGGTGCGCACGGCCGGGAACGCCTCCGCGCAGGTGTGCGCGAACGCGGAGACGGCGACATCGATCGCCCCGACCGTGCCATACTGCACCACGCGTGAGATCGGTACGGCTCGCGTTCCGCACTGGACGCCCGTGCGCTTCGGGCTGAACGTGCCGGCGACCCCGGTCACCCGCGTCACCTGGACCGGATCTGCGACCGACCCCGCAGCTGCCAGCACGGGCGAGTTGCGCGTGTCGGTTCCGGCCGGCAAGCGCGACGTCTCCACCCGATCGCAGCTGACGGTCAAGACGGCCCCCGATCGCACGGTCCCCACAGGAACCGACTTCACGATCACCGTGATCGACGGCGCCGGCAACAGCTTCTCCCGCGCAGCATCCGCCATCGACCCGCTCGCGATCAATCGCCTGCCCGGCGGCACCAACACGACGCTCAACAAGTTCGTGCTGCAGCAGCTGACCATCCCGACGGCCGAGATGACCGGCCTCGATCTGACCGATGTCCGTGAAGTCCGCTTCTCGGCGGGTGTCGGAGCAGACGGAACGGGCGCGGGAGGGATCTACCTCTCGGATCTCGCGTTCGACACCCCCACCCTGGGCAACGCCGTCGCCCAGCAGAGGACCACGGTGAACGTCGCACCGACCATCGTCGAGGAGGGCGACGGCCCGAGCACGGCCGACGTCGCGGTGTACCTCGACGCCCCTGCCGACACCGCCGTGTCGGGCTGGGTCAGCGTCGTGGGTGCGAGCACGGTCGCATCGGCCGTGCAGTGGGTGTCGTTCGCGCCGGGCGAGATCTGCCAGGCGATCACCGTTCCGGTCAACGGCGACGCATCCCCCTACCCCGCCGGCGCCATGGGCATCACGGTGAGCGTCACGAACACGACGAACGCCGTGATGGGCGCGGGCGCCTTCGGACAGCTCGTCGTACGCGAGGACGACGGACTGCGCCCGCTCGCCGACCGGGAGACGCTTCCCGTCGGGGCGATCAGCATCGGCGCGGAGCTGCCGACCGTCGGGGTGCAGGGCGACGCGTGCGCCGAGCTCGCCGCAGCCGGAAGCCCGGGCGAGCTCACCGCGTCGAGCACCGAGGTGGCTCCGGGCGACAGCCTCACGCTCACCGCGACCGGGTACCGTTCGGGCGAGTCGGTGGCGTTCGGCTTCGGCGACCTGGTCCTCGACCCGATCACCGCGGACGCCGACGGGATCGCGGTCGCGACGGTCGAGGTCGATGAGGAGTCCGCACTCGGGGCACAGGCCGCCTTCGCGGTCGGTGCAGGATCCGGTCGCATTCAGGAGACCTCGGTGGCGGTGCTCGCACCGACCACGACGACGCTGGCCGTCGAACCCGACAGCGAGCTCGTCGCCGGCGCTCCGCTCACTCTGGTGGCGACCGTGACGGGGGCCGAGACCGATGGCGTCGTCACCTTCGCCGAAGAGGCAGCTCCCGCGGCGCGTGCCGACGCCGCCGTGCTCGGCACCGCCGAGGTCGTGGACGGGGTCGCGACGCTGACCCTCGAAGGCGGGCTGCCCGAGGGCGATCACGCCCTCGTCGCGAGCTTCGCCCGCACCGACGTCGCATCGGCGTCGAGTTCGACGGCCCTCGTGGTGACGGTCGTCGCCGCACCGGCCGAAGGCGGCGGCGAGACGACTCCGACGCCGTCACCGAGCTCGAGCACGTCGCCGCTCCCGGCCGGCACGGGCACGTCGGGCGGCCAGCCCGGCGGCGCTCTGGCAGCGACCGGCGTCGCGGGCATCGGGTCGCTCGTGCTCCTCGCGGCCGGCGCGCTGGGCCTGGGCCTGGTGCTGGCGATCCGTCGCAGGCGGGCGGTCGACTCCGAGTCCTGATCGCTCCGCGGGGCGCCGTCTCTTCGGAGGCGGCGCCCCTTCGCGTGCGTTCCCGCGCATCGGCCGCCGGGGCGGACGCCGTTCTGCGCCGAGGGCCCGGGCGACGCATCCCCACGGTGCACCGCCCGGACGCCTCACCAGCCCGCGGCCGCCGTCGATCGGACGGATGCTGCGGGCGTCGCGGGCGTGCGACGGGAGCGACGCTGCCACCGACGCAGGAACAGCACCCCCGTGACGATCAGCGACAGGTGGAACGCCACGAACGCGAGGTTGCTCGCGAGCGAATAGCCGCTCGCGATCATGTAGACGTCGTGCCCGATGCCGCGGACCAGGGAGAACGCGACGAGAAGCCACACCAGCGGCTCCCACCAGCGCGGTCGGAACGAGGCGAAGATCAGGAACGCCCCGAGCACGATCTCCTCCAGCCCGAACATGAAGGTGAAGTCGACGAACCCGTTCCACGCCGGGCCACCCCGCGATGCGTCGAATCCGGGTACGAGGACATCGACCCTTCCCGTATTCAGAACCGGGACGAAGGTGAC
The DNA here is from genome assembly GCF_008017415.1 of Microbacterium hatanonis. Lineage (NCBI taxonomy): Bacteria > Bacillati > Actinomycetota > Actinomycetes > Micrococcales > Microbacteriaceae > Microbacterium > Microbacterium hatanonis. The sequence continues at coordinate 779,340 of NZ_VRSV01000002.1, read as the reverse complement.
GCCGAGCGCCACGTAAACGAGTCCGACGACGCGGAGCCACCAAGCGAGAAGTCTCATGGACCGCACGCTAGCAGTTCGTTAGATGCACCGTCTAGTCAAATTATGGATGCGGTGCGCCATCGTTCGATGAGGCTCATCAGCGCCCGCTCCATCCATGCGCGATAGCGCACGTCGCCCCACCCCGACCGTCTTACGAAGAAGTCGTACGTCTCGGGGCCGACGAGGTGATTGAGCTCGTCGGTGGCCTCCTCCACCGCATCCGCCGGCAGCATCCCGCGCTCCTCGGCCCAACGCGCGGCGAGCCCGATGTCGGCGCGACGGCGTGCGTCGAGGTCGGCGACGGCAGCGCGAGCGACAGGGTCGGTCTCGGCGGCCACGGCCATGGCCTGCGTGAGCCCCGCGGTGCGCCGATTCGCCTCCGCCACGTAGTCGAGCCAGCCGCGCAGCGCGTCGGCACTGTCGGAACGCGCCATGATCTCGGCCATCGCCGGCCGCTCCGACAGGCTGTGCCGGCCCTCGTCGCCGGCGAAGGTGCGCTCGAACGCGGCGACGAGGAGAGCGGCCTTGGTTCCGGCCAGGCGCACGGACTGCACGGAGACGCCGGCCTCGCGCGCGATCGAGGTCATCGTCGTCGCGGGATACCCGTCTCGGGAGAACAGCGAGGCCGCCGCATCGACGATGGCCGCTCGAGTCCGGGCGGCCTCCGCCTGCCGCATCGGCGAGGAATACGTTCTCGGCGTCACAACGTCCTTCCATTTATGGCTAGAGTCTGCATCTAACGAAACTTTATCGTGGGAGTGCGCGGTGGCCACCTATCTTCTCGCGGCGAACCCGATCCACGGGCACGTCGGTCCGATCCTGAGCGTCGCCCGACACCTCGTCGAACACGGGCACCGCGTCGTGGTCCTGACGGGTCGCCGATTCTCCGCGCAGGTCGCGGGCGCCGGGGCCGAGCACCGGGTGCTGACCGGGACGGCCGACTACGACGACCGACGGCCCGACACGTACCTCCCCGACGGTGCGCTCTACCGGGGCGTCCGACGCACCGAGTACGACATCCGCACCATCTTCGTCGAGACGATCCCCGACCAGTACCGATCGATCCGTTCGCTGATCGACGAGCTCCGTCCCGATGCGGTGCTCGTCGACGGGGCCTTCGGCGGTGTGCTCCCCCTCATCGCCCAGACCGACGACCGCCCGCCCATCCTGGCGCTGGGGGTGACACCTCTGAGCCAGGCCTCGCGCGATGCCGCTCCCTACGGTCTCGCACTCCACCCTCCCCGCGGCCCGTTCGACCGGCTGCGGTACGCCGCCATGGGTGCTGCGGCACAGCACGTCGTCTTCGCGCCGACCCAGCGGGCCGCCGCCCGCGCCTTCGCCGGCGCCGGCGCCGAACTGCGCGGGTTCATCATGGACGCCTCGCGTCACTACGACAGGTTCCTGCAGACGGGCCCGGCCGCCCTCGAGTACCCGCGCACCGACCTCGCCCCCGGCATTCGCTTCGTCGGGGTCCTGCCGCAGAGCGCCACGATCTCGCGGCGCCCCGCGTGGTGGGGGGAGCTCGACCGCGAACGCCCGGTCGTGCACGTGACCCAGGGGACGATCGACAACCACGACTTCGGCCGGCTGGTGCGTCCCGCCCTCGAGGCCCTCGCCGATCGCCACGTCGCCGTGGTGGTGACCGCGGGCGGACGCGAGGTCGACGCCATCGGCCCCCTACCGGGCAACGCCTACGCGGCGAGCTACCTCGACTACGACGCGCTCCTCCCCCGTGTCGACGTGGTCGTCACGAACGGAGGATACGGCGGCGTGCAGGCGACCCTCGCCGCCGGCGTCCCCCTCGTCGTGGCCGGCGGCACCGAGGACAAGCCCGAGGTCGCGGCCCGCGTCGCCTGGACGGGAGCCGGAATCGACCTGCGGACCGGCACACCGGATGCGGCGGCCGTCGGGGCTGCGGTCTCATCGATCCTCAACGACCGCTCCTATCGTTCCGCGGCGCAGCGCATCGCCGCCGATGCGGCCACGCACGACGCCCTCGGCGAGATCGCGCGACATCTCGCCGAGACCCGCGTCGCCTCTTCCGCCTGACGTCCGCGCCGCCGCCCCGTGGAAGGATGGGCGGGTGACCGCGACCCTGGAGAACTCCGTCACCCTCGATGAGGCGGCGCGCGTCGTCCGCATCCTCGACCGCCGGATCTTCCCGGCTCGCGTCGAATGGGTGACGGCCGAGACGCCGGATGCCGTCGCCGCAGCGATCCGCGAGATGGTGACGCAGAGCTCGGGGCCGCTGTACGCCGCCACCGCGGGCATGGCCCTCGCCGCGCTGCAGGCGCGCGATCTGCCGTTGCGCGATGCGCGCACCGCGCTCGGGCTCGCCGGACGCGCCCTGGCTACGGCGCGCCCCACCAACGCGCACCCGCGCGACGCGGTCGCGACGATCCTCGCCGCGGGACGCGACGCCGACACCACGGCCGAACTCGTGACCGCGACCCTCGACTCCGCCCGCACGGTCGACCGCGACTATCGGGAGGCTGCCCTCCGCCTCGGCCGCGCGACGCTGTCGCTGCTCCCCGCGACGCCGCGCATCCTCACGCACTGCTGGGCCGATGCCTACCTGTTCGGCCTGGTCGCCGCGGCCGCCGAGGCCGGCCGGGAGATCGAATGGATCGCGACCGAGACCCGCCCCTACCTGCAGGGGGCCCGACTGACCGCGCACTCGCTGCGCGAACTCGGCCAGCAGGTCACGCTCATCACCGACGGGATGGGCGCCGCCGCCCTGTCGTCGCCCCGCGGCGTGGGCACCGGCCCGATCGATGCCGTCGTGACCGCCGCCGATCGGGTCTCGCTCGACGGCTCGGTCGTGAACAAGGTGGGTACGCTCGCCCTCGCGGCCGCAGCATCCGCCTTCGACGTGCCGTACTACGCGATGGTGGAGGCACCCGACCGCGCCGCCCCCACCGGCGCCGACGTGGTGATCGAAGACCGCGATCCCGCCGAGGTGCTCGAAGTGCTCGGACACCGGTCGGCCAGCCCGCTCGTGACCGACGCCTGGTATCCGGCGTTCGACGTGACACCACCGCGGCTGGTGACCCGCATCGCCACGAGCCGGGGTACGTTCGAGCCCGCGCGCGTCGCCGACCACTTCACCGCCGACCCCGAGGCACTCGCCGAGATCCCCGGCACTCCCCCGCTGCGGCGACGGCGGACGCCGGCCGTGCCCGTGCCCGTCAACGCCTCGACGCAGCCCGACACCGTCGCCTTCCACCCTTTCTCGAACGACTCCACCGGAGGACCCGAATGACCGTCACCCCCTCCGCCGACGTCGTCGTGCTCGATATCGAGGGCACCACGAGCGAGGCCGGCTTCATCCTCGGCGACCTGTACGACTATGCGCGCCCCCGTCTGGAAGAGGCTCTCGGTCGCGACTCCCTGCGGGCCGCGCGAGCCGATGCGATCGCGGAGACGGGGCTGCCGGCCGGAGCGAGCGACGGCGAGGTCGCCGATGCGCTGCGCGCACTGATGGCGACCGACGTGAAGTCCACGCCGCTGAAGACGATCCAGGGCGTCATCTGGGCCGAGGGCTTCGCCGCAGGGGAGATCACCTCGCAGTTCTTCGACGACGTGCCGCCGCGCCTGCGCGCGTGGGCCGATCAGGGCGTGCGGATCGCCGTGTACTCGTCGGGCTCGGTCGCCTCCCAGCAGCCGTGGTTCCGCCACGCTCCGCAGGGCGATCTGTCGACCCTCGTCGAGGCCTGGTTCGACACCGTCAACGCGGGCGGCAAGAAGGATGCGTCGTCGTACGCGACGATCGCCGATGCGCTGAGCGTCGCACCCGCGCGCGCCCTCTTCCTCACCGACCACCCCGAAGAAGTCGCCGCCGCCCGCGCCGCCGGCTGGCAGACCGTGGCCCTCGACCGCGCCGGGGAGCCCTGGGCCGGCGCCGCGTTCGACGGACCCGTGGTGCACACCTTCGACGAGATCGAGCTCGCCCGATGAGCGCCCTGTCGACCGCGCGCACGCTCGAAGCCGGTGCGACCCTCGCCGCTGAGGCCGCCCGCTTCTCGGGATACGGCTGGATGCGCGGCACCTCGGGGAACCTCTCCCTCGTGATCGACCGCGATCCTCTCGTGCTGGCGGTCACCGCGTCGGGTCTCGACAAGTCGCAGCTCACCGAAGCCGACGTCGTGCTCGTCGGCCCCGACGGCCGAGGCCTCGACGCGGACGACCCCCGCCCGCCGTCCGCCGAAGCCGGCCTCCACGCCCACATCGCCGCGCGCACCGGTGCCGGCGCGGTGTTCCACGTTCATGCTCTCGACGCGGTCGTCGCCGCGCACCGCTGGCCCTCCGGCGTCGAGATCCGCGACATGGAGATGCTCAAGGGCATCGGACACCGCGCGCACGACGAGACCGTCGTCATCCCCGTGATCGCGAACGACCAGGACATGGCGGTGGAGGCCGCCCGCTTCGACGAGGTCTACGTGCCCGCCACCGCCGACGTCCCCGAGGTGCCGGTCATGATCGTGGCGACCCACGGCATGTACGCCTGGGGCGAGGATGCTGCCGCGGCCCGCCGCCACCTCGAGATCGCCGAGTGGCTCCTGCGCTTCACCGTCGCGACCCGCTGACCGCGCAGCATCCGCCGGCCGCCGGCCGCGGTTCCCCGAGCACACGGCCTCGGTCCCCGCGCACGGGCTATGCACGCATCCACCCCGTGCGCTCGAGCGAAACCCGTGCGCTCGGGCTCGGAGCCTCCCCGCGCTACGTGAGCAGGGGCTCGCGCGTCAGCTGCGTCAGGCGGCGGGGATCGGGGTCGATCAGGCGCGCGACGCCCAGCGTGCGGGCGGTGAGCAGCACCCGGCGGGCGGCGATCGCACGCTCGTGCTCGGGGAGGGTCTGGATGTCGGCGACCTTCGAGAACCCGACGATCCGGCGCACGGCCTTCGCCGCGGCGTAGATCGCGGCATCGGAGCGGATGCGGCGGAGCGTCACCGCGAGCACGTCGTCGCCGTAGACCCGGGGGTCGACGCGGTCGGGCCACCGCCGGGTGAACTCTTCCTCGAAGGCGGCGATCAGCTCGACCGGCAGCGCGAGCAGCGCCTCGGCGTCGGCCTCGCGTCCGAGCGCCGATGCCCGCGCCGCAGCGATGATGAGGTTCGCCCACACGGCGCCGAGGTCGAAGCCCGTGGGCGCATAGGTGCCGAACTCCGAATCGAACGCGCGGACCGAGCTTCCTTCCGAACGCACGAACACCGACCCGGTGTGCAGATCGCCGTGCACCAGGCTCTGGTGGTCCTCCTGGAACCGCTGCTTCGCCAGGCCGATCTCGCGCACGAACACGCGGTCGGTGCGGAGATCGCGTACGTCGTCCTCGTTCGCGGGCAGCCACCCGTTGTGCTCGTGGTCGACGTAGGGCTCCGTGAAGACGAGGTCTTCGGTGATCTCCGACAGCTCAGGGTTCGTCGCCTCGGCGATCCGCCGGCGCCGCTCGGGCCCGGGGGTGCCGAAGACGCTCGTGGCGAAGCCGATCGCGCCGACGTAGGTTCCGAGCTCCACGGCGGCGTAGGTGTGCAGACGCCCCGCGTTCAGCTCGTTGCGCCAGACGGCATGGTCGCTGAGATCTTCGATCGAGAGGGCGAGGGATGCTTCGTCGAAGCCGTAGAACGCGGGGACGTGCGCCGCATCCACCGCCTCGTGGGCGGCGAGCACGACCGCCTCGCGCTTGGCGCGCTCGCGGGTGAGCGGCCAGGTGGGGTCGACGCGCACGTGCGGCAGCGACTGCTTCACGACGACGCCATTGCCGGCGGCGTCGGTCACGATGAAGACGAGATTGAGGTTGCCGTCGCCGACCTCGACCACGGAGACGATCGTCGCGGGATCGACGGGTCCGGCCAGCTGCGGACGCGCCAGCAGGTACGCGCCGACCGTGTCGACGGTGAGGAGGTCGGCTTCGAGGTCGCTCATGCGGTGGTGCTCCCGGCGATGATCGTGGTCTTCCGGCGGCGGAACGTGAAGCTGAACAGCAGTGCCACGAGCAGCACGACGCCCTTGCCGAAGTCCTGGATGTAGTAGGGCAATCCCATCATGGAGAAGCCCGTCACCATGACCGCGATCAGCACGGCCCCCAGCGCCGTGCCCCAGGCGTTCGGTCGGCCGATGCCCAGCACCGACACACCGACGAGCGCGACGGCCACCGCGTCGAGCAGCAGCGAGTTGCCCGCCGAGACGTCGCCCTGGCCGATGCGGGCGGCGAGCACGAGCCCCGCGATCGAGGCGAGCACGCCGCAGCCGATGTACGCCGCGGCGCGGTAGGCGCGCACCCGCACGCCGGCGAGACGAGCGGCCTCGGGGTTCGATCCGACGGCGGCCAGCGCACGCCCCCAGCGGGTGCGGTCGAGCACGAACCAGAGGAGGGCCGTCAGAACGAGGAAGAGCACGACCGGCACCGAGACGGGTCCGAAAGACCCGCGGTCGAACCAGAGGAAGTCGGCGGTGAAGCGGCCGGGCGCGGTGGAGCCGTCGGCGAGGGTCATCTGCGACGAGATCGACTTGCCGTCGACGATGATCAGCTTCAGCCCCACCACGGTGAACATCGTCGCGAGGGTGGCGAGCAGATCCGGGATGCGGGCGAAGACGATCAGCGCCGCGTTCAATGCGCCGATGAGCGCTCCGGACAGCAGCACGACGCCGACCGCGATCCCGCCGACCTGACCGGCGATCACGAGCGTCCACGCCGCGATCGAGACGGCGAAACCGGCGTTGGCTCCCACCGAGAGGTCGAGTCCGCCGACGGTCATGGCGAGGGTGACCCCCAGGCCCGCGATCCCGACGGGGGCGATGAACTTCAGCATCCCGAAGACGTTCTCGACCGTGCCGAACGCCGGCTGCGTGGCGAAGAAGAACACGATGAGCAGCGCGGTGACGGCGACGAAGCCCCACTTCGCAACGCCGTCGATGACGCGCGTTCCGATGCCGGGGGCGGATGCTGTCGTGAGGCTCATGCGGTCTCCTTCGGGTGACCGGGGTCGTCGAGCAGCGCATTGACGATGCGCGCACGATCGTGGACTCCGGCGGGGGTGTCGAGGGCGATCCTGCCCGAGACGAGCACGACGATGCGGTCGGCGACATCGAGGATCTCGTCGACGTCGCTCGAGAGCACGACGACGGCCGCGCCCTCTCCCGCCCGGGCCCGCGCGGCGTCGCCGATGCGTCGACGCGCGCCGATGTCGACCCCGCGGAACGGCTCGTCGAGCACGGCGAGGGCGGGCGCGGTGCGCAGCCAGCGGCCGACGATCACCTTCTGCTGGTTGCCGCCCGACAGATCGTCGACCGCGGTGTCGGCCGACGGCGCGACGACGTCGTAGGCGTCGATCACCTCGTCCGCCACCGCGCGCTCGCGGCGCACGCCGACCACACCGAGCCGGTCGGAGATCTCGCGCAGCACCGGCAGGCCCACGGTGCGCGCGATCGACCAGCCGGGCTGGATGCCGCCGCGCTGGCGATCTTCGGGGACGAGCACGACCCCGGCCTCCTTCGCCGCCGCCGGGGTGGTCGGTCGATAGGCGCCGCCGGAGAGCGTCATGCGCGCCTCGCCGGCGGGCCGCACGCCCGCGACCGTCTCGGCGAGCTCGGTCTTGCCCGCGCCGAGGAGGCCCAGGATGCCGGTGACCTGCCCCGCGTGCACGTCGAGCGCGAGCGCCCCCGAGCCCGGGACGAGACGCGCCCCGTCGATCGAGAAGACCACGTCGCCGGCCGGCTGCGGGTCGGTCACGTGCTGCTGCAGCTCGGTGGGGACCCCGAGCATGGCTTCGAGGGCGGCGTGCCAGTCGAACGGCCGCGAGGCTGCCAGGGTGAGCCCCCCGTCGCGGAGCACGAGGATGCGGTCGGCGAGCCGCTCGATCTCGCCGAACCGGTGGCTCACGAACAGGATGGCCAGACCCGGTCGGCCGGGCTCGCCGTCGCGCAGCGCCCGGAGCACCTCGAAGAGGCGATCGGCCTCGGACGCGGTGAGCGCCGACGTCGGCTCGTCGAGGATGAGCAGCTTCGGGGTCGAGCGCAGGGCGCGGGCGAGGATCAGCAGCTGCGCGTCGGAGGTGCCCAGCCGCCCGGCGTCGGCGCGCAGCACCTCGTCCGACCACTCGAGTCCGAGGCGCGCGAGCGCGGCCCGGGCGATGCGTTCGGTCTCGGCTCGGCGCACCACCCGGTGCCCGCCCGACGAGAGGTCGGTGAGCGCGATGTTGTCGGCGACCGACAGCGACGGCACGATGCCGTCGGCGATCCTCTGGTGCACCGTCTCGATGCCGGCCCGGCGCGCCCGGGCGGGCGACGTCACCCGCGTCGATGCGCCGGACACCTCGATCGACCCGGTGTAGCCGGGGTTCGCTCCCGACACGGCGCCGATGAGCGTCGACTTCCCCGCGCCGTTCGTGCCGAGGAGGGCGGTGATCGTGCCCGCGGCGAGGTCGAGCGAGACGTCGCGCAGCACCTGGTTCGCGCCGAAGCGCACGCCGACGCCGCTCAGGCGGACGACCGGTCGGTCGTCCGCCTGAGCGGGGAGAGGCGCGGAAGAGGTCATCCGGAGACGGCGGGGAGCCAATCGGCCACGACGACGTCTTCGAGGAGCAGCGAGGGCTCGGCCTCGCGCAGCTGCGCGACGTTCGTGATCTCGTTGTCGAGCAGGAAGTCGCGGGTGACGGTGATCGCGGGGAACTGCACCTCGGTCTCGTCGAGCTCGCCCGCCAGCGAGAGCGCGAGGGTGCGCACGACCGCGGCGCCGATCGAGGCGGGGTCGGTCGCCGAGGTGGCGACCCACGGGCTGCCGTCGGCGATCATGACCTCGATGTCGGCGTTGGAGATGTCGATGCCGTAGACCTTGACCTTGTCCTGCAGGTTGTTCTGCGTGACGGCCTGCACGACGCCCTTGGTGATCTCGTCGTAGGGGGCGAAGATCGCCTGCACGTCGGGGTTGGCCTTGAGCGCCGCATCCGTCAGGGGGATGTTGTCGGTCGCGGTCGACTCGGTGACCTCGCCGGTGAAGAACAGCTGGTCGAGGTCGTACTCGGTGAGGTAGTCGTCCCAGACGGCCTTCCGACGGTCGAGCGGCGCGAAGCCCTCGGCGCTGACGAGACCGACCTTCGCGCCGTCTCCGGCCGCGGCGACGAGCTCGTCGAGCACACCCTCGGCCATCGACGTGTCGGACTGCGACGTGACGAGCACGCCGTCGGTGTCGTCGAGAGCCAGGTCGTAGACGATCACGGGGATGCCCGCGTCGACGGCCTCGCGGATACGCGGCTCGATCGTGTCGGTCTGACCGTGGTCGACGATGATCGCGTCGGGCTTCGACGCGATGGCCTGCTCGAGGTCGGAGGCGTGCTTGGCGTTGTCGTTGCGGGCGTCGCTGACGGTCAGCTCGATGTTGGCAGCGGCCGCCTGGGCCTTCGCGCCGGCGGTCCAGGCGGTGAAGTAGTCGCCCGCGCCCGACTGCTGCACGAGGGCGACGGTGACGGGCTCGCCGTCGAAGGGCGCGGGCGCGTCGGCGGTGGCCGCCTGCTGCGACGCGGCGGGAGCGGCGGTGCCGCCCGCGTTCTGCTGGGCGCACCCGGCGAGGACGAGCGCGGTCGCACCGGCGGCGGCGGCGAGGCCGAGCAGACGGCGGTTGTGCGAGAGGAACGACATGGGAGTCACCTTCGGGTGAGGGGTGCTGTGGGCGCTGGGGGACGGCGACCGGTGCTGTCCGGCGCGGGAGCAGTAAACCAGTTCGGGTCGGCGCCGACCCAATCCGTCGTTGCGCATTGTTACGCCGCAGCGCGCGGAAGTCTTCCCGAACTGGCCGCGCGGGCGGTAGACGCGCGAGAATCGACCTCACACACCCCATCGGAGGAGATCCCGTGACACTTCTGACCGTCTGGAAGGACACCGACCCGAGCGTGCCCGTGCTCGAGTCCACCGACGAGAACGAGATCCGCGAGGCGCTCGCGACTCTCGGCGCCCGCTTCTCGCGCTGGGAGGTCAAGGACTTCGCCGACGACGCACCGCTCGACGAGGTGCTCGCGCTCTACTCGTCCGAGGTCGAGGGCGTGAAGCAGAGCGAGGGCTACACCCTCGTCGACATCGTCGGCCTCTCGCCGTCGCAGGAGAACTACGACGAGGTCAAGGTCGTCTCGCGCGAGAAGTTCCTCTCCGAGCACAAGCACGACGACGACGAGGACCGCTACTTCGCCAAGGGCGCCGGAGTGTTCTACCTCCACGTCGACGGCAAGGTCCACGCCCTCTACTGCGAGCCGGGCGACCTCGTCTCGGTGCCGGCCAACACCACGCACTGGTTCGACATGGGCACGTCGCCCGAGTTCACCAGCATCCGCTTCTTCCACGACGACGACGGCTGGGTCGGCCACTTCACCGGCAACCCGATCGCCGACACCTTCCCGACGTTCGACCAGCTGCAGGCCCGCCGCGCGGAGCTCGCCGCGGCCTGACGCGCAGCAGCAGCCCGAGAGTCCAAGACACCCGGAGACGCGGAGCACCGCGCCCGGGTGTCTTGGCCTTTCAGCGGGCGGATGCTGCGGGGGCGGATGCTGCGGGGCGGGCGTCAGATCGCGGGCTCGCTCCAGGCGTCGGGGTTGCCGAAGCGATGGGCGGTGATGGAGATGGCCTGTTCGCGGAGGAACGGCAGCAGCTCGATGCGCCCGGCCGTCGTGACCTCGTCGGCGTAGACCGCCAGATCGGGATCGCCCGACGTCGCCTCGGCCAGCGCACGGCGCAGGCCCGCCACCGACTCGGGCGACCCGACGAGACGCGCGCGCGACGGGCGGGGGCGCGGGTCTTCGTCGGCCGCGGCCGCGACGGCGTCGCCGACCCCGGCCATGCGCTCGATCCACTCGTCGTCGCTCTCCACCCACACCGGCACGTCGAGGTCGCCGAGCACGCGGCGCACCTCCCCCGGGAGCCCGACCGGCACGCTCAGCGCGAAGCCCGAGCCCGATCGCACGCCGGCGAGCACGACCCTCAGCACCGCCTGCCACGCCGCGTCGCCGGTCGCGCGCACCGCGACGGACGTCGGGCGGTATCGGAAGAGGTTCCGCTCGACGCCGAGCTGCGAGACGTCTTTGACGCGGCCGAACTCGCGGTCCCACGCGATCGCGTCGGCGAGCGCGCCGCGGCGCAGCCACTCGAACGCCTCGTATGACAGCGTTGGCTGAGCGGCTTCGATGATCGTCGTCAGCCGCGAGTCGAGACCGCGCAGGTGCAACGTCGACGACGCGGTCGCCCCCGTCGACGGCCGCCACATGCCGAGGCCGATGAGGTGGTTCGGTCCGCCCGCCTTCGCACCGGCGCCGACCGACGAGCGCTTCCAGCCGCCGAACGGCTGGCGCTGCACGATCGCGCCCGTCGTCCCGCGGTTGACGTAGAGGTTGCCCGCCTCGACACGGTCGAGCCAGAGGGCGAGCTCGTCGGGGTCCTGCGTGTGCAGACCCGCGGTCAGCCCGTAGTCGACCGCGTTCTGCAGCTCGATGGCGTGGGCGAGGGAGCTCGCGTGCATGATGCCGAGCACCGGCCCGAAGAACTCCTCGCGGTGGAACCGCGAACCCGGCTGCACGCCCGTGCGGATCCCCGGCGTCCAGTAGCGGCCGGCAGCGGGTCCGTCGAAGTCGAGCTCGCGCGGCTCGACCAACCACCGCTCGCCCTCGCCGAGAGTGGTCAGGGCCCACTTCAGCTTGCCGCGGGGCTCCTCGATGAGCGGGCCGACCTCCGAGAGCGGGTCGGAGGCGGGGCCGACGCGCAGCGAGGTCGTCGCGTCGATCAGCTGCCGGGCGAAGCGCCGTGAGCGCGCGACCGATCCGACGAGGATGACGAGCGAGGCCGCCGAGCACTTCTGCCCACCGTGACCGAACGCGCTGCGGACGAGGTCGGACGCGGCGACGTCGAGATCCGCCGATCCCGTCACGATCATCGCGTTCTTGCCGCTCGTCTCGGCGTGGAGGGACAGCTCCGGGCGCCACGAACGGAACAGCTGCGCGGTCTCCCACGATCCCGTCAGGAGCACCTGATCGACCGACGCGTGCTCGACGAGCCGGCGTCCGAGCGCCTCCTCGTCGAGATCGACGAGGGCGAGCACGTCTCGGGGCACCCCGGCGTCCCACAGCGCCTCGGCGACGACGGCGGCGGTCCGGCGGGCCTGCGGCGCCGGCTTGAACACGACGCCCGATCCTGCGGCGAGCGCGGCGAGCACTCCCCCGGCCGGGATCGCGATCGGGAAGTTCCAGGGCGGGGCGACCACCGTCACCCGGGCGGGCACGAATACGGCACCGCCGACGCGGTCGAGTTCTCGCGCCGTGGCGGCGTAGTAGTTCGCGAAGTCGACGGCCTCGCTGACCTCGACGTCGGCCTCGGCGAACACCTTGCCGGTCTCGGAGGCCGCGGCCTCGATCAGCGTGCCCCGCCGCTCGGCCAGCGAGCGCGCGGCGCGCTGCAGAACGGCTGCCCGATCGGCCGCGGAGGTCGTACCCCAGGAGGCCGCAGCATCCGCCGTTCGCGCGATGAGCGCGTCGAGAGCATCGCCGTCGTCGACGCGAGCGGCGGCGATGGTCTCGGTGCCGACCGACGACTCGTCGACGCGGGCGAGCACCTGACGTGCCCACTCCCGGTTCGCGGGCAGCGCCGGGTCGGTGTCGGCGACGTTGCGGAAGCCGGGCGCGCCGACCGCGTCGCCGACCTCGCGCGGGGCGTAGACGGCCGTCTCGACGAAGGCCTGCCCGCCGAAGAGCACGTGCGCGGGAGGGGCGTCCGATGCGGCGGCCTCGCGGGCGATGCCGAGCACCGCCTGGGTGAGCCCCGGGTCATCGGTGTGCGGCTCGCGCAGGATCGCCGGCTCGGGAGCCTCCGCTGCAGCGCCGCGGTCCTGGCGTCGGTTCGGACCGGTCGGGAGCGCGGGGTCGGTCGCGCGCTCGAGAGCGGCGAGGAACCGGTCGCGCTCGCGGGCGTACAGCTCGGGGTCGGCGGCGAGGTCGAAGGCGGCCGAGAGGAAGTTCTCGCCCGAGGCGTTCTCTTCCAGGCGGCGCACGAGGTAGCTGATGGCGACGTCGAACTCGTCGGGCCGCACCACCGGTACGTAGAGCAGCACGTGACCCACGTCGCGGGCGACAGCGGCGACCTGGCCCTGAGCCATGCCCAGCAGCATCTCGATCTCCACGGAGTCGCGCACGCCCCGGTCGCCGGCGAGCTCCCACGCGTGCGCGATGTCGAAGAGGTTGTGCCCGGCCACCCCGATGCGCACGCCCTCGGTCGCCTTGGTCGTGAGCGCCTCGTCGAGGCAGCGCAGGTAGTTGGCGTCGGTGTCGAGCTTGCTGCCGTACGTGGCGAGCGACCAGTCGTGCATGATCGCATCGACGCGTTCCATCGCGAGGTTCGCGCCCTTCACGAGGCGCACCTTGATGCGCGCGCCACCGGCGGCCACTCGCTGCCGAGCCCACGCCGTGAGCTGCCGGAGGGCGGGAAGGGCGTCGGGGAGGTAGGCCTGGAGAACGATCCCGGCCTCGAGATCGGCCAGGCGCGGGTCTTCGAGGATGCGGGTGAACACCGCGATCGTCAGGTCGAGGTCGCGGTACTCCTCCATGTCGAGGTTGAGGAACGTGGGGAGGGTCGACGACGCCGCATCGAGGTACAGCGGGAGCAGACGCTCGACGACACGGTCGACGACGTCGTCGAAGGCCCACATCGAGATGTGCGAGGCGATGGCCGAGACCTTGACCGACACGTAGTCGACGTCGGGCCGGCGGACGAGTTCGTGGATGCCCTTCAACCGGCGCTCCGCCTCCGCCTCGCCGAGCACCGCCTCACCCAGCAGGTTGAGATTGAGCCGCGCGCCGCTCTCGCGGAGAGCGGCGATGGCGGGTCCGAGCTTGTCGGGGCGCGCATCGACGACGAGGTGACCGACCATCTCCCGCAGGGCGCGACGCGCGATCGGAACGACCGGCGCCGGCAGCACCTGGGCGACCGCTCCCCCGACCTGCACGGCTCCGCGCAGGTACCAGGGGAGGAAGTCGGGAACGAGGGGCGCGATGCGGTGCAGCTGGGCCGCTGCGGCCGCGAGGCTCTCGGGGCGCATCACGCCGTCCACGAAGCCGATGGTGAAGGGCAGGCCCTGCGGGTCGCGGAGCACTCCGGCGAGACGCTGCGCCGCCGCATCCGTCGGCTCGTCGGCCGCTGCCGAGACCCACCGCCCCGCGAGGTCCACCGCCCGGTCGGCGAGCTCGCTGCCGGTCACGGAATCGGTCGGAGTGGTCATGCGCACAGCCTAGGCTCGCCGGTTGCGCGCATTCCGGCGGCCCGCCGGGGCAACCCGCACCGTTCGCGAGGCGACGTGCGAGCGCCCCCGCCCTAGGCTGTGCTCGTGACCGAGCCGTCGTCCGCAACGACACCGCCTGAGGGGGCGATCGAGCCGGATGCTGCGGGCCGCCGTCGCTCCCGGTGGGTCCACGCCGTGACGGATCGGGTGCCCACGAGCTGGATCGCCGGCATCCTCACCGCCGCTTTCCTGGGCGCGACCGCCGCCTTCGGGGGCCTCTCGGCCGTCGCCGCCCCTCCCGTCGCGGAGTTGCGTGCCGGAGACACCCACGAGAACGACCAGTTCGCCCTCACGATCGAACGCGCGGTGCTGATCGACGATCTGACGGAGGCGGGGATCACCGTCGAACCCGGCGAGCGCGTGCTCGCCGTGATCCTGACGGCCGAGAACGTCTGGACGCAGGCTCTGCCGTCGATGGGCACCTCGGGCGTCCAGGCGGCCGTGCGCGCCCCTGCGCTCGGCGAAGACGGGGCCGCCGCATCGGCCGCGCGCCTGGACGACGCGGTCGGCTCGCCCTGGCTGCAGCCGCGGGTTCCGGCCGAGATCGTCCTGACCTGGGCGGTCGCCGATGACGCTCTCGTCGGCGGCGACGAGATCACCCTCGACCTGCGCGATCTGACCCTGCGGGAGGGGGCCCTCGTGATCGACGGCGAGTACTGGGACTCTCCGACGACCGTGGCGCACCTCACGGTCGAGGTGCGCGATGTCGGGTCGGGCGCGACCGACGAGACGGAAGGCGAGCGATGAAGCCCTGGCTCGTCTGGACGGTCGGACTCGCACTCGTCGTCGCGGCCTGGGGGGTCGTGCAGCTCACCCCCGACGAAGACATCGCGACGACGCCGTTCGTCGTTCCCGCCGCGATCGGCGAGGAGGCCGTGTTGAGCACCTTCACCGTGACCGCGACGGACGCCCGGCTCGGGGAGGCGGCCGTCGCCCGCGGGTGGGAGGCCGAGGGCACGTGGCTCGTCGTCGACCTCGAGGTCACGGGGCGCGGGCAGGAACGCGACGCGCTGCTGCGCTCCGCGGCCTCTCTGAAGGCGACATTCGTCGTCGACGGGCTGACGTATCGTGCCAGCGAGCGTCCGTCGTCGCTGATCAACGCCGAACCGCTCGTCGACATCCCCCGCGTGGGCAGCCTCGCGTTCGAGCTGCCCCCCGAGATGGTGGGGCAGACCGGCACGCTGCGGATCTTCGGTGATCTCGACACCCGCCTCGCTCAGGTCGCCGAGGTTCCGATCGATCTCGCAGCGCTCGACGCCCAGCCGGAGGTCGAGCTGCTGCGCGACGGATGGGCCGCCCGATGACGCGCCGCTGGTGGCGCCGCAACGCGCTCGCCCTCACCGCGGTCGCCGTGCTGGCCCCCGTGACGGGTCTCATGATCATCGGCAACGAGTGGTGGGGCACCTATCAAGCCGCGCCCGTCTTCCCCACGACCGTCGCACCGGGAGACGAGATCTCCTACGCGGGAGCGACGTGGGGGCCGGCGACCGTCCACGTGCGTCCGGACGACCCCGACTCCGACCTCCCGGACGGGACCACGGTGTACGTCGTGGAGGTTCCCCTCGACCCCGACTCCGGGCCGGTGCGATGCTCACCGCCGACGCTGCGCGAACTCGAGGGCGACCAGCGGCAGTGGGACGACGCCGTCTCCTTCGTCGACTGGGACTACGAACGGCCGACGCTATGCGATTCCGAGGCGGTCGGGCCGTTCACCATCGCCGTCCCGTTCCTCGTGCCCGACGATGCCGTCGGCCCGTTCGGCGTCGACTTCCTGCTCACGGACGAGCTCCCGGGCTTCCTCCGACTCGTCGTCTCGCCCTGACGCGACGACGGGCGCCCCGATGAGGGCGCCGATCGTGGCGTCGTAGGCCGAAGCCACGAGAGCGGCGCGCACGGTCTCCACGACGAGCACGACGACGGTGAACACGGTCGACGCGGCGACCAGCCAGAAGGCATCGAAGTCTTGCGGGCCGACTGCTCGGGTGATCCCGAACCGCAGCCAACGCTCACCCAGGATGAGCACCGCGTACGCGAGCACGTATCCGCCGATGAGAATCGGGCCGCTGCGCCACATCACCACGACGGCGCGCCAGAGCGGCCGGAAGCGGTCGCCGACCCCCGCCCCGATGTCGGTGAGTCGCCGGCGCAGGCGCTGCGGCACCGTGACGTACCGTGTGCGAGCCCGTTCGATCAGTCGTCCCCGCCAGGCGATCCCCTGCGGGGACACGGCCTGACCGTAGATCACGCCGGCGATCGTGAGCCAGGCGAGCGGCACGAGCAGCACGGCCCCCGCCTCTCCGATCAGCCACTCGACGGCATCCCAGGCCCAGCCGAGCGGGGCGAAGAGATCGCCGAGCCATCCGCGCAGATCGCCGAGCCAGGCGATCGCCTGTCGCGAGTCGAGCCAGCCGGAGAACTGCGCCAGCGCTTCGCCGATGAAGTAGACGGCGAGGAAGACCCACAGCGCCTCGAGGTACGCCGCCGCGACCGATGTCCACCGCGGCAGTCTGTCCTGCCAGCGCTTCCACGCCCAGCGGCCGGCGAAGGCGATCACGACCACCGCGATCGTCCACGGTTCCCACGTGAGCTGGTCGACCGTGCCCGAGGTGTCGACGGCGACCGCCGGCCCCGTACCGAGCAACGATTCGGCGAGGCCGACCATCTCCCGTGAGTCCTTCACGGCGATCGCCGACTGCAGATAGGTCGCGACGTCGTCGCGGAGGAAGCCCAGCACCGCGTACACCGCGAAGAACGGCAGGATCGACGCCAGCAGCGCGTCCCGGAACGACCTCAGCCGCGCCGCGCGCTCGACGGGTGCCGGGGCGATCGCCCCCAGCCGGGGCAGCCCGTCCCTGAGCACGAGGAACATGGCGACCACGCTGACGAGCTTCGCGAGGATCGCCACCGGCAGGAGCAGCAAGCCGCCCAGCGCGCTGTATCCGCCGACGAAACCGGCGACCTCGAGTCCGATGTAGCGCCCGAGCGTGCCGGCGAGGAACCAGGCCACCAGCGCCGGCCAGTGGGCGATAAGGAGCCTCCCGGTGAGGACCACGACCTGGCGCACGGTCTCACCGTAGCCGTCGACGGGGGTTCAGTCCCAGATGCTGGGGGCGGGGCGCTTGGTCGACGGAAGACCGGATGCTGCGGCCCAGTCGTGCAGCCAGGGCGCGACCTCGGGGAGCCCCTCGGGGCGGCCGATGGCGGCGAACAGCTCCTCGTGGGGCACGGTGCCGCCCGAGCGACGCAGCATCCGCGCCCGAATGATCGCCTGCGCGTAGATCTCGCCGTCGACGACGGCGCGGTGCTCGAGGAAGAAGGCGCGGTCGTCGTGCCCGATGAAACGGGTCTCGATGACGAAGCTCTGCCAGAGGTTCAGCGACTTCCGGAAGGTGATCGTCTCGTTCGACACGACCGGGTACCAGCCCTGCGCGCGGGTCGCGTCGGCGAGCCCCGTGCGGATGAGGAGGTCCCAGCGCCCGAGGTCGAACAGCGACAGGTACCTGCCGTTGTTCATGTGCCGGAGCAGGTCGATGTCGGTCGGCAGCGTACGCACCCGGATGCGGCTGATCGCCGTGGGGGCGAGGGGACGGCGCAGTCGGTGCAGCCGCGCGCGGAGGATGACGAGGAGGGTGCGCCAGATGACATTCACGAGGCGCGATGGTACCCGCACGAGCGGCATCCCGCTTCCCCACCGACCGCTCGCGCACAACTTCGGACGAAGCTGCCGATACGCCGCGCCTGGGGCCAGTGTCACGGCACGTCAGCCAGCTTGTCCGAAGTTGTGCGCCGGCTGCTCGGCCGATTTCCGACCCCTCGACCTCACGCGTAGAGTCTGGTCATGGCACCCGAAACACCTATCGAGATCCAGGGCGACATCGTCGTCCGCCCGGTTCGCGACGTGGACGCCGAGGCCCTCGGGCGCGTCCACGCTACGTGCTGGCACGAGACCTACGACCACCTGATCAGCAAGGCCGCGCTCGAGCGCGTGTCGGCTCGCCGCATGGCCGAGCTCTGGACGCACTGGGCGTCGCAGGGCGAGGACTACCGCATGCGCGCCGCCCTCGTCGACGGCGACATCGTCGGATTCGTCGGCTCCGGCCCCTCCCGTGACGAGGACGCTCCCCGCGCCCGCGAACTGTTCTTCATCTACCTCCTCGACGCGTGGCACGGAACCGGCATCGGACAGCAGCTGTTCGACGCGGCCGTCGAGCCCGGCGAAGAGCTCTACCTCTGGGTCGCAGAAGACAATCCCCGCGCCCACCGCTTCTGGGTCCGCAACGGATTCACCCTCGACGGCGCCTCGCACACCGAGCCCTTCCTCGGCGAGACGCTCACCGAGGTGCGCTTCGTCCGCTGACGTGCTGCAGCTCTGGGCCCTCGACGGCATCGGCGAGATCACGCCGGGAGTCGACCTCGTCGACGTGATCGCCACCGCCGCGCGCGACGAGCTGCGTGACGGCGACATCCTCGTCGTGACGAGCAAGATCGTCTCGAAGGCCGAGGGCCGGATCATCGACGCCGACGATCGCGAGGACGCGATCACCGCCGAGACCGTGCGGGTCGTCGCGACGCGCACCTCTGCCACCGGGCACACCACGCGCATCGTCGAGAACCGCCTCGGCATGGTCTCGGCCGCGGCCGGCGTCGATGCGAGCAACACACCGGCGGGTACGGTGCTGCTCCTGCCCGAAGATCCGGATGCGTCGGCGCGACGCCTGGCCGAAGGACTGCGCGAACGCACCGGCGCGATCGTCGGCGTGCTGGTCTCCGACACCCTCGGGCGCGCGTGGCGGGAGGGCCAGACCGACTCCGCGATCGGCGCCGGCGGCGTGCACGTCTTCGAAGACCTCCGCGGGCAGACGGATGCCGAGGGCCGGCCGCTCGTGGTCACGATGCCCTGTGTCGCCGACGAGATCGCCGCCGCCGCCGATCTCGTCAAAGGCAAGGCATCGCGCCGCCCCGTCGCCGTGGTGCGGGGGCGCGCCGATCTCGTGGGTGCGCTCGACCTCCCGGGCGCGCGATCGATCGTGCGGCCGGGCGACCGCGACATGTTCCGCCGCGGCGCCGACGAGGCCTACGCCGACGGATTCGCCGCGGGCGCCGCATCCGCCCCGTCACCCTGACCGCGAGACCGCTTCTGCGCGCCCAGACCCCGGCAGGATGTCGGGGTCTCGCCGCACGGGTCGGGTCTCGCGGTCGGCTCAGCGTCCGGCGGCGTAGCCCTGCATGCCGCGCGGGTTGGCGGCGGCGATGAGCATCCCGTCCTCGCGAATCCCGGCGGCGCTGAGACGGCCGAGAGACCACGGCCCCGACACGGTCACGTCGTGGCCGCGCTCGCGCAGCTCGGCGATCACGCCGTCACCGACGCGGTCTTCCACGACGACGCCGCGCGGCTGCGAGTCGCGCGGGTAGAACGAGGACGGCATGTGGGTCGAGTGCCAGTTCGCCGCGTCGATCGACTCCTGCAGGTTCATGCCGTGCACGAGGTGGTTGAGGAGGAACGCGACCGGCCACTGGTCCTGCTGGTCGCCGCCGGGGGTGCCGAACGCGAGGTACGGTCGGCCGTCTCGCAGCAGCAGCCCGGGGCTCAGCGTCGTCCGCGGGCGTTTGCGCGGCGCGATCGAGTTCGCGAGCCCCTGCTCGATCCAGAACATCTGCGCGCGGGTCGGGAGCGAGAAGCCGAGACCGGGGATGACCGGAGAGCTCTGCAGCCACCCGCCGCTCGGGGTCGCGGCGACCACGTTGCCCCACCGGTCGACGACGTCGAGATGGCAGGTGTCGCCGCGGGTGTCACCCGTCCGCGACACCGTCGGTTCGCCGATGCCCGCCCCGCCGCCACTCGGAGCGACGATCTCGCGGGGCAGCGTCGGCACGCGGCCGCCGGGGCGACCCGGATGCTGTCCGTCCGCCGCCCGCGCGTCGACGAGCCCGGCGCGCTCGCGGGCGTAGTCGTCGGAGAGGAGGGTGGCCAGCGGCACGTCCACGAAACCGGGGTCGCCGTAGTACGCCTCACGATCGGCGAAAGCGAGCTTCGCCGTCTCGATGACGGCGTGCACGGTCTGCGCAGAGCCGGGCGCGCCGAGGTCCTGGTGGGCGAGCATCGCGAGCTGCTGCAGCAGCACGGGGCCCTGGCCCCAGGGCCCGGTCTTGGCGACCGTGACGCCGGCGAACTCGATCGTGGCGGGGGCCTCCCAGGTCGGTTCCCACGATGCGAGGTCGTCGCCGGAGAGCAGACCCGCGTGGTCGCGGCCGCTCGAATCGCGCACCGGGTGCCGCACCCAGGCGTCGATCGCCTCGGCGACGAACCCCCGGTAGTACGTCTCGCGCGCGCGGGCGATCACGCGCTCGCGCGACCCGCCGCCGGCGTTCGCCTCGGCGACGATGCGTTCGAGCGTGTCGGCCAGGGCGGGATTGCGGAAACGGGCGCGCGGCGACGGGGGCGCCCCGCCGGGAAGGTAGATCTCGGCCGACGTCGGCCAGTGCGCGGCGAACAGCTCCGCCACGGTGCCGATCGTCGCGACCGCCTGCGGGATGAGCGGGTACCCGTCGCGCGCATAGCCGATCGCGAACCGCGTGATGCGCTCGAGGGGCAGCGTCCCGTGACGCTCGAGCATCGACATCCACGCACCGAACGCGCCGGGCACGACCGCCGCGAGATGGCCGGTGCCGGGGATCACGTCGAGTCCGAGCGCGGTGAAGGCCGAGTGATCGGCCGCCGCCGGCGCCGTCCCCTGCCCGCACAGCACCCAGGGTCGTGCGGAGGCGACGTCGAAGCCGATGATGGGCGCGTCGCCGCCGAGTCCGTTCAGGTGCGGCTCGACCACGTGCAGCACGAGTCCGGCGGCCGCGGCGGCGTCGAAGGCGTTGCCGCCCTCCTCGAGCACGGCCATGCCCGCCGCCGAGGCCAGCCAGTGGGTCGACGCCACCATTCCGAACGTGCCGACGAGTTCCGGCCTCGTCGTGAGCGTCATCGGGTACGCCCCTGCGACGACCCCGGCACGACCCGCACGTCGCCGAAGAGCCGCGCGATCGGGATGAGCACCGCCGGGCGGGCAGCGATCCACCCCGCCGCGAGCACCACCAGCGATGCGACGAAGATGCCGAAGCCCGCCCAATTCACCGTGTCCTGCGAGGCATACATGTGGTTCAGGTTACGCAGCGCGCCGGTGGCGAAGACCAGAGCGACGTGCACCGCGATGAAGACGAGGAAGTAGATCATCGTCCATACGTGCACCCGCCGCGCCGCATCGAACGGCAGCAGCCGGTTCAGCCGATCGGCCGTGCGGGGCCAGAACATGCTCAGGCGCGCCCCCGTGACGATGGCCGCCGGGGCGGCGATGAACACGGTCGTGAAGTAGAAGAGCTGCTGCAGGCTGTTGTAGTTCACCCATCCGTTGTGGGTCGGCCAGTCGAGGGTGGCGTACTGCAGGCCCGCGGCGAGCGCGTTCGGGAAGACCTCCCACGAGGTCGGCACGATCTTCATCCATTGGCCGCTGACGAACAGGAGAGCGACGTACACCACTCCGTTGGCGATCCAGAGCACGTCGAGCGCGAGATGGAACCAGACCGTCAGGCTCATCTTGCGCCGCTTCTCGCCGCGCGGCGACCAGAAGGCGATGGGCCGCTTCTGCCTGCGCACCTGCCAGCCCGAACGGATGATGAGCACGATCAGGAACGTGTTGAAGAAGTGCTGCCAGCCCAGCCACGCCGGGATCCCTACGGGCGCACCGGCGGGCAGTGCGTACTCGCCGGGGTGGTCGACGAGGAAGCCGCGCACCGGGTCGACGGCGACCAGGGCGCGCGCACCGAGCACCACGAGCCCGGCGACGGACGTCAGCACCACGACGCCGACGACGATCACGCCGACCCACTGACCCCGGGTCAGGGCGACGCGGCGCGCGCCGGGGGGAGCATTCACCCCCGGACGATCAGCCGCTGCCACAGACCGATTCTATGAACCGCGGATGCTGCCCCGCCTCGCACCGTTCGACGTCGACGTGTCACCGCGTCAGCGATGGCGGAACCGCGGCTCCCGCTTCTCGCGGAACGCCGCCATCCCCTCCTTCTGATCCTCCGTCGCGAACAGCGCCGCGAACGCCTGCTTCTCGAAGCGGAGCCCCTCGGCCAGCGGTGTCTCCAGGGCCGTATCGAGTGCCGCCGTCGCCGCGTAGAGGGCGGGGAGGGGCTTGGCAGCGATCCCCTCGGCGATGTCGGCGACCTCGTCGAGCAGCCGGTCGGCCGGCAGCACGCGCGAGACGATCCCCGCGCGCTCGGCCTCGGCAGCATCCATCGTCCGCCCGGTGAGGATCAGGTCGGCGGTCTTGTACGACCCGATCGCCCGCGCCAGTCGCTGCGACCCTCCCATGCCGGGGATCACCCCGAGCGTGATCTCGGGCTGGCCGAAGCGCGCCGAGTCGGCGGCGATCACGAGGTCGCACATGAGCGCGAGCTCGCAGCCGCCGCCGAGGGCGTACCCGGCCACCGCCGCGATCGTGGGCGTGCGCACGGCTGCGAACCGACTCCACGCCCCGAAGTGGTCGTCGACGATCATCTCGACCGACGTCTTCGCCTCCATCTCCTTGATGTCGGCGCCGGCGGCGAAGGCCTTCGCCGATCCGGTGACGACGATCGCGCCGATCCCGGGGTCGACGTCGAAGGCCTCGGCCGCCTCGACGACCTCGCTCATCAGCGTCGTGTTCAGCGCGTTGAGGGCGTTCGGCCGGTTCAGCGTGATCCAGCCCACGCGTCCGCGGGTCTCGGTGAGGATCGTCTCGTACGTCATGGGGGTCCCTTCCGAAGCGGATGCTGCGCCAGCCCTCCGATCCTCTCCCGGCGCGCCCTCGGAGTCGACCGTCGACGGATGGTCGCCTCTCGTTCACCTCGCGGCCACCGCGACCGGGGATGGTCGAAGGGACCGGTCTGGATCTCCACGGAACCGGTGCGTACCCCCGTCTCATCCCCAACCCGAGGACACGCATGCCCACGCATTCCCTCCGCCGCGCCGTCGCGTTCACCGCGACCGCCGCAGCGGTGTGCGCGCTCGCCCTGTCGAGCGCCACCGCGGCTTCCGCCGCGATCGTCCCTGCCCCCGTCACGAACAGCGCCACCGGTGCCGCGCTCGCGCTGAGCCCGATCGGCACCTACGAATCGGGGGCCTTCGACGAGTCGGCCGCCGAGATCGTGCAGACCTACCGCGACCGCATCTTCGTCGTGAACGCCCAGGCGGGCTCGGTCAGCGTGCTCGACAACGCCGACCCGACGAAGCCGGTCGAGGAGTTCGCCCTCACGTCGAAGGGCGTGGCCAACTCGCTCGCGATCCGCGACGACGGTCTCGGCGTCATCGCCTTCGAGGCGCCCGTCAAGACGGATCCGGGCCACGTCGTCTTCTTCGACGCGAACGCTGCGGACGCGGCATCCGCTGTTCTCGGCGAGATCACCGTCGGGGCTCTCCCCGACATGGTGACGATCTCGAAGGACGGCGCGTACGCCGTCGTCGCCAACGAGGGCGAACCGGCCGACGACTTCTCGACCGACCCCGAGGGGTCCGTCGGAGTCATCAAGCTGCCCACGACCGTCTCGCTCCCGGCGACGGCCGACGCGAAGACCGCGAACTTCCGCGCCTTCGAGCCCGGCGGCACCAAGACGCTCGACGCGAAGGTGCGCGTCTTCGGCCCCGACGTGGCGGCGCCCGGGCAGGACCCGACCACGCTCGCCACCAACCGTGTCAGCCGCAACCTCGAGCCCGAGTACGTCACCGTCTCCGGCACGACCGCCTACGTCGCCCTGCAGGAGGCCAACGCCATCGCCGTGGTCGACCTCACCAAGCCGGAGGTCACGAAGATCCTGCCGCTGGGATTCAAGGACTACGCGACGAACACCCTCGACGCGAGCGACCGCGACCCCAACGGTGCCCCGACCTACAACCAGAAGAGCTACGCCGGTCTCTTCGGCGTGTACATGCCCGACGGCATCAGCTCTTACGTCGCCGCGGACGGCAAGACCTACCTGGTCACGGCCAATGAGGGCGACGGGCGCGAGTGGGGCGACTACAACGAGACCGTCCGGGTGAAGGATCTGGGCAAGAACGGCGTCGCGCCGGTCTGCACGACCTCGCCGCTCGCCTCCCAGCTCGGCGACGCAGATCTCGGCCGCCTCAATGTGACGACCTCGATGGGCCTGAACGCCGACGGCACGTGCTACTCCGAGCTGTACACGTTCGGCGGACGCTCGTTCTCGGTCTGGTCGACGGACGGTGCGCTGGTCTTCGACTCGGGCAGCCAGTTCGAGAAGATCACGCACGACGCGAACCCCGCCTTCTTCAACTCGAACCACACGGAGAACAACCTCGAGGGCCGCAGCGACGACAAAGGTCCCGAGCCCGAGAACCTCGTGATCGGCGTCGTGGACGGCAAGACCTACGCGTTCATCGGTCTCGAGCGCGTCGGCGGCGTGATGGTCTACGACATCACGACCGCGAGCGCCCCGACCTTCGTCACCTACGTCAACAACCGCGACTTCTCGAAGACACCCGGCACGCCTGAAGCCGGCGACCTCGGCCCCGAGGGCCTTGCCTTCACGTCGGCACTGCGGTCCCCCACGGGAACGCCGCTGCTCACCGTCGGCAACGAGGTCTCCGGAACGACGACGAACTTCGATGTGACGGGGCTCGTCGCAGACAAGCCCGACGTGCAGGTGCTGACGATCAACGACTTCCACGGCCGCCTCGTTCAGGAGCCCGCCAACGGCTACGCCGGGGCGGCGGCTCTCGCCGGTGCCGTGGACGCATACCGCGCGCAGAACCCCAACACGCTGTTCGTCTCCGCGGGAGACAACATCGGCGCCTCGGCCTTCGAGTCGTTCATCCAGGACGACCAGCCGACGCTCGACGCGTTGAAGGCCGCGAACCTCGACGTGAGCGCCGTGGGCAACCACGAGTTCGACCGGGGCTTCGACGACGTCCAGCGCGTGATCGACTCGCTCGGCGGCCCGCAGTACGCGCTCGGCGCGAACGTGTACGAGAAGGGCACCGACACCCCGGCGCTCGAGGAGTACACGGTCGAGACCACCGAGAGCGGCGCGCGCATCGCGTTCATCGGCGTCGTCACCCCGCAGACGCAGACGCTGGTCAACCCGGCCGGGATCGCCGACATCGAGTTCGGCGACATGGGAGAGGCCGTCGACCGCGTCACCGCCGAGATCGTCGCAGCCGACGCGGCGGACGTCGTCGTCGTCCTGGCGCACGACGGTGGGGCGAGCTCGAGCATCGAGGCGCTGCAGGCCGACACCACATCCGACTTCGGCCGCCTGGTGCACAACCTGCCCGAGGGCGTCGACGCGGTCGTCTCGGGCCACACGCACCAGACGTACGCGGGCGAGGTGAACGGCGTTCCCGTCGTGCAGGCGAACCAGTACGGCACCCGCCTCGGAACGCTCGACATCGACCTCGCCGAAGACAACGCGCTCGTCTCGATCACTCCCGGTCTCGTGACGCTCTTCGACGCTCCGGTGTCGATGAGTGCCGCCTACCCGAACCTCGAGGTCAACGACCTGGTCGTCGAGGCGAAGGCGGAGGCCGACGTGCTCGGCAAGGAGCAGGTCGGAACGATCACCGAGAGCATCAACCGCGCCAAGACCGCGGCCGGGGCCGAAGACCGCGGCGCGTACTCGACGCTCGGCAACACCGTCGCCGACGTGTACCTGTGGGCCACGAGCGAGAACCCCGAGTACGGCGGCACTGACGCGCAGATCGCCTTCATGAACCCGGGTGGGCTCCGCGCCGACCTGGTGCCCGGCGAGAACGGCGCGGTCACCTACCGCGCCGTGGCCAACGTGCAGCCCTTCGGCAACACGCTGGTGACCCTGGAGCTCACCGCCGCGCAGCTGAAGGCCGTGCTCGAGGAGCAGTGGCAGCCTGCGGACTCCAGTCGCCCGAAGCTCGCGCTGGGGGTTTCGGAGGGCTTCTCGTTCGAGTACCTCGAGACCGCGGAGCGCGGGTCGCACATCGGGGCCATCACGCTGAACGACGAAGAGCTCGACGTGACGGACACGGTGACCACCTACAAGGTCGTGACCAACTCGTTCCTCGCGGCCGGTGGCGACAACTTCGGCACGTTCGCGCAGGGCACGGGTGCGGCCGACTCCGGGCAGATCGACCTCGCCGCCACGGTGAACTTCTTCGAGGCGTCCGAGGGCCCTGTCGCCCCGTCCCCGGCCGATCGAGCGGTGCTGGTGACCAGCATCGACCCGATCGAGCCGACCGACCCCGGCACCGACCCGGAGCTCCCGGGAACGGGCCCCGGCACCACCCCGCCGGCGCCGAACAACCCGGGCGGCACTCCGCCCGCGGCCGGAACGCAGGTCGGCGGCGACTGGGCAGACGTCTCGCTGAGCAACGGAGGACGCGTCGAGCAGGGCCGCTCCCTCACGGTGACGGTGTCGGGCCTCGAGCCCGGCCAGCAGATCGCCGCGACCCTCTTCAGCGAGCCCCTCGTGGTCACCGGCATCCCGGCGGCGAACGCCCAGGGCATCACGACCTTCGCGGTCGCGATCCCCGCGGACTTCGCCGTCGGCGCTCACCGCCTGGTGATCACGACCGCCGGCGAGGAAGCGATCTCGGTCGGCGTGACGGTCGTCGCATCCGGCGCCCTCGCGGCGACCGGCGCGGAGCTGCCGTGGGGCATCGCGCTCGGGGCGGGCTTCCTGCTCGTCGCCGGGGGCCTGGCCTTCGCCCTCCGCAAGCGCCGTACCGTCGTCGGCTGACACCCGCCCGGCACTGCAGAGGCCCTCACCCTTCGGGGTGGGGGCCTCTCGCGCAGCATCCGTTTGTCGAATCCACCCCATCCGGCTCGATTCCACATCCTGATACTGCACAGGAGTGTTGATCGGGACTCGATCGTGTGGATTCGGCGAGGTGGGGCGGCGCCTGGACTCAGCCGTCCCAGCGGCGGAAGAGGGCGGCGAGCGCCTGGCCGCCGCCGATGCACATCGTCACGACGGCGTACTCGAGGTCGCGACGGCGAAGGTCCATCGCCGCCCGCACCGACAGGATCGCGCCGGTGGCACCGACCGGGTGGCCCAGCGCGATCGCCCCGCCGTAGGGGTTCGTCTTCTCGGGGTCGAGGCCCGCATCGCGGATCACGGCGACCGCCTGGGCGGCGAACGCCTCGTTGAGCTCGATCACGTCGACGTCGGCCGGCGTGAGCCCGGTCTGCGCCCACAGCCGCTCCAGTGCGATCACCGGGGCGTAGCCCATGATCTCGGGGTCGACCCCGGCGGTGGTCACCGCTTCGAGCGTGACGAGCCCGTCGAGACCCCGCTCGCGCGCATCGGACTCCCGCATCAACACGGTCGCGGCCGCCCCGTCGTTGATGCCCGAGGAGTTGCCCGCCGTGACCGATCCGCCCTCGCGGAACGCGGCGCGCAGGCCCGCGAGCACCTCCACGGTGGTGTCGGGGCGCGGATGCTGGTCGACCGCCACCTCGACGCCGGTGCGGCCGGGGGTCGTCACGGGCACGATCTCGTCCGCGAAGGCCGAACGCGCCGCGTCCGTCGCCGCGCGCCGTTGGCTCTCCGCGGCGAATTCGTCCTGCTCCCGACGCGAGACGCCGTAGCGCTCGGCGACGTTCTCGGCGGTGGTGCCCATGTGCTTGCCGCTGAACGGATCGGTCAGGATCGCGAGGGTGCCGTCGAGCAGCCTGCGGTCGCCGAGCCGCGCGCCGTCGCGGGCGCCGAAATCGAGGAAGGGCGTGCGCGACATGCTCTCGTCGCCGCCCGCGACGACGACGTCGACGCCGCCCCAGAGCAGCTCCTGGGCGCCCGACCAGATCGCCTGCAGCCCCGAGCCGCAGAGACGATTGACGGTGAATGCGGGCACGCGCGTCGGAAGCCCCGCGGCGAGCGCCACCCGCCGCGCGTTGTAGGCGTCGGGTCCGTTCTGGGCGATGCAGCCCATCACGACCTCGTCGACGTCGGCGGGGGCCAGACCCGCGCGCTCGAGCGCGGCGGTCACCGCCACGGCGCCGAGCTCGTGGGCGGCAACCGTCGACAGCGACCCGGCGAAGCTCCCGATCGGCGTGCGCGCACCGGCGACGAGCACGACCCGCTCGCGGTCGGCCATCAGCCCGCCGCCTCCTCCGGGCGCTCGGCCGTGTCGTCGGCGACGACGAAGTCCTCGTAGCCGTCGATATGGCGCTCGTCGGGCCCGTTGTACTCCGACAGGGGGCGGATGAGCGCGTTCGACGCCCGCTGCTCGCGGATGTGCGCGGTCCACCCCGTGACCCGCGCGGCGACGAACAGCGGTGTGAAGGTCGCGGTGTCGAAGCCCATCAGGTGGTACGCCGGCCCCGAGGGGTAGTCGAGGTTCGGGTAGATGCCCTTGCGGTCGACGAACTCCGTCTCGAGCGCGTCGTAGAGGTCGAGCACGTCCGGCCGGTCGTAGTGCTCGACGAGTTCGACGAGGGCCGCGCGCATCGTCGGGACCCGGGAGTCGCCGCGCTTGTAGACGCGGTGCCCGAACCCCATGACCTTCCGCTTCTCGGCGAGCGCGGTGTCGAGCCAGGGCACGACGTTCGACGCGTCGCCGATCTCGTCGAAGACGTGCATGACGGCCTCGTTCGCGCCCCCGTGCAGCGGTCCCTTCAGCGCCCCTATCGCTCCCACGACGGCGGAGTACAGGTCGCTGAGGGTCGAGGTGATGACGCGAGCGGTGAACGTCGAGGCGTTGAAGGAGTGCTCGGCGTAGAGGATCAGCGAGACGTTGAACGCGTCAACGACGAGCGGCTCGGACTCCTCCTCGAACGTCATCCAGAGGAAGTTCGCGGCGTAGTCCAGGTCGTCGCGCGGCTCGACCGGTTCGATCGGGTCGTCGTCGCGACGACGGCGCTGGTCGTAGGCGATCACGGCCGGAAGCGCGGAGAAGAGACGGATGCTGCCGGCCAGCTCCGCCTCGGGGCTCGCATCGTCGGCGTGGGGATCGGTCGCGCCGATCACGCTCACCGCCGTTCGCACGACGTCCATCGGGTGCGCGGTGGTCGGCAGCAGGTCGATCGCCGCTCTCACCGCCGGCTGCAGCATCCGGTTCTCCCGCTCGGAGGCGCGCAGCTCGGCCAGCTGCTCGGAGGTGGGCAGCTCGCCGTGCCAGAGGAGGTAGGCGACAGCCTCGAAGGGCTGGGACGCGGCGAGCTCCTGCACGGGGTAGCCCCGGTAGAGGAGGCTGTTGGTGTCGGGGTTCACCTTGCTGATCGCGGTGTAATCCACCACCACGCCGGCGAGGCCCTTCTTGATGTCGGTCATCTCTCTCCCTCGAGATCGGCGGATGCTGCGGTTCAGCGCTCCACGCGGAAGTCGAACACGTTCGTGTCGAAGCGGGTGTAGCCCTCGTAGTCGATGAGGTCGTACAGGTCGGCGCGATGCTGCATCTCGCCGAGTCTCGAGGTCAGGTGCCCCTCGTCCTCGAGTGTGTCGAGCGCCCGGTCGGCGGCCCCCATCGCGAGGCGCAGAAGCGAGACGGGCCAGATCACGATGTTGACGCCGGCGCTGCGCAGCTGCTCGGTCGAGAACAGCTCGCTCTTGCCGAACTCGGTCATGTTGGCCAGGATCGGCACGTCGAGCGACGCGCGCATGGCCTCGAACTCGCCGAGGTCGCGCATCGCCTCGGGGAAGATCGCGTCGGCGCCGGCGTCGACGAGCGCCTTGGCCCGGTCGATCGCCGCGTCGAGGCCGTCGATCGCACGGATGTCGGTGCGGGCCATCACGAGGAAATCGGGGTCGCGTCGCGCATCGACGGCGGCGCGGATCCGCTTGACGGCCGTGTCGCCGTCGACGACGCTCTTGCCGTCGAGGTGCCCGCAGCGCTTCGGGTTCACCTGGTCCTCGATGTGGGCGCCCGCGAGCCCCGCGTCTTCGAGGGTCTGGATCGTGCGCGCGACGTTCATCGGCTCGCCGAACCCGGTGTCGGCGTCGATGATCGCGGGGAGCTCGGTCATCCGCGCGATCTGCTGACCGCGCCCGGCGACCTCGGTGAGGGTCGTCAGCCCGATGTCGGGGAGGCCCAGATCAGCGGCGAGCACCGCGCCGGAGACGTAGACCCCGTCGAAGCCCTTCCGCTCGATCAGCCGCGCCGACAGCGGGTTGAAGGCGCCCGGGAAGCGCAGCAGCTCGCCGGACGCGAGGCGTTCGCGCAGCATCCGCCGCTTCTCGTGCGCCGGGGTCTGGGCGTACAGCATCAGAACAGCCCCTTGGGGGCGGGCGCGAGGGCGAGCACACCGTGCTTGGCGACGATGTTCAGCTGCAGCACCTCCGCCGCCGTGAGCTCGGGCAGACGCTCGGCGAGATCGAGGAAGCGCTCGATCTCCTCCGGCAGCAGCACGGGCTCGGCCAGCAGGCGGAACTTGCGCACGTAGTCCTCGCGGGCGAACGGGCGCGCACCCAGCGGGTGCGCGTCGGCGACGGAGATCTCCTCTTCGACGGTCGAGCCGTCGGCGAGGGTGATCACCACGCGGCCTCCGAAGGCCTTCTCGTTCGGATCCTCCGAGTGGTAGCGACGCGTCCACTCGGCGTCCTCCGCGGTGGTGACCTTGCGCCACAGCTCGACGGTGTCGGGACGGCCGGCGCGCTCGGGCGTGTACGAGTCGACGTGATGCCAGGCGCCGTCCTGCAGCGCGACGGCGAAGATGTACGGGATCGAGTGGTCGAGCGTCTCGCGCGAGGCGGTCGGATCGTACTTCTGCGGGTCGTTCGCGCCCGAGCCGATGACGTAGTGCGTGTGGTGGCTCGTGTGCAGCACGATCGAGGCGACGTTCGCCGGGTCGCGGAGGTCGGGCCGCTCGGTGCCGAGACGGCGGGCGAGGTCGATCCACGCCTGCGCCTGGTACTCGGCGGAGTGCTCCTTCGTATACGAGTCGAGGATCGCGCGCTTGGACTCGCCGGAGGCCGGCAGCGGAACGTCGTACGACGCATCCTTGCCGTCGAGCAACCAGGCGACCACGCCGTCCTCTCCCTCGTAGATCGGGGCGGGCGACGTCTCGCCGCGCATCGCGCGGTCGACCGCCTCGACGGCGAGCTTCCCCGCGAACGCCGGCGCGAACGCCTTCCAGGTCGAGATCTCTCCCTTGCGCGACTGACGCGTGGCGGTGGTGGTGTGCAGCGCCTGACCGATCGCCTGCCGGATGGTCTCGGTGTCGAGGCCGAGCAGCGTGCCGATCCCCGCCGCAGCCGCGGGGCCGAGGTGGGCGACGTGGTCGATCTTGTGCCTGTGCAGCGAGATCGCCCGTACGAGGTCGATCTGGATCTCGTAGGCCGTGGCGAGCCCGCGCACGAGCGCCGCCCCGTCGCGACCGGTGTGCTGGGCGACGGCCAGGATCGGCGGGATGTTGTCGCCCGGGTGGGAGTAGTCGGCCGCGAGGAACGTGTCGTGGTAGTCGAGCTCCCGCACGGCGACCCCGTTCGCCCACGCGGCCCACTCCGGGCTCGTGCGTCGTTCGAGCGCGCAGCCGAAGATCGTGGCGCCGGGGCCGCTGATCGAGACCGGGTGGTCGAGAGCCTGCTGTCGCGCAGCGCTCACCGGGCGCCGGGTGAGGGATGCTGCCGCCACCGCGGCGTTGTCGATGACCCGGTTGACGATCATGTCGACGACATCGCCGTCGACGCCCACCTCGTCGGTCGCAACCTCCGCCAGGTGCCACGCCAGCTCGCCTTCGCGGGGCAGGTTCTCGTCGCTGCGGTGGACACGGAGATGATGCGAGATCGTCATGGGGGGCCTTTCGTGGGGCATTCCCTACCCATACTGCCCGCCCTACGGCGAGAGGGCCTCCCCTTCCGCTTTCGCCGGGCGTACGTTGTGCTCATGACGACGGTCGTCCGAACCCGGGGCCTGCAGAAGCGGTACGGCCGCACGCGCGCCCTCGACGGACTCGACCTGGAGGTCTCCGCCGGTGAGATCCACGGCTTCCTCGGCCCGAATGGGGCGGGGAAGTCCACCACGATCCGCATCCTGCTCGGGCTCGCGCGCGCGAGCGACGGCGAAGCATCCGTGCTGGGAGGTCACCCCTGGAACGACGCGGTGCGGCTGCACCGACGGATGGCGTACGTGCCCGGCGACGTGAGCATCTGGCCGAACATCTCCGGCGGCGAAGCCATCGACCTGCTCACGCGGCTGCGCGGAGCGAGCCGGCACGAGTCGGTCTACCGCCGCGAGAGAGCGCGCCTGATCGAGGAGTTCCAGTTCGATCCGCGCAAGAAGGGGCGAGCCTACTCGAAGGGGAACCGGCAGAAAGTGGCGCTGATCGCGGCCTTCGCCGTGCCGGCGGCGCTGTACATCCTCGACGAACCGACGAGCGGGCTCGATCCGCTCATGGAGGTGGCGTTCCAGCGCGAGCTGCGGCGGGTGCGCTCGGCAGGGTCATCGGTGCTGCTGTCCAGCCACATGCTCACCGAGGTCGAGCATCTGTGCGATCGGGTCAGCATCATCCGCGCCGGCAGGGTCGTCGAGTCGGGCACGCTCCCGGAGCTGCGCCACCTCACCCGCACGGAGGTGTCGTTCGTGGGAGCCGATGCGGCGTTCCTCGCCTCGCTGCCGTCGGTGCACGACGCGAGGGTCGAGGGCGGGCGGGTGCGCTGCACCGTCGACAGCGATGCGGTGACGGCGCTGCTCCCCCTGCTGGCGCAGCACGGCGCGGAGGGGCTCCGGATCGAGCCGGCGTCGCTCGAGGAGCTGTTCCTCCGCCACTACGGCGACGACGCCTCGGGCTCGAGTCCGCCGTGAGCAGGATCGGGGTGCTCCTCGTCGAGAGGATGAGACGCGATGCCCTTCAACTGACGCTGTGGGTCGTCGGCACGGCGGCGCTCGCGGGGGCGGCGGTCGCGGGAGTCGCGGCCAACTTCGACACCGCGGAGGAACGCACCTCCCTGGTGGCCACCGCGCTGGCGAACCCCGTGATCCTGCTCTTCCGGGGGCTTCCGTCGGGCACCGGACAGGGCGCATTCATCACGTTCCTGATCCTCCCGTTCCTCGCGATGCTGTCGGCGTTCACGACGAGCTTCCTCGCGGTGAGGCACACTCGCGCCGCCGAGGAGTCGGGGCTCGCCGAGCTCACCGAGGCGACGCCCGCCGGCCGGGTGCTGCCGACGGTCGCGACGGTCGTTCACGGCGTGATCGCGAGCCTGCTCCTGGGCGCCGCAACGACGCTCGCCCTCGTCGGATGCGGTCTGGAACCGGGCGGCTCGCTGCTGGTCGGGGCATCGTGCGCGTCGATCGCCCTCGTCTTCCTCGGGGTGGGGCTCGCCGCCGCCCAGTTCCTGCGCACCTCGCGCGCGGCCAACTCCGTCTCGGTGACCGCGCTGCTGGTGACGTTCTTCGCCGCGGGCCTCGGCAATGCGCTCGGCACCCCGAGCGACGATCTGCAGCGGATGCAGAGCTCGCCGCTGACGTGGTTCTCGCCGTTCGGCTGGGCCGAGAACACCCGGGCGTTCGATGAGAACCTGGCGCTTCCGCTGCTGTGGTGCATGCTCCTCGCCGCCGTACTGATCGCCGTCTCGTTCGCCCTCCTCGCCCAGCGCGACACGGGCTCGAGCCTCGTCGCGGAGCGCCCCGGACGCCCCGCGGCGCGAGCCGCCCTCGCATCGACGACCGCTCTCGTCGCGCGGTTGTCGTGGCCGGCGACCGTGGCGTGGATGATCGGCGGATTCGCCAGCGGCGCTCTGGCGACGGCACTCGCCCCGGCGGTGAGTTCGATCACCGCGCAGAACCCTGCCATCGCCCAGGTGCTCGCGCAGATCTCCGCCGGCGGGGAGGATCTCGCGCGCGGCCTGGTCGTCGTCTTCTTCACGATGATCGGCATCCTCGCCGCGTGCGCCGGTGTGCAGACCGTCGCCCGCGCCCGGCAGGAGGAGTCCCACGGCACGGCGGAGCTGGTGAGGGCGCTCCCCACCGGCCGCGTGCGATGGCTGGCCGACTTCGTCGTCGTGGGGTTCGCGGCCATCGTGCTGACCGTGTTCGCGGCGGTGGTCGGCGCGACGGTCGGCGTAGGGATGCAGGGTGGGGACGGCGCCCTCATCGTCGACGCCGTCGTGGTGGGAGCCGGTCAGGCTGTGGCCGCGGGGGTCTTCGTCGGACTGACCGCGCTGGTGTTCACGGTGCTCCCGCGCGCCACGATCGCCGTCGGGTGGACGCTCGTCCTCCTCGCCGCCGTCCTCGGGCTGTTCGGACCGGTGCTGGGCCTCCCCGACTGGGCGGTGGACCTGGCCCCGTTCTCCGTCACGCCGGTGCCCACGGACGCCGGCGTCGACCAGCGCGGTCTCATCTGGCTGACGATCGCGATCGTCGCCTCGGTCGCGGCATCCGCCGTCCTCATGCGTCGCCGCGAGCTGGCCTCGGCGGGCTGACCCGACGACGCGACGGGTCAGCCGTGGACGGCCGACTGGCCGAGGTGCGTGACGAGCTCGTCGAGCGCACTCGCCCATCCGTCGTAGAAGCTGTCATCACCGGCCATGCCGTCGACGCCGCGCAGGTCGAAGGTCAGCCGCGTCAGATCTCCGGCCGGTGCGATCTCGACCGTCACCACCGGGGTCTCGTCGGGATCGGCGTCGGGCTCGCCCCAGGTGAAGACGAGTCGCCGCTGCGGCACCACCTCTCGGTAGAGCCCGCCTGTCGGGTGCGTCTCGCCCGACGCGTCATCGACCATCGTGTAGGCGTAGCGTCCGCCCTCCTTCGCGTCGATGGTCACCGTTTCGCGCGGCGTGGTCATGCCGTTCGGATGCCACCACTGCGCGGCGTCGTCGGCATCCGTCCATGCGTTCCAGATCTGTTCGGGGGTCGCGTCGAGCAGTCGCTCGAGAGTGAATCCGCGGGAGGAATCGATCATGGGTTGCTCCTTGCCTGCCGCGGCGCGCGTCGTCGCGGTTCGAGCACGGTACGTCGCCGTTCGCGTTCCGTCGAGGCGCTTGCGCGAGGGGGGATCGCCGGCGGCGAGTCGTTCCGGGCGGCGGATCGCGCGCGCGTTGAGGAGGTCGTCGCCTACGGCACGGCGGTCACGCTGGCCTGAGCGGCCCGCGGCTGCCAGGTCGCGAGAACGGACGTGGCAGCATCCAGGCTCTCCGCCGCGCCCGCCTCGTCGGTGCGCGCCTGAGCCAGAGCGGCCAGCACGAGCGACGAGCAGGTGACCGCCAGCGTGCGTTGCGATGCGGCGTCGAGGTCGGGTCGACCCGCGGCGACGCCCGCGCGGACGGCGACACGGATCTCTTCGGTGTAGTCGGCGATGATCGCCCGGACGCCGTCGTCGTCGCTCGCCAGCGGGGTGCACGCCGCGTTCAGAAGGAGACAGCCCGATCTCGACGCTGACGCCGGCGAGAGGACCTCAGCGCGCAGGGCCGCGAGGTAGCGCTCGAGCGCCTCGGGGGCGGGGTTGCTCTCCCGCAGCCCCGCGAGGCGAGGGCGGGCGACGTGAGCGAGGTAGTCGACGACGACCGCTTCGAACAGCCCCCGTTTGCTCCCGAACGCGTGGTAGAGGCTCGACCGCTTCAGAGAGGTCGCCTCTTCCAGCTCTCCGATGCCCGCTTCGGCGTAGCCCCGCGACCAGAACAGGTCGCGCGCCGAGCGCACCACCTCGTCGTGGTCGAACGTTCGCAGTCGTCCCATCGGATTCCCTCCGTCGGGGTCTATATTAGACCAATCGTTACAAAATTTCGGAAGGACGCCCCCATGCGCGCGATCACCCACCACGAGTTCGGCGACCCGGCAGCAGTGCTCACCGTCGAAGACGCCGAGACCCCCACGCCCGGCGAGGGAGAGGTGCGCATCCGCACCCTTCTCTCCCCCATCCACAACCACGATCTCTGGACGATCCGCGGCACCTACGGCTACAAGCCCGCTCTTCCCGCTCGCGCCGGAACCGAGGCCGTCGGTGTCGTGGAAGAGGTGGGCGCCGGAGTCGATTCGCTGCGGGTGGGCCAGCGCGTCGCGACGGGCGGCACGTTCGGGGTCTGGGCCGAACAGTTCATCGCGCGCGCGGCAGG
This sequence comes from Microbacterium hatanonis, assembly GCF_008017415.1. Classification (NCBI taxonomy): domain Bacteria; kingdom Bacillati; phylum Actinomycetota; class Actinomycetes; order Micrococcales; family Microbacteriaceae; genus Microbacterium; species Microbacterium hatanonis. The sequence goes on along the minus strand of NZ_VRSV01000002.1, from coordinate 742,991 downwards.
GCTCGTCCCCGTCTCCGAAGGCCTCCCCGACGAAGCGGCCGCCCAGCTCGTGTCGATGCCGTTCAGTGCGATCAGCCTGCTGGAGTTCCTCGACCTGAAGACCGGCGACTGGATCGTGCAGAACGCCGCGAACGGCGCGGTCGGTCGCATGGTCGCCCAGATCGGCGCTGCGCGCGGCATCAATGTGGTGGGCCTCGTCCGCCGCGCGTCGGGCGTGCGCGAGCTCGAGGACCAGGGCATCTCGCGCATCGTCGCGGTCGACACCGAGGGCTGGCAAGGTCGCGTGGCCGAGCTCACCGGAGGCGCCGACATCGTCGCGGGCGTCGACTCCGTCGGCGGCCGGTCGAGCGGTGATGTGCTGTCGCTCCTCGCCGAGAACGGAACCCTCGTCGCCTTCGGCGCGATGGACAGCCCGACGATGGAGCTCGCCTCGGGCGATGTCATCTTCAGGCAGGCCACGGTGAAGGGATTCTGGGGCAGCAAGGTCGCGGGGAGCATGGATGCGGCGACCCGCACCGAGCTGTTCGGCGAGCTCGCGCGCCACCTCTCGTCGGGAGTGCTCACGCTGCCGGTCGCATCGATCCACGGGTTCGACGATGTCGCCGCGGCCGTGACCGCCTCGGGCGAAGCGGGCCGCGTCGGCAAGGTGCTCCTGCGTCCCTGACCGGTCGCGGGCCGATCGCCTCGTCTCCTCGCGGCGGTCGGCCTACCCCGCGGCGAGCTCGATCATCTTCCCGAGCGCCTCGAGAGCGGGGCGCTGGCCCTTCACGAGGCGTTCGCGCGCGTCGTCGATCGCTGTCCACTCGGCGCGGTCGACCTCGGGGAATCGCGCGGTCTCGCCCGACCGCGGCGGCCACTCCATCTCGAACTCGCCGAACGAGAATCCGGATGCGTCGAAACCTGCGCCGTCCGCGACGAACACCACGACGCGCTTGCCCGACGAGTACGCGAAGGTGCCCAGCTCGGCGTAGTCGCCCGCCGGCGCATCGACGCCGAGCTCCTCGCGGAACTCGCGGTGCGCAGCATCCAGAGCGGACTCGTGGTCGGGATCGAACTCGCCCTTCGGGATCGACCAGGCGGCGGCGTCTTTCGAGGCCCAGTACGGGCCTCCCATGTGGGCGATGAGCACCTGCACCCCGCCGCCGTCGAGACGGTACAGCAGGATGCCGGCGCTCATCACCACCATGGTCGGACCTCAGGCCAGCCGCGCCTTGGGCGATGTCTCGTACGTCTTCTGCCCGTCGCGCTCGACCGTGCCGCCCAGTGCGTCGTCGATCGCGGAGAGCGTGTCGGCGTCGAGCGTGACACCGGACGCCTTGACGGTGTCGGCGAGCTGCTCCGGACGCGACGCGCCGACGAGCGCGGCGGCGACGTTCGGGTTCTGCAGCACCCAGGCGATCGCCATCTGCGGCATCGACAGGCCCGCCTGCTCGGCGATGGGCTTCAGGCGCTGCACCGCGGTGAGCGTGTCTTCGGCGAGGAAGCGCTTGATGAAGTTCGCGCCGCTCTTCTCGTCGGTCGCGCGCGACCCCTCGGGCACCGGCTGACCGGGCAGGTACTTGCCGCTCAGTACGCCCTGCGCCATGGGCGACCAGACGATCTGCGAGATGCCGAGCTCCTCGCTGGCGGGAACGACCTTGTCTTCGATGACGCGCCACAGCATCGAGTACTGCGGCTGGTTCGAGATGAGCTGGATGTTGAGCTCCTTCGCGAGAGCGTGACCCTCGCGCAGCTGCTCGGCGGTCCACTCCGAGACGCCGATGTAGAGCACCTTGCCCTGGCGCACCAGGTCGGCGAACGTCTGGAACGTCTCCTCGAGCGGCGTCTCGTAGTCGAAGCGGTGCGCCTGGTAGAGATCGACGTAGTCGGTGCCGAGGCGCTTGAGCGACCCGTTGATCGACTCGGTGATGTGCTTGCGGCTCAAGCCGGTGTCGTTGGGGCCGCCCGGTCCGGTCGGGAAGTAGACCTTCGTGAAGATCTCGAGCGACTCGCGCCGCTGCCCCTCGAGTGCCTTCCCGAGGATGACCTCGGCGGCGGTGTTGGCGTAGGTGTCGGCGGTGTCGAACGTCGTGATGCCGGCGTCAAGGGCGGCGTGCACGGTCTTGACGGCGGCGTCGTCTCCGACCTGCGACGCGTGCGTCACCCAGTTGCCGTACGTGATCTCCGAGACCTTGAGACCACTGCTGCCCAGATAGCGATAGTTGACCATGCGTCCACGCTACTGGCGCGCGCCGACCTCGGCTCCGGGTTGCGCCGACGAGGATCGAGGATGCGTCAACCACCCCTGGCCGAAGGGCGCACGCCGGTAGCGTTCCCTGGTGAGCACCTCTCCCACGCGCGCCCGGATGACCGGGTCGATGCGCGCCGCGCGCACCCTCGTCGCGCCGTCGCGCGTGCTGCTGGCGACGAAGACCGCGGGTGCCGCCGTGCTCGCCTGGTACCTCGCGCCGCTCATCCCCTTCGCCGCCGACGAGTACTCGTACTACGCACCGCTGGGGGTCGTGGTGAGCATGTACCCGACGCTGGCCGATTCGGCGCGCTCGAGCGTGCAGACGGTGCTGGGCCTGGCGATCGGCATCGGTTTCGGACTCGTCGCGGTCGGGCTCGATGCCGCGGGGGTGCCGGCTGCGGTCGCCCTCGCCGCCATCGTGGCGATCGGGGTGCTGCTGGGGGGTGCGCGCGTGCTCGGCCCCGGGCGCGAGTGGATCGTCATGGCCGCGCTGTTCGTGCTGCTGATCGGGGGGAGGGGCGATCCCGACCAGTTCTCGGTGTCATACCTCGTCACGATGGCGTTCGGCATCGTGGTCGGCGTCGCGGTGAACGTCCTCATCGCACCCCCGGTGTTCCTGCCCTACGCCTCCCGGCGGCTCAGCGAACTCCGCGACACCGTCGCCGCCCGCCTCGACGAGATGGCCGACGCCGTCGGTGCGGGAGGCGTCGACCACGACGCACTGGCCGCGTCGATGAGCGAACTGTCGACGATGCTCCTGACGGTCGCCGACGAGGTGCGCGAGGCCGACCGCAGCCTCCGCGGCAACCCGAGGGGCCGCCGGCAGGCGGCCGCCCAGGAGGAGAATGCGCGTCGCTTGCGGGCCCTCGAGCACGTCACGTTCTTCGCGCGCGATCTCGCCGATATCCTCGGCCGCATCCCACCGACGGGGGCTCCGCTTCGCGGTGAGGCGCGCACGCTCCTGGCCGAGGCGGTGCGCGCGTGCCGCGACGTCGTCGCCACCGCACCGGGCGACCGCGACACCACGGCGCTCATCGAGACCGCCGGCGCGGCGGTCGAGGGCTACCTCGCGTCGCTGGAGCCCGTCGACACCGGCATCGCCGAGCTGGCGGAGACCGTGACCGCGGGGGTCAGTCTCCGCCGCATGATCGACGCCTGCCGCCCGTTCGCCTGACCGCCGCGCGCGGATACCCGTGCCGGGGCGCTCCTCAGCTGTCCTTGCGGATCCAGCGGAAGGTGACGCGCACGAGGATCAGGCCCACGACGAGCCAGATGAGCGTCACCCCCAGGGTGAGTCCGTGCTGCCAGGTGCCGCCCGGCTCATCGGCGGCGAACGCCTCGGGCAGGAAGACCGAACGCATGCCCTGCGCCAGCCACTTCAACGGGAAGATGCTGGCCACGTTCTGCAGCCACTCGGGCAGCACCGAGAACTGGATGAAGATGCCCGAGATGAACTGCAGCACCAGCACGATCGGGATGACCACCGCCGAGGCGCTGCGCCCGGTGCGCGGGAGGGCGCTGAGGCCGATGCCGAGGATCGCGCACGTGGTGACGCCGAGCAGGAACACCCACGCGAAGGTCAGCCACCGCTGCGGGTCGGTCGGCAGCGCCACGCCGAAGAAGATCCCGGCGATCGCGATGAGGAGGGCGGCCTGCAGGAACCCCGTGACCAGCACCTGACCGAGCTTGCCCATGAAGTACGACACCGGCGACAGCGGCGTTCCGCCCAGGCGCTTGAGCGATCCGTCGCTGCGCTCCATCGCGATGTCGATCGCGAGGTTCTGCAGGCCCGAGAGCAGCAGTCCCGCGGCGAGCATGCCCGGCAGGTAGTAGGCGGCCGACGAGATCTCGCCGCCGGGCGGCCCGAACGTCGCGGAGCTGAAGGCCACCGCGAAGATGAGCAGGAACAGCACCGGGAACAGGAACGTGAAGAAGACCGAGTCGCCCTGCCGGAAATACGACCTCACCTCGTAGGCGACGCGCGAGAGGCCGAGGCGCAGCGTGCGCCCGATCCCGAACGACCCCACGCCGGTGCGGTTCGGCGTCGACAGCGAGGCGCTCACGCCGGGACCTCCTCGGTCGATGCGGCCGCCGGATCGACGAACGAGAGGTAGATGTCCTCCAGGCTCGGACGCACCACCTCGAGACCCTCGGGTTCGCGGCCGGACTCTGCCACGAGACGCGCGACGTACTCCCCGGGGCTCGACGTCCGTTCCTGATGGGCGACGCCGTCCTGGCGCCAGCGCACCACCGGCACACGCGACGCGGGCCCGCCGAGCTCGTCGATCGGCCCGATCGAGGCGAGTTCGCCACCGACGAGGATGGCCGCGCGCTGCGACAGCTCGGCCGCCTCGTCGAGGTAGTGCGTGGTGAGCAGGATCGTGGTGCCCTCCCCCTGCAGCCCCCGGATGAGATCCCAGAACTGCCGCCGCGCCTCGGGGTCGAACCCGGTCGTGGGCTCGTCGAGGAACAGCAGGTCGGGCTGCCCGATGATGCCGAGCGCGACATCGACGCGTCGACGTTGGCCGCCCGAGAGCTTGCGGACGGGCGTCTTGGCCTTCTCGGTCAGACCGACCGCGGCGATCACCTCGTCGACACGACGGGCACGCGGATAGAAGCCCGCGAAGTGCGTGAGCAGCTCCTTCACCGAGGCGGTCGGGGCCTCGCCGGTGTTCTGCAGCACGATCCCCAGGCGCGACTTCCACTCCAGCGTGGCGTGGTGGGGGTCGACGCCGAGCACCGACACCGTTCCGCCGCTGCGGTTGCGGTAGCCCTCGAGGATCTCGATCGCGGTGCTCTTGCCCGCCCCGTTCGGGCCGAGCAGCGCGAAGGTCTCACCGCGATGGATCTCGAAGCTGATGCCCTTGAGCGCCTCGAATCCCCCGCGATAGGTCTTGGTGAGGTCGGACACCTCGACGACGGATTCGGTCATGTCTTCGAGGATGCCGTGAACGGATGCTGCGCACCACTCTCACGGGCAGGTCCGCAGCATCCGTTGCCCTGCCGAGCCGTCGCCGGCGTGCGTCCCACGTAGGAGAAGGCGTCGGCGTAGGCCGATCCGCCGCCGATCGGCCTCCCCTCGCACCATCTCCTACCCCCGCGACGCCACGAGGTCGGCGAGCGCGCCGGTCGGCAGCGCGATCCACCCCTCGCGCCGAGCGCGCTCGAGCTGCGCGGGTTCGGGAGGCGCGTACCGGCCGAGGGCGGCGCCCCGCGCGGCGAGCGCCGCGACGACGGCATCGAACGCGTCGCCCGAGCGCACGAGGGCGTCGGCGTGGCCTCGGAGGTCGAGCCACGGGGCCGTCTCGACCACCCGCGCGAGAAGCCGCTCCCGCACGTCGGGATCGGTGCGATACCCCGTCGTGTCGAACCCCCAGAGCCGCAGACTCGCCCCGGGGTAGACCTCGGCGACGTCTCCGCCGCCCGACCGGTCGACATCGCGCCCGGCGTCGCGCAGCCGTCCGAGCAGCCCCGCGCACCGCATCGCGGTGAGCCCGAGCCGGTCGGTGGACACGCTCAACGGCCACCGCCCCGTGACCCGCCGCGCGACGCGGTCGGTCTCGCGGTACGCGAGCGTGCGCCGCCAGTCCATGCCCCCGTCGACGGCCGGAGCCGTGGCCGGGACGGAGTGCGCGACGAGGAATGCCACGAAGTCGTCGGGCCACCCGAATGCGCAGTCGATCCCGATCTTGTCGACGCCGGCGGATGCGTCGACGACGGCGTCGTCGGAGACACCGACCGACAGCTGCGTCAGTGCCGCATCCGTCCCGCCCCATTCCACGACCGCCAGCGCCGTCCTGGTGCTCTCGGCGGCGAGGTCGACCCCCGCGGTGCGCATCGGGGAAGAGGTCAGGCGACGGGAGTCGCGTCGGCGGCGACCTGGTCGTCTTCGGTGGCGACGAGCTGCCCGCAGGCGCCGTCGATCTCCTTGCCACGGGTGTCGCGGAGTGTCGTCGGGATGCCGGCGTCGTTGAGGCGGCGCACGAACTCGTTCTGCACGGGCACCTCCGACGCCGTCCAGATCGAACCGGGCGTGGGGTTCAACGGAATCGGGTTCACGTGCACCCAGCCGCGACCGCGGGCGTTGAGCTTCTCAGCGAGGAGGTCGGCACGCCAGGCGTGGTCGTTCATGTCCTTGATGAGCGCGTACTCGATGGAGACGCGCCGGCCGGTCTTGTCGAAGTAGTCGCGCGCCGCGTCGAGCGCCTCGTCGACCTTCCAGCGCGAATTCACCGGGATGAGCTCGTCGCGCAGCACGTCGTCGGGCGCGTGCAGCGAGAGCGCGAACGTGACGGGGATGTCTTCGTTCGAGAGCTTCGTGATCGCGGGCACCAGGCCGACGGTCGACACCGTGATGCCACGGGCGCTCATGCCGAGGCCGTGATCCTTGTCGACCATGACGCGTACGGCCTGCATGACCCGTGCGTAGTTGGCGAGCGGCTCGCCCATACCCATGAAGACGATGTTCGACACCCGATCGGCGGAATGGTCGTCCTTCTTCTTGCCGCCGAGGCCGCCATCGGCGATGAGCCGGTTGGCGCGCACGATCTGCTCGACGATCTCGGCCGCCGACATGTTGCGGGTGAGACCGGCCTGACCGGTCGCGCAGAACGGGCAGTTCATGCCGCACCCGGCCTGCGACGAGACGCAGAGCGTGATGCGGCCCGGGTAGCGCATGAGCACCGACTCGACGAGAGCGCCGTCGTGCAGCTTCCACAGGAACTTGATCGTGTCCCCGCGGTCGGTCTCGAGGCGCTTCACCTCGGTCAGCAACGGCGGCAGCATGCCGGCGACGAGCTCATCGCGACCGGCTGCGGGCAGGTCGGTCATGAGCGCGGGATCGCTCGTGTAGTGCTGGAAGTAGTGCTTCTCGAGCTGCTTCGCACGGAACCCGGGCATGCCGAGCTCCTTCACCTTCGCGACGCGCTCGTCGGCGGTCAGGTCGGCGAGGTGCACGGGGGGTTTGCCGCGCTTCGGGCTCGCGAACTGCAGGAGCGGACGACCGGTCTCGTCCTTCTTCTGCGACCAGCCCTCCGTCGCCGGGCGCACCTGGCGGGGTTTCGTGGTGCGCACGGGAGGCTGAGTGGTCATCGTCCCAGGGTACGGGACCGCTCTGAGGGAACGGCGAGAGCGGAGCCCTAGACTTCCCCCCATGGCGGCGGAGCGCGGCGCATCGCGTGCGGGGACGGTTGTGCACAAAGTGCTCAACAACAACGTGGTCGTCTCGATCGACGAGTCGGGCCGCGAGCGCATCCTCATGGGCCGGGGTCTCGGCTTCCAGCTGAAGCCCACCGACACCGTCGACCCGGCGAAGGTCGAGAAGACCTTCGTGCTCGACGACGGCGCCGACGGCGATCGCGCGCGACGACTGCTCACCGACGTCCCCTATGCGATCGTCGAAGCCGTCACGTCCGCGGTCGACGAGGCGGAGCGGATGCTGCAACGAGACCTCGGCCGACGCCTGCCGCTGGCCGTGATCGATCACATCCAGTACGTGATCGAGCGGCTCGATCAGGGCATCCGCATCCCCACCACCTCGATGCCGGAACTGCGGGTGCTCCACCCCCAGGAGTTCGCCGCGGCCGAGCGGATGGCGGTCGCCATCAGCGCCTCGCTCGAGCGTGAGCTGCCCGCCGAGGAATCGGTGTTCCTCACGATGCACCTGCTCAACGCCACGCGAGACGAGCCCAACGGCACGGCGGCGCTGCTCTTCCGCCGCGTGCAGCACGTCGTCGCCACGGTCGAGAGCGGTCTCGGGGTCGAACTCGACGTCGAGAGCCCCGACTACGCCCGCTTCGTGCTGCACGTGCAGTTCCTCCTGCAGCGGCTCGTCTCGCGCTCGATGCTCCGCGGCAGCGACACCTCGTTCTTCGAGTTCGCCAAGCAGCGCTACCCCCGCTCCTACGCGATCGCGGTGGGCGTGAAGGGCTATGTCCTGGCCGCGACGGAGTCCGAACTGACCGACGAGGAACTGCTGTACCTCATCGTCCACGTCGAGCGTCTGGCCACCCAATTGTCGGGCGACGACGGGCCGGAGGCTGTGGTACCGTGATCTCCGCGAGGCGTAGGTGCCTCGCGGAAGCAAAGGATTGTTACCGCGTCAGCGGGCAAAACCTGGACTCGCATCGTCTTTCTGACGGTGGCTGAGGCCAGGTTTTTTTGTTGCCCGGAAACAGCCCGGCCGCTTCCCGACCACGACGTGCCGCGCAGATGCGGCGAGAGGACGGCGGATCCCCATGGCGGATTACGCGAAGACAGCTGCAGGGGTGCTCAAGGGCGTCGGCGGCGAAGAGAACGTGCGGTCGCTCGTGCACTGCGCGACCCGGTTGCGCTTCGTCCTGAAGGACGAGTCGAAGGCGGATGCTGCGGGCATCAAGGCGACGCCCGGAGTCATCACGACGGCGCAGGCCGGCGGCCAGTACCAGGTCGTCATCGGCAACGACGTCCCCGAGGTCTACGCCGAGATCGGCAAGATCTCGAAGTTCGGCGGGTCGGGCGACTCCGCGCCGGCCGAGGATGGTCCGAAGGGCAACCTCTTCAACCGCTTCATCAAGATGATCGCCGCGATCTTCACCCCGCTCCTCTGGGCGCTCGCCGGAACCGGTCTGCTCAAGGCGTTCCTCGCCGCTGCCGTCACCTTCGGGTGGATCGATCCGACCACGAGCACCTATCTCGTGCTCAACGCACTGTCGGACGCCTTCATCAACTTCCTGCCGCTGGCTCTGGCCATCACTGCGGCGCGGTACTTCAAGGCCAGCGAGTTCACCTCGCTCGCCATCGCGGGCGCGCTCCTGTACCCGACGGTCACCGCGGCCACGGGCGCACCCGACCTCACCTTCTTCGGCATCCCGTTCACGATGGTCACGTACGTCTCCAGCGTCATCCCCGTCATCATCATCGTGTGGCTGCAGAGCCACGCCGAGAAGTTCCTCTACGCGAAGCTGCCCGGCGCGATCCGCCGCTTCGTCACGCCGATGATCGTGGTGCTGATCGCCGTGCCGCTCGTCTTCGTCGTCATCGGCCCGATCTCGGGCATCCTGAGCGGCTGGATCGGCAGCGGCATCGGCTGGGTCTTCGAGACCGTGCCGTGGCTCGGCGGCGCCATCATGGGCGGCTTCTGGCAGGTCTTCGTCATCTTCGGTCTGCACTGGGGTCTCGTCCCCCTGTTCACGCTGGAATACCAGACCACCGGTCAGATCCTGCTGGTCGCCCCGATCTTCGCCGCCGTCCTCGCACAGGCAGCCGCCGTCGCCGGCGTCTGGGTGCGTACGCGCAACAAGAACCTGAAATCCCTCGCGGCCCCCGCGACCCTGTCGGGGTTCCTCGCCGGCATCACCGAGCCCGCGATCTACGGAATCAACCTTCCGCTCAAGCGCCCCTTCGCCTTCGGAATCGTCGGCGGCGTCATCGGCGGCGCGATCATCGCAGCCGGCGGAGTCTTCGCGAAGGCGTTCGTCGTCCCGTCGACGCTGGCCCTTCCCGCCCTCTTCGGCAACGGCAACATGATCCTCCTCGTGATCGGCCTGGCCGCCGCCATCCTGATCCCCTTCCTCCTCACGGTGATCATCGGCTTCGCCGACCCCGAGGACGAGGCGACGGTCGCGGCGGAGAGCAACGACGTCGCGGTGCTGAGCCCGCTCGACGGAACGGTCGTCCCGCTGTCGGAGACGCCCGACGCCGCCTTCGCCGAGGGCGGTCTCGGCCAGGGCGTCGCGATCAAGCCGCGTTCCGGTGCCGTCTACGCGCCGTTCGACGCAACCGTGGTCGCCGCGTTCCCGACCGGTCACGCGGTGGGCCTGCGCCACGCCGACGGCGCGGAGCTGCTCATCCACATCGGCATCGACACCGTCAAGCTCGCCGGCTCCCACTTCTCGCTGAAGGTGACCGCCGGCCAGCAGGTCGCGGCCGGTGACCTCCTCGTCGAGTTCGACATCGACGCGATCGAGGCCGCCGGCTACGACGTGACCACGCCGATCGTGATCACCAACTCCGACCTGTACCCCGAGGTCGGCGACGCCGCATCCGGTCCGATCTCGCACGGCGAGCCGCTGTTCTTCGCGCGCGCCGTCGAAGCGGCCCTCGCCGCCAAGTAACCGTCCGGGCGGGCGGATCCCCCGGTCCGCCCGCCCGGCACTCCCGAATGAGAAGAGATACACGCACCATGACTGATTCGACCGTGTTCCCCGACGGCTTCCTCTGGGGCGGCGCGACCGCCGCCAACCAGGTCGAGGGCGCCTACGACCAGGGCGGCAAGGGTCTGTCCGTGCAGGACGTCATGCCGCAGGGCATCGTCGGCCCGCGCACCGCCGTCCCGACCCCCGACAACCTCAAGCACGAGGCGATCGATTTCTACCACCGGTACGCGGAGGACATCGCCCTGTTCGCCGAGATGGGCTTCTCGGTCTACCGCTTCTCGATCGCGTGGAGCCGGATCTTCCCGAAGGGCGACGAGACCGAGCCCAACGAAGAGGGCCTCGCCTTCTACGACCGCGTGCTCGACGAGCTCGAGAAGCACGGCATCGAGCCGCTCGTGACGATCTCGCACTATGAGACCCCCCTGCATCTCGCTGAGACCTACGACGGCTGGGTCAGCCGCGAACTCATCGGCTTCTACGAGCGCTACGCCCGCACTCTGTTCGAGCGTTACGGCTCGCGCGTGAAGTACTGGCTCACGTTCAACGAGATCAACTCGCTCCCCCACGCGCCGTTCATGAGCGGCGGCATCAACACCCCGAAGGAGCAGCTCACCGATCAGCAGCTGTTCCAGGCGATGCACCACGAGCTCGTCGCGAGCGCCCTGGCGACGAAGGTCGCCCGCGAGGTCGCCCCGCAGGCGCAGATCGGGTGCATGGTGCTCGCGATGCCGACCTACCCGTTGACGCCCGACCCGGCCGACATGCTTGCCGTCATGGACGCCGACCACGGCAACTTCGTCTTCGGCGACGTGCACACGCGCGGCGAGTACCCCGGCTACTTCCTGCGCACGCTCCGCGAGCGCGGCATCGACCTCGACATCACCGATGAAGACCGCGAGCTGCTCACGAACACGGTCGACTTCGTCTCGTTCAGCTACTACATGAGCATCGCCGAGACCGCCGACCCCGCGAAGCGCGTCGCCGGCGAGGGCAACATCATGGGCGGCGTGCCGAACCCCACGCTCGAGGTGAGCGAGTGGGGCTGGGCGATCGACCCGGTGGGCCTGCGCATCGTGCTGAACCAGTTCTGGGACCGCTGGCAGAAGCCGCTGTTCATCGTCGAGAACGGACTGGGCGCGAAGGACCAGCTCGTCGAGGTCGACGGCCGCAAGACCGTCATCGACGACTACCGCATCGCCTACCTGAACGACCACCTCGTGCAGGTCGGCGAGGCGCTCTCCGACGGCGTCGACGTGCTCGGCTACACCTCGTGGGGCTGCATCGACATCGTCAGCGCCAGCACCGCACAGCTGAGCAAGCGCTACGGCTTCGTATACGTCGACCGCAACGACGACGGATCCGGCACGCTCGAGCGCTTCCGCAAGAAGTCGTTCGACTGGTACGGCGACGTCATCCGCAGCAACGGCGCGACCCTCTCGCGATAACCTCGCCAGACCCGTGCCGACGATCGTCGGGGGGATGCTGCAGCATCCCCCCGACGGCGCCCCTTCCGGAAAGCACCACACCATGACGTCTCGCCGCATCGCGTTCCTCGACGTGGACGGAACCCTCATCGACCACCAGCAGCGCCTCGCCCCCTCGGCGATCGAGGCGGTGCGCGGCGCCCGCGCCCGCGGCCACCTCGTGTACCTGTGCACCGGCCGCGCCCGGGCCGAGATCCCCGATCACGTGACCGCGATCGGCTTCGACGGCGTGATCTCTGCCGGCGGCGGCTTCACCGACCGCGGGGACGATCACGTCGCGCAGCACCTGATGCCCCCGGCCGACCAGGAGCAGCTCATCTCGTTCTTCGAGGCCCACGACGTCGAGTACATCCTGCAGGCCTACGACGACATCTACCCGAGTCCGGGCATCCTCGCCCGCGTGCGCCCGATCTTCGACGGCGCAGAGGCCGGCGCCGACGATCCGGCCGCGGCCGCCGCTCTCGCCCGGGTCGAGACGCGCATGGCGTACCGGGGCCCCGCTCCCGCCGGCGCGATCGCGAAGGCGACCTTCGCGGGCTCGCACCCCGACACCTTCACCGTCGTGCGCGACGGACTCGGAGACCGCTTCCACGTGATCACCGGCACGATCCCCTACCTCGGAGGGTCCGGCGGCGAGGTCAGCCTGCACGGCGTCAACAAGGGCGCGGCCATCGCCGAGCTCGTCGCGCAGCTCGGCATGACCCTCGACGACGCCATCGGCATCGGCGACAGCTACAACGACCTCGAGATGCTGCAGGTGTGCGGCGTCGGAATCGCGATGGGCAACGCCGACGACACCGTCAAGAGCTATGCCGACGAGGTGACCACGAGCGTCCACGACGACGGCGTGCACACCGCCTTCGCGCGCCACGGCCTGATCTGACCCGACCTCGGGGCATTTCGACGAGGTCGGTGAGCGGGCTCGTACCCGGTCGGATGCGCTCAGGGCGCGTCGCGCGCGGTGGCGATCGCCGCACGAGCCCGCCAGGTGCGGGCGGTCACGCGGTCCAGCGCGACCTGCCGCCGCAATGCGTCGGCCTTCTCGTACACCGACGGATCGCCGAAGCTGGTGAGCACCTTCACGAGCACGGGCAGCAGTTCGATCATGAAGAACAGCCCGGCGATCAGCCAGTGAGCCCAGGCCAGCACCGGCTCGCGCTGCGAGAGTCGCTCGAGCGCCCCGATCTGGCTGAGGATCCCCTGCGCCTGGGCATTGCCTCCCGCCACGGCCGCCGCGCGCTCGTCGTAGGCGGCCAGAGCGGCCTCGTATTGCGTTCGCGCGGAGGTCAATTCGTCTCGGGCCCGCTGCTTGTTCGTCTCGGCCGATTCGGCCGCGGCGCTCGTCCCGGCCGCGTTCGCCGCGCTCAGGGTGGCAGTGGCCTGCTGCAGTTCGGCGGCGAGACCGTCGTACGACGCCTGCGCGCCCGCCAGCTGCGCCTCAGCAGCGGCGGAGCTCGCGCCGTCTCCGCTCACACCGGTGCACCCGGGGACGGTGCCTGCACCCACGCCGGTCAACTCGCACTGGTACAGAGCCCGGGCCTGGTCGATGACGGCCTGCTGCGCGGCGAGCTGGGCATTCAGCTGGTCGACGCTCTGCTGGGCGGCGGCCGCTTCGGCCGAAGTAGACGAGGTTCCGGCGACGATGCCCGTGGCAGCCTGGTCCTCCAACGCGCTCACGCGCGCGGACGCCGCGTCGAGCGCCTGCTTCTCGGGACCGCCGGCCACGGCATCCTGGTCCGACAGCGCCTGCGAGACGTTGGTCGAGGTGACCTCCCGCGCGATGTCGTTCTGGAACACCTGCAGCACGAGCGGCTCGGCGACGACGATCCCGATGAGAGCGGCCATCACCACGCGCGGCACGGCAATCGCCAGCAACCGCCAGAAATTGCGGGTCGAGCGCATGCTCGAGGTGAGGAACCGGTCGAGATTGAAGATGATCAGCGCCCAGACGATGGCGAGCGGCGCGGCAAGCCACACCGAGATGCGCACCCCGGTGATGAGCGCGAACAGCATCGACAGCGCCGACACCAGAGCGGTGCCGGCCAGCACGAAGAACATCTGCACGAATCGCGGCGTCTCCTCCGGCACGTCGTCGAGCACCGCACCGTCGGCACCGCCGAGCACCGCCAGCCGACGGCCCCACGGCATACGCCGCCGTCGAAGCGTCAAGCGGCGACGCGCTTGGGGGGCGGGCTGACCCTCGACCGGGAGCGCCTCGGGTTCCGGCTCCTCGCCGTCGGCGACCGGCTCGGATCGACCGGTCTGCTCGTCGTAGCGCCCGGGGGTCTCGCGCACATCACCGAGATACTGCGGCTCGCTGTCGTCGTGCGCGGCGAACTCGATTCGACCGTCGGAGCCGTAGCTGCCCGGTCGATGGGCGGAGAAAGACATCCGTACAGAGTAGGAGCTTGATCCTGAACGTCAGATCGGCGCCGAGAGAACGCGAGACGTCATCCCGGCGACGAGACTGCTCCGCTCGGCGGAAGTCTCGCAGCCCGGTTGACGTCTCGCGGTGGCAGCGGGGCGCCGGCGGCGTCGGGGCTGTGCAGCGTCAGTCGAGGAAGATGTCGGGGAACAGCGCCGAGTCGGGCGTTCCCGGCACCGCCGCGTACCGGGCGAAGTCGGAGACGCCGGCGGCTTCGAGCACATCCTCGACGATGAGCGTCTGCCCGGTGCGCTCGCGCGACGGGGTCGTCAGCACCTCGTACGCGGCGTCGGCGTAGATCTCGGGCGTGCGGCTGGCGGCCATGATCCGATCGCCGCCGAGGATGTTCTGCACCGCGGCGGTCGCGATCGTCGTGCGCGGCCAGAGGGTGTTCGCGGCGATCCCGTCGTCGGCGAACTCCGCCGCGATCCCGAGGGTGGCCATCGTCATGCCGAACTTCGCCATGCTGTAGCCGGTGTGCGCGCCGAGCCACTTCGCCGTGACGTTCAGCGGCGGCGACAGTGACAGGATGTGCGGGTTCTCGGCATCCCTCAGCACCGGGATCGCTGACCGCGACAGCAGGAACGTGCCGCGCACGTTGACCCCCTGCATGAGGTCGTACTTCTTCGTCGCCAGGTCGAGCGACCCCGACAGGTCGATGACGCTCGCGTTGTTGACGACGATGTCGATGCCGCCGAACTCGCCCTGGGTCTTCAGCACCGCCTCGGTGACGTCGTCGTCGTTGCGCACGTCGCCGACGATCGGCAGCGCCTGGCCGCCGGCCTCGCGGATCGCCGCGGCGGCGGTGTGCACCGTGCCCTCGAGCTTCGGGTGGGGGGTGTCGGTCTTCGCGAGCATCGCGATGTTCGCGCCGTCGCGAGCGGCGCGCAGTGCGATGGCGAGTCCGATGCCACGGCTCCCGCCCGACATGAGAATGGTCTTTCCTGCGAGGGATGTCATGGGTCTCTCCGGGGTCAGCGCTGGGTCTTGGCGGATGCTGCGGCGAACGCGCCGACGCGGGCGCGCGCGTCGGGGGTGTCGAAGGCGGCACCGATCGTGGCCGCCTCGTCGTCGAGGTTCTCGGGGAACGAGCGACCGGCGCCGGTGCGGACGAGACGCTTGGCCTGGCCGAACGCCGCCGTGGCACCGCCGAGCCAGGACCGCGCGACCGCCTCGGCCCGGGCGGCGAGGTCGGCGGCGGGGACGACCTCCGCCACGAGACCCCATGCCTGGGCCTCATGCGCGTCGAGCGTGCGGTCCTGCAGCAGCAGCTGGAGGGCGCGGCGCTGACCGATCGCGGCGGGCAGGAGTGTCGAGACCCCGAGATCGGGGGTGAGGCCGATGTTGGCGTACTTGCTGACGAACTTCGCGCCGTCGGCCGCGACGATGTAGTCGGCCGCCAGCATGAGTCCCAGTCCGCCACCGGCGACCGCCCCCTGAACGGCGGCGACGATCGGCACCGGGATCTCCGAGAAGATGCGGATGCCCTCGTGGATCACACCGGCGGCCTCGGTCACTGCGGCGCCGTCGGCACCCGAGGTCGACATCGCGACGACGTCTCCTCCGGCGCAGAAGGCCGGCCCCGCAGCATCCAGGATCACCGCCCCGATACCGGGGTCGACCGCGACGGCACGAGCGATGTCACGCCAGCGCTCGCCCATCTCGAAGTCCATCGCGTTGAGCGACGCGGGCCGGTTGAAGGTGACGCGGGCGAGACCCGCATCGACGGAGAAGAGGATGCTGTCGGACACGGTCGCTCCTTTGTCGGGGTACGCGCGGGGCAGATCCCCACCGCGTCGCCGAACCGTGTGGGCTCGCGGCGCTGCGGAGTTCGGCACCAGCCTAACGGGGCGTGCCGCGTCCTCCCGCGGCCGGCCGCCGGCCTACTTCGGCGCCATCCGGATCGCGCCGTCGAGGCGGATCGTCTCGCCGTTGAGGTAGCCGTTGTCGACGATCGCCAGCACGAGGCGGGCGTACTCGTCGGGCGCGCCGAGCCGGGCGGGGTAGGGCACCTGCTCGCCGAGCGAGTCCTGCGCCGCCTGCGGCAGCCCCTTCAGCATCGGCGTCTCCATGATGCCGGGGGCGATCGTGACCACGCGGATCGCGTGGCGGGCGAGCTCACGCGCGATCGGCAGCGTCATCGCCGCGACACCGCCCTTGCTCGCCGAATACGCGGGCTGGCCGATCTGGCCGTCGAAGGCGGCGACGCTCGCCGTGTTGACGATGACGCCCCGGTCGCCCGCAGCATCCGGGTCGTTCCGGCTCATCACGGCCGACGCCTGGGCGATGACGTTGTACGTGCCGACGAGGTTCACCCGCAGCACGCGCTCGAAGAGATCGAG
The DNA here is from genome assembly GCF_008017415.1 of Microbacterium hatanonis. Classification (NCBI taxonomy): domain Bacteria; kingdom Bacillati; phylum Actinomycetota; class Actinomycetes; order Micrococcales; family Microbacteriaceae; genus Microbacterium; species Microbacterium hatanonis. The sequence continues at coordinate 726,375 of NZ_VRSV01000002.1, read as the reverse complement.
CGGTGTCGGTGCACCGTCGCGGTCGAGCACCTTCGCCGGCGGCGCGATGCCCGCGCAGTTGACGACCACCCGGAGCGGCCCCGCCTCGGTGGCGCGGGCGACGGCCGCCCCGATCTGCTCGGGGTCGGTGACGTCGGCCGGCACGAATTGCGCGCCGAACTCGGCGGCGACCGAGGCGCCGGGCGAGGCCGGCAGGTCGACGAGGGTGACGCGGGCTCCGGATGCGGCGAGCCTGCGCGCGGTGGCGAGTCCGAGCCCGCTGGCGCCGCCCGTGACGAGGGCGGCCGAACCGTCGATGTTCATGCGCCCACCCTAGCCACGGCGTGAGGTGCCGCAATCGGGGCTCACCCGCGGCCGGAAACCCCGAATGGCGGCACCTCGACGGGCCCGGAGGCAGGATGGGGGAATGGTCGACGAGGAGTACGCGGCGTGGGTGCAGACGTTCACGCCCGGCCCCGAGACCGCCGTGCCCGAGCGCGTCGCCCGCCTCGCGGGCGGAGCCGCGCTCGAGCCGGTGTGGCGCAACGGCATCGGCGGGCTGACGTTCCGCGCGACGGAGGCGGGCAGCATCCGCTACATCAAGTACGCACCACGCACCCTCGAGTCGTCGATGGAGGCCGAGGCGGAACGGATGCGGTGGGCCGCCCTGTTCACACCGGTGCCCCGGGTGCTCACCCACGGCTTCGATGACGAGTACGAGTGGCTCGTGACGGCGGCCCTGCCGGGGCGGTCGGCGGTCGATCCGCGCTGGGTCGAGAGACCGGGCGACGCCGTCCGGTCGATCGGGGCGGGCCTTCGGGCGCTGCACGACGCCCTGCCCGTCGAGGGGTGCCCGTTCGACTGGGGAGTGGAGGGTCGCGTCGCGAACGCCGCGGCGCGGGGCATCGAGGTGCCGTCGTCTCTGCGGACCGCGCCGGCGACCGACCGCCTCGTGGTCTGCCACGGCGACGCGTGCGCCCCCAACACCCTCGTCGGCGACGACGGCTCATGGTCGGGGCACGTGGACCTCGGCGCGCTCGGCGTCGCCGACCGGTGGGCCGACATCGCGGTGGCGGCCATGAGCACGGAGTGGAACTACGGCCCCGGCTGGTCCGACGCACTCATCGCCGCCTACGGCGTCGAGCCCGATCGCGCCCGCCTCGACTACTACCGCGACCTCTGGAACGCGACCTGACCCGGTGAGGTGCCGCGATCGGGGGTCACCCGGTAGCCGGAGGCCCCGGATCGCGGCACGTCACGGCACCCCGCGCGTCAGAGGCCGAAGATGGGGCGCCAGGCCCCGGAACCCACCGAGATGACGACGGATGCTGCGGCGATGACGACCGCGATCGCCAGGAGCGCGGCGTCGCTCCCCCTCAGCCGCGACGGGCGCGCCCAGGTGCGGGGCCCGGGGGCGCCGAAGCCGCGAGACTCCATCGCGGTCGCGAGCTTCGACCCGCGCCGGATCGCGAGCACCAGGAGAGCGAAGGTCTGCCCGAGGAACCGGCGCACGCGGCCGGCGTCGGCGACCCCCCGCGCGCGGCGGGCCAGCGCGAGCTCGCGCCAGTCCTCGATCAGCAGCCCCACGAGACGCAGGCCCGCGAGCCCGCCGAGCACGAACCGCGCCGGCAGGCGCAGGATCTGGCCGAGGCCGTCGGCGAGATCGGTCGGGTCGGTCGTCGCGAACAGCACGACGCTGGGAACGGCGATGGCGAGGACGCGCAGCAGGATCGCGAGCGCCAGCGCGATCGAGCCGTCGCTCACGCGCAGCACACCCCACTCGACGTACACGTCGCCGGCGGGCCTGCCGTAGAGCACCGTGGCGGTCGAGGCGACGACGGCGCCCGCTGCGATCGGCCAGAGCCGCAGCCACAGGTCGCGGATCGGGAGGCGCGCGAAAGGCAGGAGCAGCAGGGTCGCGACGAGTGTGACACCCGCCGAGACGGGGTCGATCGAGGCGAGCAGCGCACCGGTCAGCACGAGTGTCGCGGCGAGCTTGGCCACGGGATTGAGGCGGGCGAGCGGTCCGTCGGCAGGGCCCAGCGTGGTGAGGCTCATGAGCGCCCCACCTCGAGCTCGGCGTCGGCGAGGGCCGCGACGAGCTCACGATCGTGAGTGACGAAGGCCACGGCGGTCCCGTCTGCACGGAGCCCGTCGAGCAGGCCCGCGATCTCGCGCCAGGTGCGGGCGTCCTGCCCGAACGTGGGCTCGTCGAGCACGAGCACCCGCGGGGCGGTGGCGATCGCCGCCGCCACCGTGAGGCGCCGCTTCTCACCGCCGGAGAGCGTGAACGGGTTGACGTCGGCGAGCCGGGTCAGCCGCAGCCGCTCCAGAAGCTCGTCGACCGTGCGCGCGATCTCGTCGGGGTCGCGGCGGAGCGCGCGGAGGCCGACGGCGAGCTCGTCGCGCACCCGGGTGGCGAGCAGCTGATGTTCGGGCTCCTGGAACACCATGCCGATCCGTGTGAGCAGCTCGCTCGACCGCCAGCGGGAAGGGGTCGCGCCCCGCCCGCCGGCGAGGGACGCCGTCGCGGTCAGGTCGCCGGCTGCCGGCGCGAGAAGACCCGCGACGGTCAGCGCCAGGGTGGACTTGCCCGCTCCGTTGGGGCCGGTGACGGCGAGCGCACGACCGGCGGCGAGGTCGACCGAGATCCCGGATGCGACGACCGTCGCCGAACGCGCGGCGAACGCCCGACGGCCCACCGCCAGGTGCGACCCGCTCAACAGGGTCTCGGATGCGGCGGACCTCGGCCGGCGATCGATCTCGACCGGGATGCCCGGTACCCACACGCCCGCCTCGGTGAGCGATCGGCCGTGCGCGGCGAAGACGGCACCGGGCGACCCGTCTGCGACCACCCCGCCGCCGTCGCCGCCGTCGAGCACGATCACCCGGTCGACCGCGTCGGCCCAGAGCGCCACCCGGTGCTCGACCACGATGAGGGTCGCACCGGTCACCCGTGCCGCCGCGATGACGGCGTCGCGCACGAGCTCGGCACCTTCGGGGTCGATGTTCGCCGTCGGCTCGTCGAAGAGCATGAGACCGGGTCGCATCGCGAGGATGCCCGCCACCGCGAGGCGCTGCTTCTGCCCGCCGGACAGCCGGGACGTCGGGTGGTCGCGGCCGATCCCGAGACCGACCGCCTCGAGCGCAGCATCCACTCTCGACCAGATCTCCTCGCGCGCAACGCCGAGGTTCTCGCACGCGAAGGCGACGTCGTCGCCCGCCCGGGCGAGCACAACCTGAGCGTCGGGGTCTTGGAGCACCAGCCCCGCGCGTCCGCGGGCGGCGGAGGGAGCAGCACCGTCGAGCGTCAGTTCGCCGACGCTCTCCCCGTCGTCGAGGTCGCCGAGCACCCCGGCGAGGCCCCGCAGCAGCGTGCTCTTGCCCGAGCCGCTCGCCCCGAGGAGCAGCACCCGCTCCCCCGGGGCGATGTCGAGATCGAGTTCGCGCACGGCCCAGCGTCGACGGCCGGCGTGGCGCCACCCCCAGGAGCGGGCGCGGACGGCGGCAGGCGCCGACCTCACGCGGCGTCGGCTGCGGTGGTCTCCCGGGAGCGGTACGCACGACCCGAGGCGAAGCGGTCGAGCGCGCCGGTGGCAGCGAGCGCTCGGGCGAGCACCCACGAGACGAGACCGGCGATCACGACGCCGGAGACGACCGCCGAGACGAAGTAGACCGCCCGTGCCTCGAAGGCGAGCGCGGCGACCGAGGAGAAGGTCGTGTCGAGCAGTGCGACAGCGAGACCGGCGAGGGCGCCCGAGAGCAGAGCGACGCCGAGGCGCCAGTTGGCGTAGGCGAACATCGCGAAGGCGAGCTCGGCGCCGAGGCCCTGGACCACGCCCCAGATCAGGGTCGTGAAGCCCCACTGGGTGCCGATCGCCATGGAGACGACCGCGGCCACGATCTCGGTGTAGAGCGCGGCACCCGGCTTGCGGATGATCAGACCGCCGAGCACGCCGGCGAAGAGCCAGCCTCCGGCGAGGAGGCCCGACAGGCCCGGGGTGAACGCCAGCGCGGTGTCGAGGACCGGCCAGGCCTGGCCCCACAGCCAGAAGACCAGCCCGGCGGCGACACCGATGACGCTGGCCACGACGATGTCGACGACGCGCCACGAATAGCGGTGAGTCCCGGTGGACGGGGACGCGGAAGTGTGCATTTTCTCTCCTCCCTGCGCTGGCATGACCCAGATCAGGTTCGACGGTCGAAGCGTGGATCGCTTCCTCTCAGCCCGGCTCACCGGACTCCCGTGGTTCCAGGCGAGTATAGACCCGCCCGCGAGGTACGTTAGGCGCATGGGACCCGACGCCACCGCGCCGCCGTCGCGGCGTGCGTTGCGCGAGAGTGCGACCGCGCCGCATCCGATCGTCGACGATGCCACCCCGACGCCCGCCGAGGCTGCGGGCGACGCCCCGCAGGCCGAGCCCTCCGGGCCCGTCCTCGATGATGCGCCCGCCGAAGTCGTCGCGGCGCAGTCCTCCGGCTTCCCCGCGCTGACCTGGGTCGACGAGAACCGGGTCTCGTCCACCGCCGCCCCGGCTTCTCTCGCCGTCGACGCGGCCCCCGTGGCGACGGGCACCGACCTGCTCGCCGGTGCGCCCCGTCGCTCGATCTTCCGACCCGGGGTTCTCGCGCCCGTCTTCGTGATCCTCGCCGTGACCGGCGCCTACGTCGCGACGACCCTGCTCTGGCCTCTCTACGCGGTCGCGCCGCAGATCGAGGCGGTCGCCGTACAGCCGGTCGCCGCGGCCGCCGCGACACCCGCGTGGCCGGCCGACGGCGGCGCCGCCCTCACCGTCGCGGGAGCCGGGGGGATCCTCTCGTCATCGTCGGAGGCCGAGTCGATCGCGAGCATCACCAAGGTCGTCACCGCGCTCGTCGTTCTCGACGCGATGCCGCTCGCCGCCGGCGAGGCCGGTCCTGATTTCGCCTTCACCGCAGCCGACCGCCGGCAGTACTGGGCCGACCGCGCCGCCGGCGAATCGGCGCTCGACGTGCCGGTGGGCGGAACGCTCAGCGAGTACCAGATGCTCGAGGGGCTGCTGGTGGGTTCGGCGAACAACTACGCCGACCGCCTCGCGGGCAACCTGTACCCCTCCGATGCGGTCTTCGCGAGCGCGGCGCGATCCTGGCTCACGGCCCACGGCATCTCGGGCATCACGATCGAAGACCCCTCGGGCATCGTCGCAGGCAACGCCGCCACCCCCGAGGCGCTCATCCCTCTCGCGATGAAAGCCCTCGAGAACCCCGTCATCGCCGAGATCGTCGCCAAACCCGAGGTCGACCTGCCCGGCGCCGGCCGTGTCGGCAACACGAACGACCTGCTGAACGACCCGGGAGTGGTCGGTCTCAAGACCGGCACCCTCGACGCGTACAACCTGCTCGCCGCGAAGGACATCACGGTCGGCGACACCACCGTGCGCGTCTTCGGCTCGGTGCTCGGTCAGCCCGACCGCGCGACGCGGGATGCGGCGATGCGCAGCCTCTTCGCGCAGATCGAGACCGAGCTGCAGCCCGAGCCCTCGGTGCCCGCGGGCACCCGCGTCGGCAAGATCGAGACGGCGTGGGGCGAGTCGGTCGACGTCGTGACCGCCGACGACGCCGTCGTCGTGCTCTGGAACGGCGGCGCGGCCACCCCGGCCGCCGACTTCTCGCTGGGCGACGCGGTCGACGAGGGCGCCGCCGTGGGCACGCTCGTCGTGACCGGCCCGCTCGACGCGGACTCCGTCGAGGTGCGCCTCTCCGGAGACATCGAACCTCCGACGGCCTGGTGGCGCCTCACCCACCCGCTCGAACTGCTGGGCCTCACCGGCTGACGCCGGGTGACGCCCGCCGCGGCTCAGACGTGCCGGACGCGCTGCTGCAGTCGGGTGCGGATGTCGAACAGCTCGGTGCCGCCGATGTCGCGGGCGCCGGTGACGCCCTGCCGCAGCAGGGTCGACAGGCCCGATTGCGACACCACGGCGACGGGCACGCCCCGCACCTTGCCGAGGTCGGTGACCGCGCCGAGCACGTCGCCGTCGGGCAGCACCACGATCGCGCCGCTGAAGCGCACCCCGGCGGCGCGGGCGATCACACGCTGTCGTGAGACGAGCTCGGTCACGGGAGCCCCGGCGACGTGGGCGCCGACGATCTCGCCGCGGCGGAAACCGATCGGACCGCCGAAGTCCTCCGAGAGCACCGCATAGAGTCCGCTCGGGCCGAGCACGATGTGGTCGAGCTTGTCTTCGGGGTCTCCGTCGCGCGAGGCGTCGACGTCGTGCCACACCGTGTACCCCATGCCGAGGTCGGCGACGATGCGGGCGGTCGCCTCCTCGGCGAGCGCGTCGGCGAGCATGCGGCGCAGTTCGTGGGGCGCCGAGCGGACGAGCTGGGGATCGTAGGGATCGGGCAGATCGACCCCGCGCCCGACCCACTCGCGCACGAGCGTCAGATAGCGCTCGCGCCGCCACCCGCCGGGCTGGCCGTGCGTCCGGGCGCGCGGCCGCGTGTCGGCGCGGGGAGCGCTCGCCCGCGGCGCCGACCACTCCGGGGCCTGCGCGCCGCGACCGCGGTCGTACGACGCGCGCGCGTCGGGGGTTCCGATGAGCTCCCACGCGCGCTGCACCTGGACGAAGACCGCGGCATCGCCACCGGTGTCGGGGTGGGTCTGCCGCAGTCGCAGACGGTACGCGCGACGAAGTTCCTCGTCGTCGACGTCGGCGGTCACGCCGAGCACCTCGTAGGCCGACGCGGACACCGGGCTGTCGAACACCTCACCCTCCCCTGCCGCGCGCACACGCAGCATCCGACAGGCTAACCCGACGCGGGTGTGCGAGGGCTGTCAGTCGCGCCGACGGCGGTGGGCGTACGCGGCGGCGCTGCGGCTGGACAGCGCCAGCAGGATGAGGATGTCGAGCGCCAGCGTCACCAGCGTGGTGCCCACCCGGATGTCCTGCCCCTGCGCCCACCACCCGGTGAACGCCGTCGAGATCGACAGCACCGCGAAGACCATCACGACCACGCGCGGGAAGTTGCGTCCGCGCAGGATCAGCAGCCCGAAGACGGCCTCGCCGAGCAGGAACCCGCCGACGACGACGAGGAAGACCACGAGCGTCACGCCCAGGAGCTCGGGGGTGAGGTCGGCCGGGTCGTCGTCGTAGACGCTCACCCACGACGACCAGTCCAGCGCGACGGTGACGAGCCAGTAGAGGCCCGCGGCGACGCGCAGGAGCACGAGCGCGGCTCCCGATGTCGTCGAGATCGGCCGTTTCATCGACGGGTCGGCGCGCGGCCTCTCGAGGGCTGCGGGCAGTTCGAACGCCGCCCGCTTCTCGGGAGGGCGCTCTTCGCGACGGCTCATACGGCCACCCCCGTCTCGATCGCGCTCACATCGAGGATGGGCAGGTCGCCGTCGGTGCGGATGCTGTCGCCCCCGCCGTTGCGCGAGTGGTACCCGGTGGAGAAGTCGCGGATGACGTCGACCTTCACGCGCGGTTCGGCCGCCGTGAGGGAACCGACGATGTGGTCGCGTTCGATGTCGGTGTCGGCGTCGATGCGGTGGGTGACCTGGAGCGTGAACAGCGACAGGCCCACCGCCGTGTCGAACGTGCCCGCCGCGACCCATTCGACGCGATAGCCGCCCGGCAGGAGCCACCCGTCGGGGCATCGCCAGAAGCGCACGTGATGACGCTGAGAGGGATTGCCGGCGAACTCCTGCTGGTAGGCGAAGTCCTGCTGCCGACCGAACAGGAAGAGCGGACTCACCGGCGCCTCGTCGTAGCTGCGGCGCGTCACGGTGGACGTGATGATGCGCCACGACGACCGCAGGGTCACCGGATCGGCCGGCCGCCACGACGCCGCCACGAGGGCCGCCTCGATCTGCTCGCGCGTTCCCATGAACGCGAGGTTCACCGGGTCGCCGAGCAGGCCGTCGCTCGTGCGGGCGCGCCCGATGAAGTAGTCGGGCACGTAGACGGCCGTGAGGATGCGGTGCAGGCGCGGCAGCACGAGGTAGGCCAGCAGCACCCAGAACGCGATCGCCATGGGGATGCCCCACCAGCCGACGGCGAAGGTCTCGGTGAAGCCCAGGTACGCGAGCCAGACCGACGCGAGACCCGCGAAGACGAAGAAGAACCAGTCGAGCGCGGCAGAGAAGGTGCGCGGGCGTCGCTTCTTCGTCGTGGCCATCTCAACTCCAGAGCGGGGTGGCGGGTCGATGGGCGAACGCCTCGGCGAGCGTGGCGGGGGCGATCTCGTCGAGCGACGCCGGAGCCCACCGGGGCGAGCGGTCCTTGTCGACGAGCTGCGCGCGGATGCCCTCGAGCAGGTCGGGCTGGGTCGCGGCGAACCACAGCACGAGCCCGTACTCCTGCTCGAGCGCCGCACGGAGGTGCGGCAGCGAGCGGGCGCGGCGGACGGCCTCGAGCGTCACGACCAGCGCCGTGGGCGAGAGCTCGCCGAGCGTGTCGGCGGTGGCGGCGGCTTCGGGCTCCGGCCGTGCGCGCAGACGTTCGACGATCTCGCCCACGGTCTCGGCGGCGAACGCGTCGTCGATCCATACCCGGGCCGCCTCGAGCGGGGACGGCGGCGGGGTCTCGTCGAAGAGCAGCACCATCTCGGCCGGCGTGGACGGATCGGCCCGCGTCTCGAGGGCGTCGCGCAGCGCGTCGAGGTTCTCACTCGGGACGACGTGGTCGGCGAAGCCGGCGTAGACGGCGTCCGCGCCGTTCATCGACGCGCCCGTCAGAGCGAGGTACTCGCCGAGACGGCCGGGCGCCCGGCCGAGCAGCCAGCTGCCGCCGACGTCGGGCGTGAAGCCGATTCGGGTCTCGGGCATCGCGAGCATCGACCGCTCGGTGACGACGCGTACGGTCGCGTGCCCGGCCAGGCCGATGCCCCCGCCCATCGTGATGCCGTCGGCGAAGACGACGATCGGCGTCGGGTACTCGGCGATGCGGGCGTTCAGGGCGTACTCGTCGCGAAAGAAGACACCCGCCGCGTCCGGGTCGCCGGAACGGATCTGGTCGGCGAGCCCGCGCACGTCACCGCCGGCGCAGAACCCGCGGTCACCGGCTCCGTCGAGCAGCACGATCCCGACGTCGGGCTCGTGCTCCCATTCGTCGAGCGCCGTGCGGAGACTCCTCACCATGCCGAGGTCGAGCGCGTTCAGGGCTTTCGGGCGATCCAGCGTGAGGCGTCCGAGCCCGCTCGCGGCTCGGGCGATCACACGGGGTTCGGTCGCAGCATCCACTCCGTCACGGTAGCGCGCCGGGCGCGGCACGGTCAGAGACGGAAGGAAATGCGGGATCGGGGGGTGTTTCCGCCAAGATGGAAGGAACGCACGCATGAACGGGAGGTTTCGGCATGCCAGACGGACAGGTGCTGGAATTCTCCGGGCTCGTCAAGCGCTTCGGCCCGGTGACCGCGGTCGACGGCCTCACGGCTCGCGTCGAGCCGGGCCTGGTGACCGGCTTCCTGGGGCCGAACGGCGCCGGGAAGACGACGTCGCTGCGGATGCTGCTCGGACTCGTCCGCCCGACGGAGGGCACCGCCACGATCGGCGGGCGCACCTACGACAAGCTCGACCGACCCCTGCAGAGCGTGGGCGCCGCGCTCGAAGCATCGAGCTTCCATCCCGGGCGCACCGCCGCGAACCACCTCAAGGTCTACGCCGATGCGGGGGGCGTCCCCCGCGCCCGCGTCGACGAGGTGCTCGGGCTCGTCGGGCTCTCCGACGTCGGCGGGCGCAAGGTCGGCGGCTACTCGCTCGGCATGCGTCAGCGGCTCGGTCTCGCCTCGGCGCTGCTCGGCGACCCCGGCGTGCTCGTGCTGGACGAGCCCACGAACGGCCTTGACCCCGAGGGGATCCGCTGGATGCGGGGCCTGCTGCGCACCCTCGCCGGCGAAGGCCGCACCGTGCTCATCTCGTCTCACCTGCTGGCCGAAGTGCAGCAGACCGTCGACGCCCTGCTCATCATCGCCTCGGGCAAGCTCGTCTTCCAGGGCGGTATCGAAGACCTCGCCGAACGCAGCGAACACGCGACGATCGTCGACGCCCCCGACCGCGCGGCCCTCATCGCCGCGATCGAGGCCGCCGGACTCGAGTACGCGGTGCTGCGCAACGGCCTGACCGTTCACCGGGTCGAACCGGCGGAGGTGGGCGCGATCGCCGGCGCGGCAGGCGTCGTGCTGTCGAGCCTGCAACGCCGCGGGGCCGGGCTCGAGGAGATCTTCCTCGACCTCGTCAACGGCGTGGTCGTCGCGCCCCCGGCGGATGCTGCGCCGAGCCCTCCGCTTCCCGCGGTCGAGTCCGAGCCGGTTCCTTCGCCTGAGCCGACCCCTGAGCCCGAGCCGGCTCTCGAGCCCCAGCCCGAACAGGCCCCCGAGGCCCAGCCCGAGTCGGCCCCTGAGCCCCCGCAGGCCCCTGCGCCTGCCGAAGGGGCCACGCCGTCCGACGCTTCGACGAGCTCAGCGACCGACTCCCCCGAGCCCGAGCCGGCGCCGTCGACCGCGGCCTTCGCCGTCGCCGCCACCGGCGTGATCGACGTGGTGCCGCCCGCCGAGAGCGACCCCGCCGAGGAGGAGCAGCGATGAGTCTCGCAACCGCCACCCGCTCCGAGCTGACCAAGCAGTTCACCACCTCGATCTGGTGGATCCTCGCCCTGGTGCTCGCCGTCTACGTCGCCTTCGTGGCGGCCGGTTTCGGCTGGGCCCTCGCCGCCGTCGCCACCGGATCCCTGCCCGGGAGCACCGGCCCCGCCCTCCCGGTCGACACCCTCCCGCCGGTGATCTACAGCGTCGCCACCTCCTTCGGCTACGTCTTCCCGCTGCTCATCGGCACGCTGATGGTCACGTCGGAGTTCCGGCACAAGACGCTCACCCCCTCGTTCCTCGCCACCCCGCGCCGCGGCACGGTGCTCGCCGGCAAGGTCGTGGTCGCGCTCGCGATCGGCGCCCTCTACGGCGTGATCGGAACGATCGCCGCCGTGGGTCCGGGTGCGCTCGTGCTCGCCGCATCCGATGTTCCGACCCTGCTCGGCGAGAGCGACACCTGGGCCATGCTCGCCCGCATGGTGCTGTCGTTCGCGCTCTGGGCTCTCGTGGGCCTCGGCGTCGGAACGATCGTGCGCAACCAGGTCGTGGCCATCGTGCTCGTGCTGGCGTTCACCCAGTTCATCGAACCGATCGCGCGTGTCGCGGGCGCGTTCGTCGAGGGCATCGAGCCGATCGCCCGCCTGCTCCCCGGTGCCGCCGGCGACGCGCTCGTCGGCAGCAGCGCCCTGTCGGTCGCGGCGGCCAGCGCCACCGAACCGCTCGAATGGTGGGTCGGCGGACTCGTGCTGCTCGGCTACGCGGTCGTGTTCCTCGTCATCGGACAGTTCACGACCTGGCGTCGCGACGTCGACTGACTCGGGTCAGCCCCGTCGGCGGGGCTTCTTCTTCGCGATCGCGGCGACGTCCTCGGGTTCGCCGTCGACCTCCAGGCGCAGAGCTTGGAGCAGCGAGGCGCCGTGCTGCGTCGTGAGGATCAGCCGTTCGAACTCGTCGTGGCCCTCGAGGTCGATGACCACGCTCGACCGGCGCCGACGGATGAGCACCAGATCGTTGCCTCCGGCGGACTTCCACGTGCCCATCGCAACCGCGACGGGCAGGTAGATGCCCGGGTTCGGAACGCCGCGCAGCCACGTCCAGGCGTCGTCGGTGAGCTGGGCGCGCACGATCGTCTCCCGCGGCACCCTCAGGTTGCCGCGCCGGAACGACATGGCCTTCTCGGTCGGCGACAGCACGACCTCGAGCTGTGTCGAATCGAGCAGGAGGGAGACCATGTCTCCATCCTGCCAGCGGTCGACGTCTCATTCCGGGCCGGATGCTCACAGGACGACAACGATCCACCGCACGACCGTCGGCCCCGGCGCGCGGGAGGCGGGATAGCCTGAATCCATGAGCGTCGGCAGCACCGTATCTCCCGTCGCCGACCTGCTCGACGCACTCCGCGGGGGCGCGGCTCTCGACGCCGACGCAGCCGAGGTGCTGCTCGCGGCGACCGGTGCCGACCTCGAGGCGCTGCTCGACCTCGCGACGACGACCCGTGACGAGGGACTCGCGGCCGCCGGCCAGCCCTCGGTCATCACCTACTCGCGCAAGGTGTTCGTGCCGTTGACGACGCTCTGCCGCGACCGCTGCCACTACTGCGTCTTCGTCGACACCCCGGGGCAGCTGCTGAAGAAGCGCAAGCCGGCCTTCATGTCTCCCGAGCAGGTGCTCGCGGTCGTGCGGCAGGGCCAGGCGATGGGCTGCAAAGAGGTGCTGCTCACGCTGGGCGACCGGCCCGAGGACCGCTGGCCCGAGGCCCGAGCCTGGCTCGACGAGCACGGCTATGCATCGACCCTCGACTACGTCGCCGCGATCGCGCGACTGGTCACCGCCGAGACGGGGCTCCTCGCCCATGCGAACCCGGGTGTCATGCACGCCGAAGAATTGCGGATGCTGCGCCCCACCGCCCCGTCGATGGGCATGATGCTCGAGACCACCTCGCGCCGACTCTTCGAGGAGCCCGGGCAGGTGCACTTCGGGTCGCCCGACAAAGACCCCGACCTGCGGCTCAAGGTGATCGACGAGGCCGGCGCGGCGGGCATCCCGTTCACCACGGGCATCCTCGTCGGGATCGGCGAGACCCTCCGCGATCGAGCCGAGTCGCTCATCGCGATGCGCGAGCTGCACGAGCGTCACGGGCACGTGCAGGAGATCATCGTGCAGAACTTCCGGGCGAAGCCGCGCACGGCCATGCAGGACGCCCCCGACGCCGACCTTGTCGAGTACGTCGCCGCGGTCGCCGTGGCCCGACTCGTCTTCGGGCCCCACATGCGCATCCAGGTGCCGCCGAACCTCTCCGACGCTGCCGAGTTCGCCCTCCTCGTGCGCGCGGGCGCCGACGACTGGGGCGGCATCTCGCCGCTGACGGCCGACCACGTCAATCCCGAGCGCCCGTGGCCGCACCTCGACGACCTCGCGCGCATGACGGCCGAGCTCGGCTTCACCCTGCGCGAGCGCCTGACCGCCCAGCCCCCGTTCGTCCGCGACGCCGCCCGGTGGATCGACCCGGCCCTCCACGCCGCCGTCGCCGCCCTCGCCGATCCCGCGACGGGGTTGGCCGCCGACGTGACGGCGGCACCCCGCGAACCGTACTCAGGCTCATCAGCGCCGTCGTCTTCGGGCACCCCCGCAATCGCGGCGCAGCGCGCCGACGACGAGGCATCCAGCCCGGGTACGGGCGGAAGCCGCGCGCGCGCGACCGGGAACGCCTCACCCGACCGGCGACCGACCAGCGACGCACGGCGCCTCGCGGAAGCCGCCGCGGCCGATCCTCTGGCGCTCGACGACGCCGAGTGGGTGACGCTGCTGGAGGCGACGGGGCCCGACCTCGACGCCCTCGCGGCCACCGCCGACGACGTGCGCCGGTACACCGTCGGTGAGACCGTCAGCCTCGTCGTCAACCGCAATCTGTCGTCGTCCGGCTTCCGCGCCGCCGGTCGCGGCGGCCCGGGCACGTTCGGCCTCGACGACGTCGCGCAGATCGCCGCCGACGCGGCCGACCTCGGTGCCACCGAGGTGTGCGTGCAGGGGCGGCTCGATGCGGCGGAAGATCCCCGCGCCTACCTCGGCATCGCGCGAGCGGTGAAGGACGGAGCCCCCGGCATCCACCTGCACGCCTATCGGCCGCAGGACGTGTGGGACCTCGCCGACCGCGGCGGGCTCGGTCTCGACGGCGCCCTCGCCGCTCTCCGCGAGGCGGGCGTCGACACCGTCCCCGGCACCGGCGTGAAGGTGCTCAGCGAGCGCGTGCGCGCCCTCGTCTCCCCCGGCGACACCGAGATCGACCACTGGATCGAGGCGATCACCGCGGCCCATCGCGCGGGCTTCCGCTCGACATCGGTGCTGTTCTACGGCCACGTCGAGACGGCCGCCGAGCGCGTCGCGCACCTGCGCGAACTTCGCCGCATCCAGGGCGAGACGAACGGGTTCACCGAGTTCGTGCCCATTCCTCTCCCCCCGGCACCGCTCGCCAGCGGCGCCGGCCCTCTCCCCCCGGCACCGCTCGCCAGCGGCGCCGGCCCTCTCCCCCCGACACCGCTCGCCAGCGGCGGCGGCGTCCCCCTCGTCGCCGGGCGCGCTGCGCTCGACGAGCACCGCGCGATGGTGGCGGTCTCTCGCCTTCTGCTCTCCGGCAGCATCCCTCACGTGCAGATCCCGTGGACCCGGGTCGGGACGGATGCTGCGGCCGAGCTGCTGCGATCGGGCGGCGACGACCTCGGGGGCGCGCTCCTCGACGGACGCGTCCTCCCCGACGCCGGGGTCGAGCAGGGGCTCGAGCTGCCGGTCGCCGACGCCTCCCGCATCGCCGCACGCCTGTTCCGCCCGTTCCGCCTCCGCACCACCGACTACGGCACCCCGACCAGAGGGCCGGGCGTCGCGTGACCCGGGTCGACGTCGCGATCGTCGGGGCGGGGTTCGCCGGCCTCGGCATGGCGATGGCGCTGCGCCGCGCGGGCCGCGACGACTTCGTCGTGCTCGAGCGCGGTGAGACGGTCGGCGGCACCTGGCGCGACAACACCTACCCCGGGGTCGCCTGCGACGTGCCGTCGCACCTCTACGGTTTCGCCGCCCACCCGCACCCGACGTGGTCGGCCACCTTCGCGCCGGGGCCCGAGATCCACGCGTACCTCGAAGCCGTAGCCGAACACGAGGAGCTCGGCGACCGCCTGCGCCTGCGCACCCCCGTGCTGGGAGCGGAGTGGGATGCTGCGGCCGCGCTCTGGCGGATCGACGCGGGCGGGGAGACGATCGAGGCCTCGTCGCTCGTCCTGGCGTGCGGGCGCCTGACCGAACCCCACGTGCCGTCGATCCCGGGGCTCGAGTCGTTCCCCGGCGCGATCTTCCACTCGGCGCGATGGGACCACTCCGTGGAGCTCTCGGGCGCGCGGGTCGCGGTCGTCGGCACCGGCGCGAGTGCCGTCCAGCTCGTGCCCGAGCTCGCCCGCACCGCCGACGTCACGCTCTTCCAGCGCACTCCCGCCTGGATCGTCCCCCGCGGCGGGCGCGACTACAGCGCCGACGAGCAGCAGCGATTCGCCAGCCATCCCGACGAGCTCGCGCGGCTGCGCGCCGAGCTCTTCGTCGAGGGCGAGGCGCGCTTCGCCTCGCGCTCGGGCGATGCCGCCGCCTCGGCCGCCGCCCTCGCGGTCGCTCTCGCGCACCTCGCGCGTCAGGTCGCCGATCCCGCGCTCCGACAGGCGCTCACGCCCGACTACGCCTTCGGCTGCAAGCGGGTGCTGCTCTCGGACGAGTTCTACCCGGCGGTCGCCTCCGACGCGGTCACCCTCGAAGCATCCGCCCTCGCATCGGTGGACGGCACCACCCTCGTCGCCGGAAGCGGTGCGCGGCACGAGGCCGACGTCATCGTGCTCGCCACCGGATTCGCCGCCTCGCAGCAGCCGTACGCCGAGCTGGTGCGCGGCGAGGGCGGAACGACGCTCGCGGAGCACTGGGCCGGCGGCATGACGTCGTTCGCGTCGACGGTCGTGCCGGGCTTCCCGAATCTCTTCGTGCTCAATGGGCCGAACGCCAGCCTCGGCCACAACTCGTCGGTGCTGATGAGCGAGGAGCAGGCGGCGTACGTCGTCCGCGCGCTCGTCGAGCGCGACCGTCGCGCCGACGGCGTGCTGCGCACACGGCCCGAGGCCGAGGCGGCGTACACCGACGAGATCGCGACCGCCGCCGCATCCACCCCCTGGCTCACCGGTGGCTGCGGCAACTGGTACGTCGACGATCGTTCGGGGCGGCTCACGCTGTTGTGGCCCGGGACCGTGCAGGCTTTCCGCGAGCGGCTCGCCGCCGCGGACGGAAGCGAGTTCGAACCCGCGCACGCGCCCTCGCGTCACGGCCAGACCAGAGGAGAGACGACATGACCGTCCCGTTGCGTTTCGGATACAAGGCGTCCAGCGAGCAGTTCGGTCCGTCCGAGCTGCTCGAGTTCGCCGTGCTCGCCGAGGAGATGGGCTTCGACTCCGTCTTCCTCTCCGACCACCTCCAGCCGTGGATGCACGAGGGGGGCCACGCCCCCGCCGCACTTCCGTGGCTCGGAGCTCTCGGAGCCCGTACCTCGACCATCGTGATGGGCACATCGGTGCTCACCCCGACGTTCCGCTACCACCCGGGCGTCGTCGCGCAGGCCTTCGCGACCCTCGGCGTGATGTACCCGGGACGGATCATCCTCGGAGTCGGCACGGGCGAAGCGCTCAACGAGGTCACGCTCGGTCTCGAGTGGCCCGAGCCGCCCGAGCGGTTCCAGCGCCTCAAGGAGGCGATCATCCTCATCGAGAAGCTCTGGGCCGACGAGCGCGTCACCTACGAGGGGAAGTACTACTCGGTCAAGGACGCCACGATCTACGACCGTCCGCCGGCCGACCAGACCGTCCCGATCTACATCGGCGCGTCGGGGCCGGCTGCCACGCGCCTGGCCGGACGCATCGCCGACGGCTACATCACCACGAGCGGGAAGGACCCGGCGCTCTACACCGACACGCTGCTGCCCGCTCTCGCCGAGGGGCTGGAGAAGGCCGGACGCGAGGCCGACGCGATCGACACGATGATCGAGGTCAAGGTCTCGTACCACCCCGACCACGACACCGCGATGGAGAAGACCCGTTTCTGGGCGCCGCTCGCGCTCTCCCCCGAGGAGAAGCGCGACGTGCACGATCCGCTCGAGATGCAGCGGCTCGCCTCCGAGCTGCCGCTGGAGCGCGCGGCATCGCGATTCATCGTCTCGACCGACCCCGACGAGCACGTCGAGAAGATCGCACGATACGTCGAGCTGGGCTTCCGCCACCTCGTGTTCCACGACCCCGGGCACGACCAGGCGGAGTTCCTGCGGATGTACGGGGCCGAGATCCTGCCGCGCCTGCGCGCGCGCTTCGCCGACTGAGCCCTCCTCGGCAAGCCCGCCCCCGTTCGCCCCGCCCTCGGGCAGAATTGTCGTGATGTCTCTGTCTGACCGCTTCTCGCCGCGCTCCTCGCCCGCGCCGGCCGAACACGGAAGCCCCGGGTGGGTCGTCATCGTGCCGGTGAAGTCGTCGGACGTCGGCAAGTCGCGGTTGTCGGATGCCGCGCCCGACCGTGCGGCGCTGGCCCGCGCGCTGGCGCTCGACACGATCGCGGCCGCGGCCGCGGCCACGGCGGTCGAACGGGTGATCGTCGTGACCGAGGACTCCGACATCGCCGCCGCCGTGCGCCGGATGCGGACGGTCGACGTCGTCCGTGAGGGCGACACCCGCGGACTCGACGCCGCGATCGCGACCGGGGCGGCCGCCGCCGGATCCGACGTCCCGCGCGCGGCCCTGCTCGGCGACCTTCCGGCGCTGCGTCCGTTCGACCTCGACACCGCTCTCGAGGCCGCCGAGGCCGTGGAGCGCGGGGTCGTCGCCGACGCCGAGGGCGAGGGCTCGACGCTCGTGACCGCCCGGGCCGGCGCGACCTGGCTCTCGGCCTTCGGCGAAGACTCCTTCTCGCGCCACAAACTGCTCGGCTGCACGCCCCTCGACGTCCCCGTCGACTCGACCCTGCGTCGCGACGTCGACACCGCCGAGCAGCTGGCCGCAGCATCCGCCCTGGGTCTGGGCGAGCGCACCGCCGCGGTGCTGGCGTCGTCTGCGGCCTAGCCCCGGTGGACTGAGCGCACGGGTTCTGCACGAGCACACGGGTCGGGGTCGGCCAGAGGTCGTGCGCTCGTGCGCAAGCCGTGACGTCGCGGGCGGATCAGACGCCGGCCGCCTCGAGCGCCGACGCGACGATCGCGGCGGATGCCGCGACGTCGCTCATCCACAGCGGGGAGACGACGGGCCGGATGCCTGCCGCCTCGACCGCAGCGGCAGCGTCGGCGTCTTCGGTCGCGACGAGCCACGCGTCGAGCAGGCCGCCCGTCGCCCGCGCACCGTAGTGCGCCGCGACGGCGGCGGCCGAGGTCTCGACGCCGATCGCGGCGAGGCAGACGTCGGCCATCCCACGCACCACCCTGCCGCCGATGATCGGTGAGACGCCCACGACGGGCGCGGATGCTGCGGCCAGCGCCTCACGCACCCCCGGCACCCGCAGGATCGGACCGATGGAGACGACGGGGTTGGACGGCGCGATCAGCACCACGTCGGCGGCGGCGATCGCCTCGGCCACACCGGGCGCGGGCACGGCCGACGCGACCCCGGGGTTGTCGAAGCGGGACGGCGCGAGGGTGGCGCGGTACCGCGTCCACCACTCCTGGAAGTGCAGGTCCCGGCCGTCCTCGAGCAGCACGCGCGTGTCGACCTCCGCATCGGTCATCGGCAGCATCCGCACCCCCAGCGGCCAACGGGCCGACAGCCGCTCGACGACCTGCGTCGGGGTCGCTCCGTCGCGCAGCCATCCGGTGCGGGCGAGGTGCGTGCCGAGATCGAGGTCACCGAGGGTGAACCACGGCCAGCCCGCACCCCACGCCTGAAGTTCCTCGTTGACGCGCTCGGTGTCGCCCTGACGCCCCCACCCGCGCTGGGTGTCGTTGACCCCGGCGAGCGCGTAGAGGATCGAGTCGATGTCGGGCTGCAGCCGCACACCCGAGAGCCACAGGTCGTCGCCGGTGTTGACGACGACCGTCGCCTCGGGGGCGCCGCGGCGCGCGAGGGCCTCGCGGACGCCGAGCGTGAACTTCGCCCCGCCGACCCCGCCGGCGAGCACGACGACGCGGGTCATGCGCGCAACGCGCTCACTGCGCGAGGAGCGTGGGGTCGAGGGCGGACGCTGCGGCGCGGGCCGCGGCCGGGAGCGCCGACACGATGCGGTCGAGGGCGGCCTCGTCGTGCGCGGCGGTGAGGAACCACGCCTCGTAGACGCTCGGCGGGAGGGAGACGCCCGCGTCGAGCATCGCGTGGAAGAACGGCGGGTAGCGCCAGGCGTCCTGCGTCAGCGCGGTGGCGTAGTCGTGGGGCGCGTCGGGGAGGAACGCGACCCCGAACAGCGAGCCCGCGCGCGGCACGGCGTGCACGACGCCCTCGGCGGTGAGGGCCGACGACAGCGCGTCGGCGACGACGGCCGCCGCGGCGTCGACCCGGGCGTAGACCTCGGGGGTGGCCAGACGCAGGGTGGCGATACCGGCCGCGACCGACAGCGGGTTCCCCGAGAGGGTGCCCGCCTGGTAGACGGGGCCGAGCGGGGCGAGGGCGTCCATGACGTCGGCGCGACCACCGAGGGCGGCCAGCGGCATCCCTCCCCCGACGACCTTCCCGAACGTGAAGAGGTCGGGAGTGAAGGCCTCGCCGGCCTCGGCCTGCAGACCCCAGTACCCCGCGGGGTGCACGCGGAACCCGGTGAGCACTTCGTCGATGATGAGGAGCGCGCCGTTGTCGTGGGCGATGTCGGCGAGTGCGGCGTTGTAGCCGGGAAGCGGCGCGACGACGCCCATGTTCGCCGCGGCCGCCTCGACGATCACGGCGGCGATGCGGTCGCCGTGCAGCGCGAAGGCCTCGCGCACCGCGTCGAGGTCGTTGTAGGGCAGCACGAGGGTCTGCGCGGCGATCGGGGCGGGAACACCGGCCGATCCGGGCAGGGCGAGCGTCGCCACGCCCGATCCCGCGGCGGCCAGCAGCCCGTCGGAGTGGCCGTGGTAGTGCCCGGCGAACTTGATGAGGAGGTCGCGGCCCGTGACGCCGCGCGCGAGACGGATCGCGGTCATCGTCGCCTCGGTGCCCGTCGAGACGAGCCGCACCTTCTCGATGGGCTTCGCGTCGCCGACCGCCACCCGCTCGGCGATGAGCGAAGCGAGCTCGACCTCTGCGCCGGTCGGCGCGCCGAACGAGAGGCCGCGGGCGGCCGCCGCCTGCACGACCTCCACGATCTCGGGGTGCGCGTGTCCGAGGAGGGCCGGCCCCCAGGAGGCCACGAGGTCGACGAACTCGCGTCCGGCAGCATCCGTCACCGTCGCGCCGCGCGCCGACGCGAGGAATCGCGGCGTGCCGCCGACCGACCCGTAGGCGCGCACGGGCGAGTTCACCCCGCCCGGGATCACCTCGCGCGCGCGGTCGAACAGCTCGTCATTGCGATCGGTCATGGTCGGGTTCCGTCCCTAACTCAGGATGAATGGTGGTTGTCTCGCCCCCGGGCCGCTCCCGATCCCGATTCAGCCTGACTTGTTGCTGGAGCGCGGGCGACGCAGGCAGAGGCTGATCAGGGGGTGTCGCGCAGCCAGCGGGCGGCTTCGACGGCCCAGTACGTCAGGATCGCGTCGGCACCGGCTCGCCGGATGCCGAGCAGGCTCTCTTCGATCGCGCGGCGCCGGTCGATCCACCCGTGCGCCGCGGCCGCCTCGATCATCGCGTACTCGCCGGACACCTGGTAGGCCCAGACGGGGATGTCGACCGAGGCCCGCACCTCGGCGAGCACGTCGAGGTAGGGCATCGCGGGCTTGACCATGACGATGTCGGCGCCCTCCTCGGCGTCGAGCAGCGCCTCGCGCACGCCCTCGCGACCGTTGGCGGGGTCGAGCTGGTATGTGCGGCGATCGCCGACGAGCTGCGAGTCGACCGCTTCGCGGAACGGGCCGTAGAACGCCCCCGCGTACTTCGCCGAGTAGGCGAGGATCATCGTGTCGGTGAAGCCCTCGGCGTCGAGAGCAGCGCGCACGTGAGCGGTCTGGCCGTCCATCATCCCCGACAGGCCCAGAAGGGCGGAGCCCGCCCGCGCCTGCGCGAGGGCCATCGACGCGTACCGCTCGAGGGTGGCGTCGTTGTCGACCCGCCCCTGCGCGTCGAGGACGCCGCAGTGGCCGTGATCGGTGAACTCGTCGAGGCAGAGATCGGTCTGCACCACCAGCGCGTCGCCTACCTCGGCGACGAGCGCCTCGGTCGCGACGTTCAGGATGCCGCGAGGATCGTCGGCTCCGGAACCCCGCGAGTCGCGCACCGCGGGCACGCCGAAGAGCATGAGTCCGCCGACACCGGCGTCCGCAGCATCCGCCGCCGCACGCCGGAGCGAGTCGAGCGAGTGCTGCACGACCCCCGGCATCGACGAGATGGGCGACGGCTCGGAGATGCCCTCGCGCACGAACATCGGCAGCACGAGCTGCGACGGGGCGAGATGGGTCTCGCGCACGAGACGGCGGACGGCGGGCGACTGCCGCAGCCGCCGCGGACGGTGCTGCGGGAAGCTCACGGCGTGAACTCGTCGGCCGAGTGCGGGAGGGGGAAGCGCGCGACCGAGGCGATGAGCGAGTCGACGGTCTGCTGCTCGGCGATCACGTCGACGGCGAGCCCGGCGCGACGGGCGTCCTTCGCGGTGCGCGGGCCGATCGCGGCGATGACGGTGGAGTCGGGGATGCGGGGGAACTGCGCCTGCACCTGCTCGGCGACCGATCCGCTGGTCACGAGGATCGCGTTGATGCGGCCGGAGGTCACATCCCGGGCGATCTTGTCGGTGACGGGCACTCCGACCGTGCGGTAGGCCACGACGCTGCGCACGTCGTGCCCGGCCTCGATTAGCATCCGCGTGAGCACGGGCTTCGCGATCTCGCTGCGCAGCGCCAGCACCCGGCGGGAGTCGGGCTCGAGGGAGATCATCTGCTCGGCCATGCCCGCGGCGGAGTTGTCGCGCTCGGGAACGAGGTCGACCCGATAGCCGGCGGCCTGGAGGGCGGCGGCGGTCGTCTCGCCGACCGCGGCGACCTTCGTCGACGCGGGCAGCACGGCGCGGTAGGCGTAGAGCACGTCGACCGTCGTCGCGCTGGTCACGGTGAGCCAGTCGAACGCCCCCGCGGCGAGATCGCTGAGGGCGGCCTCGAGCGAGGCCTGGTCGTTCGTCGGCGCGAAGTTGATCAACGGCGCGATGACGGGGGTCGCTCCCTGGTTGCGCAGGGTCGCGGCGACACCGTCACCCCAGGGGCCGCCCCGCGGCACGAGGACGCGCCAGCCGGCCAGGGGCCGGTCGGGCGTCGGGGTGTGCCGTGGGCTGGAATTCATGGGGTCGACTCTCGTGGGACAAGATCGGCCGCCCCACGTTCGAGCAACCGATGTGCGACATCTTCCCCGGTGCGCGCAGCTCGCGCGATCGGGTCCGCACCATCGGCAGCAATCGCACCATCGCCGCTGCCTGCTGTCCGAGCATACCCCGGCTCGAGGCGCACGGTTCGGTCCATTCCGATGCGGTGCGCCCCGTCGAGGGCGTAGACCAGCGCACGGATCCGCAGATCGCCGTCCGACAGGGAGGCGTGCGCCCCCACCGGTGCGTGGCACCCCGCGTCGAGGGTGGCGAGCACGGCGCGCTCCGCCGTGATCTCGATCCGGGTCGGCAGATCGTCCAGCCGTCCGAGCGCTTCGAGCAGGTCGGATGCGGCGTCGGTCCGCGTCTCGACGGCGAGCGAACCCTGTCCCGGCGCGGTCGGCCACTCGTCGAGGCCCAGGGGCTCGGCGACGAGTCCGCCCAGGTCTCCGCCGAGTCTCGACAGACCGGCGGCGGCGAGCACCACCGCGTCGAGATCGCCGTCGCGCACGCGCGACAGCCGCGAGTCGACGTTGCCGCGCAGATCGCGCACCTGCACGCGGTGGTTGCGCCGCAGCACCTGCGCGATGCGGCGGGGTGACCCGGTGCCGACGACCGACCCCTGGGGCAGTTCGGACAGCGGTGTTCCGTCCCGGGTGATGACGACGTCCCTGGCGTCCTCGCGGGCCGGGGTGGCGGCGATCACGAGGCCGTCGGGCTGCGCCGTCGGGAGGTCTTTGAGCGAGTGGACGAGCAGGTCGCACTCGCCCGCGGCGAGCGCCTCCCGCAGGCCGTTCGCGAAGACGCCGCGGCCACCGAGCTGCGACAGAGAGGCGCGGTTGACGTCGCCCTCGGAGACGATCGGCACGAGGAGCACCTCGCGGCCGGACGTGCGGGTCAGCGCGTCGGCGAGCTGCTGCGATTGGGCGAGTGCCAGAGCGCTGCGTCGGGTGCCGAGGCGAAGGGGCGCGCTCATCGCGCCCGGCTCACTGCAGGACCTCGGGGATCTCGGCGAGGTCGAGCAGGCGGCCGGTGTAGAAGGGAACCTCTTCGCGTACGTGGCGGCGTGCTTCGGTGTACCGGAGCTCCCGCATCATGTCGACGAGGTCGGTGAGCTCGTCGGCCTCCATGGGGAGCAGCCATTCGTAGTCGCCGAGCGCGAAGGAGGCGACGGTGTTCGCGACGACGCCCGTGAAAGCGGCGCCCTTGCGTCCGTGATCCATGAGCATCGCGCGGCGCTCCTCCTCGGGGAGGAGGTACCACTCGTAGCTGCGCACGAACGGGTAGAGGCACAGCCACTCGCGGGCGTGCTCGCCCCGGAGGAAACCGGGCACGTGCGAACGGTTGAACTCGGCATCGCGGTGCACGCCCATGGCGTTCCACGTCGGCAGCAGGGTGCGCAGCAGCTCGGTGCGGCGCAGTCGACGCAGCGCCCGCTGCAGCGACTCGGCGTCGGGGCCGTGCAGCCACACCATCATGTCGGCGTCGGCGCGCAGACCGCTGACGTCGTAGAAGCCGCGGACGGTGACGGCCCCGCCCTGCTCGATCAGTGCGACGATGTCGGCCAGCTCGGTGCTGTCGGCCTCGCCGACGGGATTGTGGGGGTCGCGGCGGAAGACCGCCCACAGGGTGAAGGCGGATGCTGCGGAGTCATCGGGCATGATTCCAGTCTCTCTCTGCGCGCCGAGCGCGCCAAACGCCTCGGGCGCGAACCTGTCGACGACGAGCTACCGTCTCCGATCGTGCGCCGGCGCCGTCATCTCC